>NZ_CP022098.1:12000000-12349744 GCF_002305875.1 Cystobacter fuscus | reverse complement strand
AAACCCAAGGGTTTCGCGCCTTTAAGTCCCCCCTTCTGATCGCAACCCGCCTTCCCTTCGCCGGGTGGCGAACGTCCCGAGCCCTGGACTTGTCCCCCTTCACTCCCGGTGGGGGTTCGGCGGGGGGTGGTGGGCGACCCCGGTGGGGAGGGCGAGCGGTGATCCGACGTTGACTTGGGTGGGAGATCGGGTTACGAGCGCCGCCTTCCTCCGTCTCATTGGATCAGGCGTGCGCCTCCGGGGTGTGCGCCACAGCATCCCAGGAGTCCAGCCGTGTCCAAGCGCACCTACCAGCCGTCGAAGATCAAGCGCAACCGTACCCACGGGTTCCGCAAGCGTAACTCCACCCGCGCGGGCCAGGACGTGCTCAGCCGCCGCCGCGCCAAGGGCCGCAAGCGCCTGGTCGTGTCCGCTTACAAGAAGTAGTCGGGACGCTCGCGTGAAGGCCGGGGGCCAGGCGCCATCTCGCGACGAGCGCTTTCCCAAGGCCCTCCGCCTGCTCAAGCGGCGCGAGTTCCTCGAGGTCCAGGAGAAGGGGCAGAAAGTGCCCGTGGAGTGTCTCCTGGGGCTCGTGAGGCCCAATGGTCGGCCCCATTGCCGCGTGGGCCTCACCATCTCCAGCAAGGTGGGCAATGCGGTGGAGCGTGCCCGCTTGCGGCGGCTGCTGCGCGAGTGCTTCCGCAAGCGCCACGGGCAATGGCCGCCGGGTGTGGACGTTGTGCTGGTGGTGCGCCAGTCCGCCAAGGATGCCCCCTTCCCCGTCGTGTCGCGCGCGTTCGACGGCATCACCCGCAAGCTGCAGCGGCTCTTCCCGTCCGTGCCCCGGGAGTCTCCTCCTCGATGAGCCCGCTCGCTTTCCTCCTCGCGCTGCCCATCCGCTTCTACCGTCGGTGGATTTCCCGCTGGCTGCCCCCGGCCTGCCGCTTCCACCCTTCCTGCTCCGTGTATGCCCTGGAGGCGCTGCAGAAGCATGGCGCCCTCCGCGGCCTCCGCCTCATCACCTGGCGCCTCTTGCGCTGCCAGCCCTTCCATCCGGGCGGCTTCGACCCGGTGCCCTGACCGCTCCCTGCCTATGAACGACCTGGATCCGCTCTCGCCCAACTCCGCCGACTCCCAGCGGCGACTGCTGGTGGCGCTCGCGCTCGCGATGGTGCTTACCTACGCCTTCACCACCTTCTTCGCGCCCAAGCCGCCCGAGGCGGGCGCCGCGGACGCGGGCACGCAGGTGGCCGAGGTCTCCGACGGAGGCACCCCGGCCGTGACGCCCCCGGCTCCCGGTACCCCGCCCTCCCCGGGTTCCACCCTCGAGGGCACGGGCGCCGTGGCCGAGACCCCCGCCCCGCCCGTGCGCGCGTTGGATTTGCGGCGCACCGAGACGCACTACACGTTCTCCACCGAGGGCGCGGGCCTGACCGCGGCGGTGCTCCAGGGCGCGAAGATGCGCGAGCAGCAGCACCTGGGCGTCACCGAGGGCTACAAGCTGCTCTTCGGCGGAGAGGTGCCGCCGCCGCCGCAGATGAATCTGGCGCAGCCGGTGCCCGCCCAGCCCCTGCCGCTCGCCGTCTCCATCGACGGCCCCACGCCCCTGCCGGCCAATGCCCGCTACGCGGTCGACGAGTCGGTGGCGGCCGAGCGCGGCGCCACCTTCACCGCGCGCCAGGGGCCGTGGGAAGTCGTCAAGAGCGTGCAGTGGCCCCAGCCGGGCTTCGAGATCCTCTACACCGTGCAGGTGAAGAACACCTCGGCCCAGCCACTCACCGGGGAGTTCAAGGTGCACTACGGCCGCGCCATCGATCCGGCCAACGAGCACGCCCCGTCCTTCTTCGGCGGCATGGGCAACCTCAGCCACGCCTCGTGCCACGTGGGCGAGGAGAAGCACAAGCTCGCGGCCGAGGACAAGCAGCCCGACCCCGAGACGCTGCGCGGCCCCGTGCACTACTTCGGCATCGATCAGCAGTACTTCCTCTCCGCGCTCTACCCGCTGGAGGGGGCGCTGCAGGGCCGCTGCGAGCTGGTGGCCACCGCCCAGGCGCGCTCGGTCGTGGCCGCCTTCCCGCTCACCGCCGCCCCCGGCCAGACGGTGACGTTCCGCTTCGGCGGCTACCTGGGGCCCAAGGATCCGGACCTGCTCGCCGTGGTGCCCGGTCCCGAGCTGCGCACGGCCGCCAGCCTCCCCGCGAGCGCCTACGCCCCGCCGCTCGGCGAGACGATCGACTACGGCATCTGGGCCGTCATCGCCAAGCTGCTCGTGAGCATCATGAAGTTCTTCCACAACCTCACGGGCAACTGGGGCGTGGCCATCATCCTGCTCACCGTGCTCGTCAAGACGCTGCTCCTGCCGCTCACCCACCGGTCCATGGTGAGCATGGAGGCCATGAAGAAGCTCCAGCCGCGGGTCGAGGAGCTGCGCAAGAAGTACGCGGATGACCGCGAGCGGCAGAACATGGAGATGATGAAGCTCTACCAGGAGGCCAAGGTGAACCCGCTCGGCGGCTGCCTCCCCATGCTCATCCAGATGCCGGTGTGGATCGCCCTCTTCACCGCCCTGCGCAACAGCTACGACATCTACCAGGAGCCCTTCTTCGGCCCGGTGTGGCGCGACCTCACCTACAAGGACCCCACCTACCTGCTGCCCATCGCCCTGGGCGTGAGCATGATCATCACCCAGAAGCTCCAGCCGCAGATGGGTGACCCGGCCCAGGCCCGGTTGATGACCTGGTTCCTCCCCATCATCTTCACCGCCACGCTCTTCAACTACCCGGCGGGGCTCGCGCTCTACATCTTCACCAACAACCTCCTGTCGATCGCCCAGCAGTACGGGCTGCGCAAGTGGCTCGAGCGAGGACAGGCCGCCACCGCCCCCGCCGGAGGCAAGAGCAAGTGAGCGACAGCCAGCCCTCCACCGCCTCGTCCTCCGCGCCGGGCGCCGACCTGCGCCCGCGCGTGGAGCGCCTGCTCTCCGACATCCTCGGCCTCATGGGCTTTCCCGCCCGGCTCGACTTCAAGGAGGCCAGCGATGGCAGCCTCGCCGTCGCCCTGCACTTCCAGGCCGGGGCGCCTCCGGGCGTGGAGACGGGCAAGCGCAGCCAGGTGATGGACTCGCTCCAGTTCCTCCTCAACAAGATGCTCCACCGCCCGGGCACCGAGCGCCGCTTCGTGCTCCTGGGTGCCGGCGTCCACCCGGAGCCCCGCGGCGAGCGCGCCCGACGCGAGCCCGCTCCCGCCGCTCCGGCCCCCGCCGCTCCTCCCGCGCCTCGTGCCCCCGCGCCCGCCCCGGCGCGCCCCGCCAAGGCCGCCCCGCCCGCCCCGCCAGGGCCGCCCCGCCCGCTCCCGCCAAGGCCGCCCCGGCGCGCCCCGTGGAAGCCGATGAGCGCGCCCTGGAGGTGGCCGAGGATGCCGCCCTGCGCGTGGCTGCCCGGGCGCTCGCCGAGAAATCGGCCACCCTGGGCCGCGTCTACGCCCTCGTTACAATGAAGCAGGAGGACCGCGCGCGCGTCCTCAAGGCCGTGAGTGACGTGCCGGGGCTCAAGGTCGCCTGTGAGGGTGAGGGCCGCAACCGGCGCGTCGTGTTCACGCCGGACAAGGCCGCGCCGCTGCCCAAGCGGAGCATCCTGCCGGCGGATGATGACGAGGATGACCTCGAGGGGTGACACCCCCTCGCGGCGCAACCGACTGAAAGGGGAGCAGATGGGCAAGGCCAAGTCGCTCAAGGACAAGCTGTACGGCGCGGCCGTGCTGAAGATGAGCTTCCGGCTCCGGGGCGACGAGGAGTCCCCCGCCTTCAAGTTCGTGTACCCCGGCGTGCTGAGGGACTTGGAACTGGAGGACGACGCCGTGGAGCGCTACATCGTCGACAACCGCGAGGCCGTGGAGCGCGCCGCTCGCGGGGCCTCACCCGCGCCCGGGCCGCGCACCTGACGTGGTGACGGCGGGGCGCCCGCGCGCTACCGACGCATGACTCCTCCCGCCACCCTCGCCGCGCTCGCCACCGCCCCCACCGCCGGGGCCGTGGGCATCCTCCGGCTCTCCGGCCCCGCCTCCCTCGAGGTGGGCCGGCTGCTCGCCCCCGGCATCCCCGCCACCCCCACGCCCCGCCACGCCTACCTCGCCTCCTTCGTGGACGCGCACGGCGCCGTGCTCGACGAGGGGCTCTTCCTCTACTTCCGCGCGCCCCACTCCTTCACCGGCGAGGACGTCGTCGAGTTGCAGGCCCATGGCGGCCCGCGCCTGTTGCGGCTGCTGCTCGCGCGTGCCCTCGCCCACCCCGCGGTGCGTCCCGCCGGGCCCGGCGAGTTCACCCGACGCGCCTTCCTCCATGGCCGCATCGACCTGACCCGGGCCGAGGCCGTGGCGGACCTGGTGGCCGCGGACTCGGAGGCGGCCGTGCGCGCCGCCGCGGCGGGACTCGCCGGAGCGCTGGCCACCCGGGTGCGCGCGCTGGAGGAGCCCCTGCGCGCGCTGCACGCGGACCTCGAGGGCGTGCTCGACTTCCCCGAGGAGGCCGAGGGCGCGGACGCGGACGTGGAGCCCCGGCTCGCCGCCTCGCGCGCCGAGGCCGAGGCGCTGCTCGCCGAGGCGGGGCGGGGACGGCTCGTGCGCCGCGGGGCGCGCGTGGCGCTCTACGGGCCCGTCAACGCGGGCAAGTCCACGCTCTTCAACCGGCTCGTCGGCGAGGCGCGCGCTCTCGTGGACGAGGAGCCGGGCACCACGCGCGACGTGCTCGAGGCGCGGCTCGAGTGGGAGGGCCTGGGCGTCACGCTGCTGGACACCGCGGGCCTGCGCGAGGCGCCGGGGCGCGTGGAGGCGCTGGGCATCGCCCGCACCCGCGAGGTGCTCGCCACGGTGGACCTGGCCGTGCTGGTGCTGCCCCCCGGCGAGTACGCGCGCGCGGCGCGGCGCTGGGAGGAGGACGCGGGGGCCACGCCCGTCCTGCGCGTGGCGGGCAAGTGCGACGTGCGCGCGGGCGGGGCCCGGAGCGGGGAGAGCGGAGACGGCGCGCTGGCCGTCAGCGGCCTCACCGGCGAGGGCGTGGAGACCCTGCGCGCGGGGATGCTCTCGCGCCTGTGGGGCGGGGGCGCGCCCGGTGCCGTCGCGCTCGTCTCCGAGCGTCACGCGGACGCGCTGCGCCGCGCGGCCGAGGCCCTGGGGCGCGCCGGGCAGGCGCTGCGCGTCTCCACGCTCGAGGCCGTGTCCGGCGAGGTGGGGCTCGCCCTGGAAGCGCTCGGCGAGGTGTCCGGCACGCACGTCTCCGAGGCCCTGCTCGACGCCATCTTCCAGCGCTTCTGCATCGGCAAGTAACGCCCGCTCCCCCGCCGGGGAGGCATGTCAGACCCGTCCTTATAGTGCTGCTCCCGGAGCGGCCTTCACGGCCATGGGAGGACAGGGTGATTTCGATGTGCAACAGCCAGGCGGTGGCGTACTCGGCCCTCGAGGCCATGCCCACGGGGTGGGTGGGGGAGATCCTCGACGAGGAATTGGTGGCGTCGCCTCGGCCTTCCGACATCCAGGCGCGTGCCGCCTTCATGTTGGGCGTGGAACTCGGGGAGCGGCTGGCGCCGCGGCGCTCAGGCGCGGGGCGCTGGTGCTTGCTGCGCGCGCCGGAGCTGCGCCTGGGGCGGGACGTGCTGGTGCCGGACCTGGCCGGCTGGCGCGCGGAGCGGCTCGCCGAGGCCGCCAACCCCGGGGAGCCCTTCATGCGTCTGGCGCCGGACTGGGTGTGCGAGGTGCTCGGCCCCGGCTCGGTGGTGTTGGACAGGACGCGCAAGCTGCCCGTCTACGCGCGCGCGGGCGTGTCGCAGGTGTGGCTGGTGGATCCGCTGGCCCGCACGCTGGAGTGCTTCCAGCGCGTCAAGCGCGGCTGGCTCCTCGTCAGCACCCACGAGGGCGAGGCCATCGTCCGCGCGGAGCCCTTCCCCGGGCTCGCGCTGGAGCTGTCCGCGCTCTGGTGGCCGCCCGCCGAGCCCGTGCTGGAGCTGGTGCGCTGAAGGGTGGAGTTTGAGCCGCCGGGGCACGGGGGGGGAGTGCTCCGGCGGCTCGTCCCACGGGCCCTACCAGGTGGTGTCCGGCACCGGCGCGGCGAGCACGTGCTGGCGCTCCTCGACGAGGCCGAGCCTCACCGCGAGCCGGTAGAGCGCCTGGGTCCGGGCGAGCACGGGCTTGAGGGGTGTCGCCACGCCCGTGCCCGCCTCCACGTCATCGCTGTTGTCCCCGCGGCGCTCGCCGAGCAGGTCCGCCAGTATCTCCGCGGTGTCCTTTTCCCTCGGGAAGAGCTCCACCTGCACCTCGCCCTCCAGCTTCGCCGCCTCCTTGGCGAGCCGCAGCGCGACGGGGAAGCCGCCCAGCTCGTCCACCAGGCCCTTCTCCTTGGCGTCCTCGCCGGACCAGACGCGGCCGCGGGCCACCTCGCGCAGCTTCTCCACCGGCAGCTTGCGGCCCGCGGCCGCCTTCGCCGTGAAGTCCTCGTACACCCGATCGAGCGACGCCTCGTTCTTGGCGTGCTGCTCCGGGGTGAACTCGAGCGAGCTGCTGTACATGGTGGCGTTCTTCCCCACGCCGAGCGCCTCCCAGCTCACGCCCAGCTTCGCCCACAGCTCCGCCGTCACCATCTTCCCGCCGTACACGCCGATGCTGCCGGTGAGCGTGCCCGGCTGGGCGACGATTCTGTCCGCGTCCATGGCGATGAAGTAGCCGCCGCTGGCCGCGTACGTGCCCATGGACACGATGACGGGCTTGCCCTGCTCGCGCGCGCGTTGCACCTCGCGGCGCACCGTGTCGCTCGCCACGTAGCTGCCCCCGGGGCTGTCCACCCGGAAGAGGATGGCCTTCACCCGCGCGTCCGCCACCGCCTTGCGCAGCGCCGCCGCCACCGTTTCTCCGCCCAGCGTGTCCTCGCCCGACATGGGGTTGGACTCGCTGCGCCCGCGGGAAATGGTGCCCGCCCCGTAGACGAGCGCCACCACCGGCCCCCGCGTGTGGGGCCGCCCCGCGCGCTCGAGGTACTTCTCCAGGTACAGCCGCTTCACGCCCTCTCCCGCCGTGTCCTTCACCTTCTCGAGCACCTCGTCGCGGTAGAGCAGCCCGTCCACGAGCTTCAACTCCAGCGCCCGCGCGCCGAGCAGCGGCGCCTCGTCCATGGCGGCGCGCACCGCCTCGGGCGTGAGGCCGCGGCCCTCGGACACGCCCCGCAGCATCTGCTCGAAGATGCTCGTGAGGTAGCGCGTGGACTCCTCGCGGTGCGGCTCGGTGTACGTCTGCTCGGTGAAGGTGTTGACGGCGGCCTTGTACTCGTGGCGCTTGCCCATCTGCGGCTTGACGCCGAGCTTCACCAGCGCGTCGCGCGCGAAGGGCGTCTCCTGCCCCACCCCCGTCACCGACACGTCCCCCGAGGGCTGCACGTAGATGGCGTCGAACGCCGAGGCCAGGTAGTAGGTGCCCGTGGCGCTCGTGTCCTCGCCGAAGGTGTCCGCGTACGCCCACGCCTTCTTGCCCCGCGAGCGGAATGCCTTCACCGCGTCACGCAACTCCTGCACCACGGCTGTACTGCCCGCGGGACCCTCCAGCCGCACCAGCAGGCCCTTGACGCGTCCGTCCTCCCCCGCGCGCTCCAGGGCGTCCACCACGTCGCGCACCGTGGGCGGGTGCTCGCCGAAGGCGCTCGTCAGCGAGTCCTCCGGCACGTGCTCGCGCAGGGGCTCGGTGATGTCGAGCTCCAGCACCACGTTGTCCGGCACGCCCGGCCTGCTCGACGCCGCGAGCCAGGCGAGCCCGACGATGGCCGCGACGAAGAGCAGGGCGACGCCGCCCACCACGGCGAGTGAACCGATGAAGAAGCGTTTCATGCGCGAGGACTCCTGACTCGGACGAAGGGGTCTGGCTTACCACGCTCGCGAGCCGTGCGCCCGGCGCGCCTGCTGGGGAAGGGTTGTTCACCCGTGGACGCTCGAAGCGAGCGCCTGCCTCCTTCCAGTCACCGGAAACGCACCGAGGGGTCTTCATCGTTTGCCCTGATGACTATTCCTTCTGGCGCTCAAGACCTCGCAGTCCCGGACCGAAGCCACCATGGATTCCCCCACACCTTTCCTCGCGCTCCCGTCATCCTCGCGCTCCACCCCGACGGGCGTGGACAGCCCCTTCCCCGAGTCCATCACCCGCCGGGTGCATACCGTGCGCGGGGGGGGAGGCGTGGCGTTGCGCGTGCATGACGCGGGAGACATCCATGGCCCGCCGCTGCTGTTCATCCATGGGTTTTCCCAGTGTCACCGCGCGTGGCGGCGGCAATTGCACAGCGCCCTGGGGCTGGGCTTCCGGCTGGTGGCGTTGGATTTGAGGGGGCATGGGGACTCGGACAAGCCGCGCGGGGCGTATGGGGAGGGGCGGCTGTGGGCCGACGACATCCAGGCGGTCATCACCGGGCTCGGGCTGGACAACCCGCTGCTGGTGGCGTGGAGCTACGGCGGCATGGTTGTCTGTGATTACCTGCGCCACCACGGAGAGCAGCACATCGCGGGGGTGAACTTCGTGTCCGCCATGGTGAAGAGTGGCACGGAGGAGGCGTTCGGGCTGCTCGCGCCCCAGATGCTCTCGCTCATCCCCGGGCTGTTCACGCCCGAGGAGCCGCTGAGCCACGCCGCGCTGGAGACCTTCGTGTCGCTGTTGCACCACGAGGAGGTGTCGCGGGAGACGCGGCGCCTGGTGCTCGCGTACACCGAGGGGGTGCCGGCCCACGTGCGCGAGGCGCTCGGCTCGCGCTCGGTGGACAACGACGACGTGCTGCGGCGGCTGTCGGTGCCGGTGCTCGTGTCGCATGGGCAGGAGGATCGCGTGGTGCTGCCCGCCTCGGGTTGGCACATCGCCTCGGTGGTGCCGCATGCCCAGGTGTCCATCTTCGGGGGCACGGGCCACTCGCCCTTCTGGGAGGATGCCCGGCGCTTCAACCGCGAACTCGCCGCGTTCGCCGCGCGCTGCTGGTAGCGCGGGGGCGGCGAGGCTTTTCTCGTGGTGTCAGGAGAGGATGCAGTCGAACTGCTGGATGACGGCCTGGAGTGCTTCCGGGGTGATGTCGAAGTACTTCGCTTGGAAGGGAGCGTGGAACGTGAGGGCGCGGGTGTCGGCGGGGTAGTTGGCGAGGCCGTCGATGACGATGCGGCCGAAGCGTCCGGGCCAGGTGGCGCTCTTGAGCGCGCGGCTGTTGCGGACGGGATCCAGGAGGGTGAAGCAGGGCCATTTGGGAAAGCGCACGGTGGCCGGGTCGCAGCCCATGATGCGGCAGCCGTCCAGGCGGGCCTCGGAGAAGTCACAGTCCTCGATGGAGCCGTGCTCCCAGCCGGGCGCATAGCCGGGCCAATGGCCGAAGTCACAGTCCGACAGGTTGCCCTTGAACTTGCAGCCCTTGAGCGAGGCCAACACCCACGTTTGCTTCTTCTTCAACTCCTGTTTCACCTCGAAGGTGCAGTCGATGAACCGGGCCTGATTGATGACCAGGTTCCTGGCGGGCACCTTCAGGACGACCGTGCAGTTCTTCAGCGTCAGGTGGGTGCTGAGATAGTAGAGTGAGTTCTTGTCCGTTAATTCCAGGCGCTCGTTTTCAATCACCCGGTCGCTGAAGACGACGTTTTCGAGCCATCCCATGGTCGACTCCTCTCAAAAGGTGAGCATCCGGAAGAATTCGCCCGCCATACGTCTGCCATGCCGTGCCATGTTCGAATCTGTCCCGGAGAGAATCTCGTACTGGCGGCCTGTTGACATGTCAATTACATCCACACCCTTGTTGAGATCGAATTTGTAGAGCGACTGAAATTGGGTTTTTACCCGTTCTTGCACGTAACGCCCCCGGGCCTCACGCTCCAGGAGCCGAGCCAGCCAATACTTGCCCTTGCTCAGGGCATCCTGGATGGCAATTTGCTCATTGGGAGTGAGCCTTCCGGGCCCCCATTCCCTCGCGGCCTGGGTAACCGCCTCCTGGAGCTGGTCCCCCACCTTGTCTGTCGTGGGAATATCCGCCAGGGATTTACCGCGTGGCAGATGCCAGCGTTGTCCATTGGCGAGCTCCACCTGCACGTTGCCGCCCCGGTGGCGAATGAGGGTGGTGGAGCCACCTCCCCCCGAACCCTTCCCCCCACCCTGCTTGAGCATCACCACCGCCAGGGGGCCTCGGGCCGACATCGCCACCTGCTGCACTGTCGCCACCGTCTGCGCCAGGGCTTCCTCGCCCGACAGCGCCATGCCGGGCTCCAGCACCGCGCTCCCTCCCTGCGCCTTCCACCGCGCTCCCGCCAGCCCATGGCCCGGCAGGGACTTCACCCGCGCCGCCATCTCTCCCAGCGTGCGCCCGCCGAGCGTCGTCACCGCCAGAATCATCGTCCGCGCCGCGTCCTCCCCCAGCACCGTGCCGAAGCCCTCACCCGCCGCGCGCAACTCCTCGAAGGTGGTGGCCTCGCGCGCCGCCATGGCCATGCGGCTGTAGCCGTCCATCAGCCCCCACAGGGTTTCCACCCCCAGCCACGCCAGCAGAATCACCGTGAGCCCCGCGGCCAGGGCCTTGGTGGTGGGCTCGGGCACCACCCACGCCGCGCAGTAGAGCGCCACCGTCCAGACAATCAGGGACACCATGGCCCTCACGTCCAGCAACTCGCGCCCGAGCGCCGCGCGCGTCTCGTCCAGCACCGGGCCGAACGCCAGCGCCAGCGCCAGGGTGCGCCGGTCCTCCGCGCGCAGATGGGGCCCATCCTCCAACAACCCCAGACAGTCGCCTCCGCCCCGGCGCTCGCACCACCTCAGGTACTTCACCCTCAAGGCCTCCTCCGCCTCGGGCGACAGGGGCACCAGGCCCGTCTGGCTCAAGGGCACGAAGGTGTAGCTCTGGCCGCCGTAGTGCTCCAGCAGCCACTGGCCCTGCATGTCCAGGTGCTCGACGTCCGGCTCCGGTGGCGGCGGCGCGTTCAACAGCGTGCGGGCGGCCTCGTGCGCGGGGGCCCCCGTCAGCCGCATGTCGCGTGAGAGCCGCCGCAGGGCCCGCTGGAACTCGGCCGGGGGGAGGGGCACCGGACGCGCAGGGACGGCGCCCGGCTCCAGGACGTCCAGGGTGTATTCGATGGCCGGCGCGGGGCCGGGCTCCGCCGCGGGCACCCCACTCCCTCGCGGCGGGGCGGTGACACACGCGGACTCGAGGAAGAGGACGGGCAGCAGCCAGCCTCCCCACGCGCGGTGCGGCTTCATTCCCCGCGGACGTGGGTTCACGAGACGACGGGTAGACACGGCGCGTTTCCGCTGCATCGCACGGACTGAAGACGGTCAGACAAGGAGAGTCAAGCAACCGACCGTTGCTCGCCGTGTTCGCCGCGCGCTGCTGGTAGCTCGGTGCGGCGAGGGAGCGTCAGGCAAGGCCCACCAGGGCTCGCATCAAAGCCCTGGCGCCACGGCCAACGTCGGGAAGGTCACGTTCCCGATGACGAAGGTTCGTTGGCCGTCAGCCTCCCAGAGCTTCAAGGTGAAGGTGCCCTCGGTTCGTTTTTTCGGGGCCATTACCTCGATCCAGATGCTCCGCCGCTCCCCCGAGGGGATTGGCTCGGCTGGCCAGAAGGTCGCGTCCAGCCGCTCGCCCTTGGCGCCGACGAGCACCGCGCCTCGCGGCGTCCACGACTTCGCCGTGTCCGGGTTCTCCAGCCACAACTCCATGGCAACTCGGCCAGGAGCGCGAAGCGTTTTCACCTTACTTTGCTGGAGGGTGTTGCTCTCGCGCGCGGTGATGGACTCGGTGATGTTGTGAGACGGGATGCCCTCTCCTCCCATCATGCCGGAAGCGAACAGGCCAATGAGCCCATCCGGCCTGTCTCGTTCCGCGCGCATCCGTTGGACTTCCGCGCGCAGTCCCGTGTTTTCCTCGCGCGTCTTCCTCAACTCGGCTTGGACGGAATCCAGCGAACGCGCGTGGCGGAAGATCTCCACCCGGCGCTCGCCCATCGCGGGATGAATGATCAGCCGGAAGGAGGTGCAAGCAGGAGCCGAGCCATCCGCGAAGCACACCGTCAACGTGCTGGGCTTCGCACCGCGCGCTTTCTCCGAGGGTTCAAGCGTGATGAGCCGCTTTCCAGGTGCCACCTCGAAGTGCTCGCGATTCTCCAGCGTCATCCCGTCCGCACGCACATCCGAGTCGAAGCGGAAGGTCGTGGGCTGCCCTGGACTGAGCTGCACTTCGGAAACTTCGTGGGCCCCTTGCGCTGTCAGCTCGATGCAGCGGTCTTCCAGCTCTCCAGGTGGAGGGCAGGTTTGAGCAGTGGCGGAGTTCCCCGCGAGAAGAACCAGCATCAGGAACGCAGCAGGTGACGAAGCAGACACGGGGAGAAGACTCCAAAGCAGAGACGGTGTCCGCCTCTATCACGTCTCCGGGCTCCGTGATGACTGAGCCCGGTGATGGTACTGGCCATTCGGCTGGCCTCTACTCGAAGCTGTTGACGGCTTTCACGGCCACCGAGGAGAAGATCCGTACGCTCTCCGGTCCGCCATCCGGCTTCCGGCCTGCGCCTCTCCTGCCTTGCTCGTCGTGCATTTCCATGCAGACCTTGAATGTCCCTCCGCCCGGCACCTTGGCCTCGGTGAGTCTTGCGTATACGCGCCCATCTCCGAAAATCAGCCGCCCAGACAAGAGGGTCGCATCCGGCAACTTGCCCCAGCCCCCGAGCAACTCGATGGTTGTGTCCCCCTCTCTCACGGGGATGTATTGAGCGGGGGAAACCTGGAAGACCGCGTCATGTAGGTCCCCGATGTCGATGCCGAGCGTCTCCATCGTCTCGACCGCACCCGCCGGACACGGAGCAGACTCCGGAGTCTGCCTCACTTGTTGAGGGGGCGGACATCCCGCCAACGCATTGCAAACCAGGCCCGTACCGATGACCTTGGCCGCGCGTCCGAGAACCTTTGTCTTCTTCTGTGGGGGCTTCTCGCCGCTGTCATCCTTGCGAAGCATCATGGTCATCCCAGGCGCGGAGATGGAGCCCACCGTGGGCTCTGCGCCTTCTCCGCTTGGAGGATCCAGCGGCTTCGCGGATTGCGCCACTTCACGGCCGGACTCGGCTTGTCGGGTGGGAACGGCCTCGGATGACGCACCGAGTGGACCCACCCCAGGCGGAGCGCGCGGCGACGTGGCGAACAGGACCGCGCCGAGCACCACGACGGCGAGCCCCGCCGCGGCCGCGAAGCAAGCGCGACGGCGCGACATCCGAGTGGGCGGAGCCGCGGTTGCTCGCGGTGCTTCGGCAGGGGCCGGGACTCGTGGTGCTTCGCTCTCCTGGCCGTGTCCGGCGCTCTCCGGTGAAGAGGCAAGCCCTTCCTCGAGATGGGGAAAGGCACGCGTCCTCGCGGCGGCGAGCCCTTCAGGGACCTTCACGGGGAGAGCGTCATCGGGCTCCGGCTCCGCCGCGACAGTGGGAACATCGTCCTGATTCGGAGCGGGCTCGGCTCCCTTCTTCGGCTTCCGTCCGCGTCGAGGCTGGGCCCTCGCCCACTTGCGCAGCATGCGTGTCTCTTCGTCCTCGTGCGCATCCACCAGGGACGGCTCTTCCTCGGTCGTCTGGGTGTCGGGCGAGTCTGGATCGAACAGCGGGAGGTCCCAGAGTGCGTCCTCCCCGGCAGCGGCCAGGGCGCCCCCCAGGACGGCACACAGTTCCACGGCGCTCGCGTAACGCTCCTCCGGCTTCTTCTCCAACATCTTCATGCAGATGTCGGAGAGGGCGCGCGGGACTCGCGAGTTGAGAACGTGCGGAGCCATGGGCCTCTGACGGATGATCCGCTCCGCGAGTCCGCCGCCCTCCCAATTGTTCCTGTCGCCAAACGGAAGCACGTTGGTCAGGAGCCAATAGAAGCTGACGCCGAGCGCCCACAGTTCATCGCTCGCACTGAACTCGTAGTGGACGAGTTCGCGGTTCGAGCGGCTGAAGAGATACGCCTCCGGCGAGCGGAACTCATACGTCCCTGGCGGTAGACCGAACGGGGTGATCACGGGAGCACCGGCATAGGTGCCGACTCCGAAGTCGATCAGCACGGGCCGCTCGTTCCTGCTCTTGATGAGGATGTTCTCGGGCTTCAGGTCTCGATGAAAGACGCCCTGGACGTGGACTTCCCCGAGGGTGAGTGCGGTCTCCAACAGGATGCGAGCGGACTCGCGCGCCGAGGGGTTCTCCTCCTTGGCGAACTCCTCCAGCGTCATGCCGGGGACGAAGTCCATGACGAGGTAGGGAGTCCCGAATTTTGGATCAAGCCACCGGTCGCACGCGCGAAAGCGGGCGACGCAGGGATTTTCCAGTTGAAGAAGGATGCTGATCTCTCTTCGCGCGCGTGCGTCGAGCGCGGTCGCGCGAAGCATCTTCACGGCGAAGAAGAGGCCGCCGCGCTCCGCCTTGAAGACCGTGCCAAATCCACCGGAGCCGAGCTTCTCCAGGATGCGATAGTCGCCGACCATCTCCCCGGGTTCTGGGTGCCTGAAGACGAGTGCCACGAGAACCACCTCCGAGGTGCTGGAGCGTAGCATGACCTCCGAACTCGTGTTCCTCGGAGCGGGTCGCCGATGAAGGGCCGGGGTTTGTGGTCCGGTTCGGCGCCGTCGTCGATCACGTCATCGAGGAGGGGGCGGTGGCACGCGGGCCACCTTCTTCGCGTGCGCGATGGCCTCCAGATGTTCCTCGCGCAGGGGGCGCTCCCGGCGGAGTCGGCGCACCCTTCGCTCCGTGTCCTCCAACATGGCCCACGCCTCACGAGCCTGCCGGGGAAAGAGGTGAAGGGATTGTACGTAGAGGCAGGTGACGTGGACGCGCATCCCCAGATCGCGGAAGCCGAGATTCTGGATACGACGAAGCCACCGACCGAACTCCTTCCACGGCATGCCGAATCCGAATGCCTCGGTGAGGAGGGTCTTCGCGATGATGCGCTGCACCGCGAGGCGCTGGGCTGGAGTCTTTGCCTTTTGCAGCCAGCGTTTCTCCAGTTTCAGGAGTTCGCGCCTGCATTGTTCGTAGGGCGCATCTGACTTCATGAATTCCATGAAGAGGAGATCGATCTCCTCACCGAACGTCGTGGCGCGCTCCTGGCGTGGGGTCTCCATGATCAGGCTCCAGGACAGGGCTTGTCGTTGGCTTGCCACGGCCAGAACCCGTGACGCATACATGCCTCGTAACAGGCTTTACACTGCGTTTCCTTCAGGAGATTGTTGGGGCGCGTGGCCTCGGTCGGAGGTGTTGCACCACACCGATCGTATTGGCCTGGGTTCTGCTTGAGACAACAGGTGACGGTGCTGTCGGTCGGGTTGCACTCGGCCTGAGTGAGCGCGATGCTGCCACCGTCCCCAGCGGCGCTCGTTGATAAACACCCAAATGCCAGAACGAGCCATACCGGGCGGCACGGTTGACCGCGACCGACAACACGGGCTTGTTGCATGGCGACCCCCGAGGAGCCTGGACCAACGGCCAACCTCGTCATACCCACTGGAATCATTCGCAAAAGGAGCCCCGCCTCTGATGTGTCAGCCGGAGTACTCGCCGCTTTGGCGTTGGTTGGCTCGTGCTCAGTCACGTCGCGGTGAGCGTCGCGGACAAAACGCTCCCCGAACCGCGCGTGAACAAAGTCCCTGCAACTGGCACCGGACGCGGAGGGACGGCGCCCGGCTCCAGGACGTCCAGGGTGGACTCGATGGTCGGCGCGCGGTCGGGCGAAGCTGCGGGCACGACGCGCCCTCGCGGGGAGGTGACGCACGCGGACTCGAGGCAGAGGACGAGCAGCGGCCAGCCTCCCCACGCGCGGTGCGGCTTCATCCCCCGGACTGGAAACGTTCAAGCGGGGTGAGTCAAGCCAGAGCCCCCGCCGCATTCCCCCTCCCCTTTTCTTCTCGGGAACACCCTCGGGCCCCGTCTGGTTGGTAGCTTCCAGACGCCATCTGGCCCACCCCTCGCGCTTCGAGGCTTCCCGCATGTCCCTCCCCTCCCGCCTGCGCCTGCTCGGCCTGGGCTTGTTGCTCGTCTCCGCTCCCGCGCTCGCCAAGGCGCCCGCCACACCGGCGACTGCCACCCTCCCCGCTCCCTTCACCAGTGTCGAGGGCATCTCCGAATACCGGCTCGACAATGGCTTGCGCGTCCTGCTCTTCCCGGACCCCACCAAGTCCACCGTCACCCTCAACATCACCTACTTCGTCGGCTCGCGGCACGAGGGCTATGGCGAGACGGGCATGGCCCACCTGCTCGAGCATCTCCTGTTCAAGGGCACCCCCACCACTCCCAACGTGCCCCAGGCCCTCACCCAGCGCGGCGCCCGCCCCAATGGCACCACCTGGCTCGATCGCACCAACTACTTCGAGACCTTCCCCGCCTCGGACGACAACCTGCGCTGGGCGCTCTCCTTCGAGGCCGACCGCATGGTCAACAGCTTCATCGCCAAGAAGGACCTCGACACCGAGATGACCGTGGTGCGCAACGAGCTGGAGCGCGGCGAGAACGAACCCAGTCGCGTGCTCGGCCAGCGCGTCATGAGCGCCGCCTACCTCTGGCACAACTACGGCAAGTCCACCATCGGCGCTCGCGCCGACCTGGAGCACGTGCCCATCGACAGGCTCCAGGCCTTCTACAAGAAGTACTACCGGCCGGATAACGCCATGCTGGTGCTCGCCGGCCGCTTCGAGCCCGCCCAGGCGCTCGCCGAGGTGAAGAAGACCTTCGGCCGCCTCAAGGCCCCCAAGCAGCCCCTGCCCGTCACCTACACCGAGGAGCCCGTGCAGGACGGCGAGCGCCGCGTCACCCTGCGCCGCGTGGGCGACGTGAGCGCCCTCACCACCGTCTACCACGTGCCCGAAGGGGCCCACCCCGACTTCGCCGCCATCGACGTGCTCTCCCTCTCGCTCGGCATGACGCCCTCGGGCCGTCTGTACAAGGCGCTCGTGGAGACGAAGAAGGCCGCGAGCGCCGGCGGCTACAGCCTGCAGTTGCACGACCCGGGCGTGCTCACCTTCCGCGCCACCGTGCGCGACGGCCAGTCGCTCGACGCCGCGCGCGAGGCGCTGCTCACCACCGTCGAGGACGCCGCGCGCACGCCCTTCACCGACGAGGAGGTGGGCCGCGCCAAGACGGCCCTGCTCAAGCAGGTGGAGCTGACGCTCAACGACTCGGAAGGGGCCGCCATCGAGCTGTCCGAGTGGGCCGCCATCGGCGACTGGCGCTTGTTCTTCCTGCACCGCGATCGCATCGAGGCCGTCACCCCCGCGGACGTCACGCGCGTGGCGGCCGAGTACCTCAAGTCCTCCAACCGCACGCTCGGCGAGTTCCTCCCCACCGCCCGGCCGGACCGCGCCGAGCTGCCCCCGCGCGTGGACGTGGCCGGCATGCTCCAGGGCTACCAGGGCCGCGCCGCCGTCGCCCAGGGCGAGGCGTTCGATCCGTCGCCGGACAACATCGAGAAGCGCGTCACGCGCTCCCAGGTGGGGGGCCTCGAGCTGGCGCTGCTGCCCAAGAAGACGCGCGGGGAGATGGTGAGCGTGGCCATGTCGCTGCGCTGGGGCACGGAGAAGGCGCTCACCGGCCGCTCGGGCGCGGCGGAATACGCCGGCGTGCTGCTCATGCGCGGCACCACGAAGCACACCCGCCAGGAAATGCGCGACGCGCTCGACAAGCTCAAGGCCCGGGTGTCCGTGTCGGGCTCGCTCACCAGCGCCGGTGTCTCGGTGGAGGCGCCCCGTGCGAGCCTTCCCGAGGTGATGAAGCTCGTGGCGGAGATGCTGCGCGAGCCGGCCTTCGACGCCCAGGAGTTCGCCCTCGCGCAGCAGGAGCGGCTCGCCTCCCTGGAGAACCAGCGCAGCGAGCCCGCCTACCAGGGCCGCCTCGCCTTCGCTCGCGCGCTCTCGCCCTACCCCTCGGGCCACCCCTACTACGTGAGCACCTACGAGGAGTCGCTCGCCGAGGCCAAGGGCACCACGCTCGAGCAGGCGCGCGCCTTCCACCGCGACTTCTACGGCGCCTCGAATGGCGAGCTCTCCGCGGTGGGTGACTTCGACGCCGAGGCCCTCAAGACGCAGGTGGCCGAGCTCTTCGGCGGCTGGAAGAGCCCCGCGCCCTACGAGCGCGTGCCGTCGCGGCCCTACAAGGCGGGTGCCCAGGCGCTCGTGGTGGAGACGCCGGACAAGGCCAACGCCCTCTTCTTCGCGGGCGAGGGGCTCGCGCTGCGCGATGACTCGCCGGACTACCCGGCGCTGGTGCTCGGCAACTTCCTGCTCGGCGGCGGCTTCCTCAACTCGCGCCTGGCCACGCGCGTGCGCCAGAAGGACGGCCTGTCCTATTCGGTGAGCAGCTCGCTCAACGCGGGGGCGTTGGACCCCGTGGGCATGTTCTCCACGTTCGCCATCTACGCGCCGCAGAACGCCGAGCGGCTGGAGACGGCCATGCGCGAGGAGGTGGAGAAGGTGCTGCAGAAGGGCTTCAGCGCGCAGGAGCTGGAGCAGGCGCGCGCGGGGCTCCTGGAGTACCGGCGCACGGGCCGCGCGGATGACTCGGGCCTGGCGCGCACGCTCGCCTCGTACCTGTACTACGACCGCACGCTCGCCTACGACGCCGCGTTCGAGAAGCGCATGAGCGCGCTCAAGCCCGAGGACGTGCGCGCGGCGCTCGCGCGGGTGCTCGACTGGAAGCAGGTGACGGTGGTGAAGGCGGGCGACTTCGAGGGCGCGAAGAAGAAGGCCGCCCCGGCGCCCGTCACGGCTCCGGCCGCGCCGTGAATCGCCGGGCCCTGGGGCTCGGGGCTCCAGGGCCCACGCGCCGGAGGGGACTCTTCCTCGAGGACGTGCGCGCCTTCTTCCGCGCGCTGCGCCGAGAGGGCCGCGTGTCCTCCCTCCGCTCTCTGTGGAACGGGGGGGAGGCGCCGGGTCCACCCGGGCCCGGAGACGCCGGGCCCCGGGGGGGAGGCTACTGACGGGTGAACGTGGTGGAGAGGCTCTGGAAGGTGCAGTCGGCGGTTTCGCCCTGCGCCTCGACCTTGGCGGTGATCTTGCCGTTGGCCACGGGGCCCAGGACGTTGATCTGCGTGTTGCCGTCGTTGCTGACGGCGGTGAGGGTCGCGCCCGAGGTGGGGTTGAAGTTGCCGCTCAGGTCGCCGGTGCTGAAGCAGGAGGCCTTGTTGGTGCTGGCCGTGCCCGTGACGAAGGTCACGCCGTTCAGCTCGGTGGCCTCCTTGATCACCAGGCTCACCGACCAGCCGGAGACCTCGCCCTTCCACGTGCCGAGGTAGGCGTTGGTGCCGCCGCCACCACCACCGCCGCCGCCGCCACCGCCGCCACCACCGTCGTCACCACCGCATGCGTTGCAGCCGGCGACGACGAGGGCGACACACAGAATCCAGTTCTTCATGATGAGTCCTCTCCAGTGAGAAGCAGGTTACGCGCCCGGCCGCGAGGTGCTGCACCCGGGCCCGCGGCCAAGGTGTTCCGGTGGGATAGCCGATGGAACCTGGGTCGGTGGAGAAAAATCTCCACTGAACAGTTGGCGAGACCTCGGGGGACGGACGGGGAGTGAGGAGGGGGCCGCTGGAGGGGGGGGCCGAGGCGGCTCCCGGCGCGAGGGGTCGGGAAGCCAGGAGCCGCCTGCGGGACTCGGGTTACTGGCGCGTGAGCGTGATGGCGGTGCGAGCCGTGTCGCACTCCGAGGCGGTGCTGGTCGCCTCGAAGTAGCCGACGAGCGTGTTGCCGGACAGCTCCCCGGAGATGTCCACGACGGTCGTATTGGCGGCGGAGCCCGAGGAGTTGGACAGGATCTGCGCGGTCTTGCCGCTGACGAGCGTGGCCGCCGCGGTGCCGTTGGTGAAGCAGGCCGGCTTGTTGCTGCTCACGGTGCCCGTGAAGTAGCTCGTCCCGCTCTGCTCGGTGGCCTCGTCGAGCACCACGGTCACGGACCAGCCGGCGGCCTCGCCCTTCCACGTGCCGCCGAGGCCGCTGCCGCCGCAGCCGGTGAGCGCGAGGGCCAGACACACAATCCACTTGTTGTTCATGGGGTTCATCTCCAGGAGGAGCGGTCGCGCGAGCGCGCGCCGCGAGGTGTTGTCCCCGGACTCCCGGTCCGAGGGCCCGGGCGGGATAGCCGATGGCGCCTGGAGAGGTGGAGGAAAATCATCCGGGCCCGTGGCTTCGTGCCGAGGGGGCGGGAGCGGGGGGCGGGCCAGCGAGGGGAGGGGGCCTCTTGCCTTCGGAGGGCGGGCGCGTGAGATAGCGGCATGAAGCAGGCATACGACGTCATCGTGGTGGGGCTGGGGCACGCGGGCAGCGAGGCGGCGCTCGCGTGCGCGCGCATGGGCCTGTCCACGCTCGCCCTCACGCTCAAGCGCGAGCGCGCCGCGGTGATGAGCTGCAACCCGGCGGTGGGTGGCACGGCCAAGGGCCACCTGGTGCGCGAGCTGGACGCGCTCGGCGGGGAGATGGGCCGGGTGGCGGACCTCACCGGCACGCACTTCAAGACGCTCAATGCCTCCAAGGGCCCGGCGGTGCAGGCCACGCGCGTGCTGTGCGACCGCGACGCCTACGCCCGGGCCATGCAGGCGGTGCTCTTCGGCCAGCCGGGCCTCACGGTGCACGAGGCCGAGGTGTCCCAGGTGGTGGCCGAGGGCGGACGCGTGGCGGGCGTGGTGCTCGGGGACGGCACGCAGGTGGCGGCGCGCGCGGTGCTGCTCACCACCGGCACCTTCCTCCAGGCGCTCATGCACGTGGGCGAGAAGAAGGAGGTGGGCGGACGGCTCGGGGACGAGGCGGCGCGTGGCCTGTCCGACTCGCTGCGCGCGCTGGGCTTCACGCTCGGCCGCTTCAAGACGGGCACCCCGGCGCGGCTGGTGCGCGACAGCATCGACTGGGCCGCGCTCGAGCCCCAGCCCGGCGACTTCCCCCCGCGTCCGCTCTCCCTGCGCACGAAGTGGGCGCGGGAGCTGGGCGGGGAGGGCGCGGGGTTTCCGTGCCAGCCCGCCGTCACGTGCGCGCTCACGTACACCACGCCCGAGACGCACCAGATTCTGCGCGACAACCTGCACCGCTCGCCGCTGTACCAGGGAGAGATCGTCGGCCGGGGGCCGCGCTACTGCCCGTCGCTGGAGGACAAGGTGGTGCGCTTCTCCGCGCGCGAGCGGCACCTGGTGTTCCTCGAGCCCGAGGGGCCCGACTCGCCGCTGGTGTACCCGGCGGGGCTGAGCACGAGCCTGCCCGCGGACGTGCAGCTCGACTTCCTGCGCACGCTGCCGGGGCTCGGGCGGGTGGAGGTGGCGCGCTATGGCTACGCGGTGGAGTACGACTACGCGCCGCCCACGCAGTTGCACGGGACGCTGGAGACGAAGCGGGTGGAGGGCCTGTACTTCGCGGGGCAGCTCAACGGCACGAGCGGCTATGAGGAGGCGGCCTTCCAGGGGTTGTACGCGGGGATTCAAGCGGGGCTGAAGGTGAAGGGCGAGCCGGCGCTGGAGCTGGGGCGGCACGAGGCGCACGGGGCGGTGCTGGTGGACGAGCTGGTGACGCGCGGGGTGGACGAGCCCTTCCGGATGTTCACGAGCCGCTCGGAGCACCGGCTGCGGCTGCGCGAGGGGAACGCGGACCTGAGGCTCGTGCGGTACGGGGCGCGGGTGGGGCTGGTCGGGCGCGAGCTGGCCGAGCGGGTGGAGGCGCGGGAGCGCGCGGTGCGTGGGGAGGTGGAGCGGCTCAAGCGCACGGGGCTGGCGGCGCGACTCAAGCGGCCGGAGGTGACGTACGCGAGCCTGGCGGAGGGAGCGGGGGAGGGGTGGCCCGAGCTGGCGGCGGACGTGGTGGAGGAGGTGGAGGTGGAGGTGAAGTACGAGGGCTACATCGTGATGGCGGAGCGGGCGGCGGCGCGGGAGGCGGAGGCGTGGGACGGGTGGAGGATTCCGGCGGACTTCGCGTATGGGGGGGTGAGGGGCTTGTCGGCCGAGGCGGTGGAGAAGCTGGAGAAGCACCGGCCGGGCACGGTGGGGCAGGCGAGGCGGGTGCCGGGGCTGACGCCGGCGGCGATTTCGCTGTTGCTGGTGGCGCTCAAGCGCGAGGGGCTTGGCGAGGGCGCCCGAAGAGGTGTCTGAAGGGGCGTCTGATCGCACAGGGGGGTGTGGACAACGTGTGGGGAACTCCGAGGAGGGCCCCGAGTGCAGTCATTTCGAGGGGTTGAGGCCCCGGAGAGGGAGGGTGGGCTGTGGACAATTCTCGCTTCGCCGATCAACTGCGGCGGGGGTGTGAGGCGTTGGGTGTGGGCGTGGGGGAGGACGTGCCCGAGCGGCTGTACCGGCTGATGGGCGAGCTGCTCAAGTGGAACGCGAAGGTGAACCTGACGGCGATCACCGCGCCGGAGGAGGTGTTGGAGAAACACTTCCTGGACTCGCTGGCGGTGTTGCCGGAGGTGGAGGGGGCCACGAGCGTGCTGGACGTGGGAGCGGGGGCGGGCTTCCCGGGGCTGCCGTTGAAGATGGCGCGGGCGGGCTTGTCGGTGACGATGGTGGATGCGGTGGGCAAGAAGGTGGGCTACCTCAAGGCGGTGGTGGCGGTGCCGGGGTTGGGGCTTGGGGGGACGAAGGCGGTGCACACGCGCGCGGAGGGCCGACCCGAGGCGGAGGGGTTGCCTCGAGCGGAGCGGGTGCTGGCGCGGGCATTCATGGATCTGCCGGACTGGTTGGACCTGGCGCCGGCGTACCTGGCACCTGGGGGGCACGTGGTGGCGATGCTGGGCAAGGCGCTCGGGGAGGAGGCGCTGCGGGAGGAGGCGGGGAAGCGGGGACTGGAGTTGGTGTCGGCGCGGGCCTACCGGCTGCCGTTCTCGCAGGCCGAGCGGCAGGTGGCGGCGTTCAAGAAGCGGGCGGAGTAGGGGAGGGCGCGCGGGGGCGCGAGACAGACGGAAGCGACGACGAGGGCCGGGGTCCGAGGGAAGGGCTCCGGCCCTCGTCATGTCCGGGGAGTCATTCGCCCAGCCAGTAGAGGTTGCGCCGGGTGCGCAGGACCTGCTCGAGGAACTCCGAGAAGGAGCGGGCGACCTGGGAGCAGTACTTCGGATCGGGCCAGGCCTCGTGGTAGCCGTCGATGAGGGGGTAGCGCCCGTCCTCCTGACGGGCCACGTCCACCAGCACGTAGTTGCCGTCCTGCACATCGCACAGGGCGTACACCGAGGCGGGACCCCACTGATCGTCATCCTCGCCGTAGATGGCCACCCGGGCCCGGACGATGTCCGCGAGAGGAAGTATCTGATAGGGCGAGTCGGGGAGCCGTTCGATCAATTCGGCGCCATCGCAGTGCAGGTAGAAGGCGCGCAGGTCCGGATCCAACTTCCAGCCCACTCGATGCTCGAACGCCGCGATCGCCTCGGGCGTGGCGGGCGCGTACGGAAAGTGGTCGCGGGAGATTTCCGCCAGCAGGCGGCTCATGGGCGTGGTCATCGTCAATGGTCGGTGTAGGGCACGTCGGGCCCGGTTGTATTCCAGGGAGCTTGCCCCGCGTAGCAGGTGGGGTACGCCCGGTTGTAGAGGTCGTGAACGTCCGGCTGGGCGGGAAAGACGTTGTTGGGATCCACGGGGTCTCCGCTGTGCCAGAGATCCCGGATGTGGTGCCCCGGCCAGGCCTTATTGCCACTGCTGGGCCAGGCCCCGAACTTCTCGCTCCAGCTCTGACGAAAGGACTTCCGGATCCGCTCCCACTCCCTACGGCGGCTCGTGGTCTCCTGGGTCGACAACGAGGGGTAGTCGCAGCAGCAGTGATAGATGCCGTAGCGGCTCCCGCCCTCGACGGGAACGGGCAGGAGGATGAGGTGGCCCTCCCAGTCGAACTTGAGGTCGGCCAGCCACATGCAGCCCTTGAGCGCACGACCTTCGAGGGCGCACTGCACCTGGCAGTCGTTCATGAACTCCTGGCGGCACTGCCAGGGTCCGTAGAAGAGGGTCGTCCGCATCCGCCCGCCCGGTACGCTCAACCAGGGCAGCTCCTTCTTCACGGCGGGCCTGGCACCCGGTGCGGGCGTGCGCTTCGGTTCGAACGAACTGCTCGCGCCGTTGGTGGAACCACACCCGGCGAGGAGCAGCAGGGACACCACGGTCCAACCTGGCCTCATGAGGAACTCCCGGGACGAGGACTACCCATGCGTGGGCAGCCGGACCGGGGAACTATCGGATGGGTCTGACGAGCGCCGACGCTGGTGTTCCACGTGGAACGCTGCCTCGCTCCGTGCCGCGGACTGGATGCACCGATGCAGTGTCCATTCCTGCCTGAGCCCCAGCGGGAGCCGCACTCCGCCCCGACCTCCCGCCGCACCTTCTGGGAACCTCCCGGACCCGGCACTGCTCCCGGGCGTGTTCCACGTGGAACGTGGACCTGTCCCCGCTCCCCGGCGGAGTCCCTCGCGGTTCGGCCGCCCCAACTCCGAAAGGGGAGGGGACGCTACCGCCTCCATCCTCCAGCGGGCCCAGAAGAGGGGGACATCCTTCTCCTGGTTCGGACATCACGTTCCACGTGGAACGTCCCCAACACCTTTCCGGCGGCCGGGGTCTGGACGGGAAGGCGGGAGGGACGCGGGGGCGGGAAGGGGGTTGATGCACGGGGCTCGTGTTCCACGTGGAACGGCGGGAGCACCGGACCGGTGGACTCCGCGCTTGCGGAGACAGGTGAGGGAGGTGCTTCACCACGTTCCACGTGGAACGTCTCCCCCCTCCTTCCGGCGGCGGAACCGTGGCCGGACGGGATGGCGGAGGGGCGGAAAGAAGGAGGGGTTCGGACACGAGTCCCATGTTCCACGTGGAACGTCCCGCACCTTTCCGGGGTTGGAACCAGGAACCGGAAGGGGCGGAGTTCAGGGGGCGGGATGGGCGTTGATGCGTGGGCCCCTGTTCCACGTGGAACGGCCGGAGCGCCGGACCGATGGACTCCGCGCTGGCGGAGATGGGTGGGGGAGCCGCTCCACCGTGTTCCACGTGGAACCTTCCGTGAGGTGCTTCTTCCGTGTTCCACGTGGAACAGCCGGAGCCTTCTTCGTGAGGTGGAACGTCCGAACCCTTCTTCCCGGAGCGCCGGGCTGGAGGCCCTCGGGTGGGGCAGGGGTTCTTTCCGCGGGTGCGCGGGCCGCGCTCGATCCCGTGCCCCCGTTCCACGTGGAACTTCACGCCGCCACGTCCCCGGCACATCCCCGGTCCCTCCCTCCGTTCCGCGTCTCCAGTCCGGTCCGGGCGCGGTGTTTCCCGGAGCCCGGCCGATGCGGAGTTCCACCGGACGTCTCGGGTCCACGGGGCCCACGGGAACGGAACCCCTCGCCCGCCGTGTTCCACGTGGAACGGGCATCCGAGAAGGCGCCCGGGTGTTCCACGTGAAACCTCTCCCCGGGTCCGGCTCTGGACCTCCGGGGACCGCCTCCTCCGCCCTCCGCGGGGTCCGGCCGGGCCCGGAAGCATGTCAGGCGGGCGGGTTAGAGGTTGATCTGGCCGTGGACTGGATCAGCTCCCGGTTTGATGGATCAATGGCGTCGCTACAGGCTTTCCCCAAGGACGGGCCACGTGGGTCGAATCATCTGCATCTCCAACCAGAAGGGCGGCGTCGGCAAGACGACCACCGCCATCAATCTCGCCGCCAGCCTCGCCTCGGCCGAGCGCAAGACGCTCCTGGTCGACATGGATCCCCAGGGCAATGCCGGCAGCGGGCTCGGACTCAAGCGCGAGCAGCTCCAGGGCACCGTCTATGACGCCCTGCTCGGCGGCCGCCCCATGAGCGAGCTGCTCCACTCCACCGAGCTGCGCTACCTCCAGGTGGTCCCCGCCACCCCGGACCTCACCGGCGCCGAGGTCGAGCTCGTGGGCCAGGAGCGGCGCGAGTTCCGCCTGCGCGACGCGCTCCGCCCGCTCGCCGACCAGTACGACTACATCCTCATCGACTGCCCGCCGTCGCTCGGCCTGCTCACGCTCAACTCGCTCATCGCCGCCGACTCGGTCCTCATCCCCCTGCAGTGCGAGTACTACGCGCTCGAGGGCCTGTCCCAGCTCAACCACACCATCGATCTGGTGCGCCAGGCCTTCAACCCGGAGCTGAAGATGGAGGGGATCCTCCTCACCATGTTCGACTCGCGCGCCAACATCGCCAACCAGGTGGTGGACGACGTGCGCGGCTTCTTCAAGGAGCAGGTCTTCTCCTCCGTGGTGCCGCGCAACGTGCGCCTCGCCGAGTGCCCCTCCTTCGGCAAGCCCATCATCCTCTATGACATCAAGTCCAAGGGCTGCGAGAGCTACCTCGCGCTCGGCCGGGAGATCATGCAGCGCGAGCCCGCGCCGCCTCCCGTCCAGCCCCGGGCTTGAGCGCCCCCGGCCCCCACCCCGCGTCCCCGAGTCATGTCGGGCGGCGCGGGGGAAGCGGGCCGCTGAAGTGGTGGATCGGTTCGCCGTGCGAGAGCCCCCTGGGGGCCCGCCTGTCGCGCACCGCCCGCGGGGTCGTCCAGGTTCCCCGCGGTGACACTCCAAGGACCTGGCCGTCCGGGCCTTCCCGGACTGGCAATGGCCGGGAAGGCCCGGTGGGAGTTCTCGCAGTGCTGAATGGTGACAAGCAGAAGCGGGCGTTGGGCCGCGGCCTCTCCGCCCTCATCCCCCAGGCGGCTCCACCCGTGCCCGCGGGCGCGAGCGTGGTGGCCGCTCCTCCCGAGCCTCCGCCCCCGCCGAAGAATGGCCTCATCAAGCTGCCCATCGAGGCCATCCAGCGCGACACGCTCCAGCCGCGCCGCCAGTTCGACGAGGAGAAGCTGCGCGAGCTCACCGAGTCCATCAAGGCCCAGGGCGTGTTGCAGCCGGTGCTCGTGCGCAAGGACGGCGCGGGTGGCTACAAGCTCATCGCCGGCGAGCGCCGCTGGCGCGCCTCCCAGGCCGCGGGCCTGCACGAAATCCCCGCCATCGTGCGCGAGGTCACCGAGGTGGAGGCCTTCGAGCTCGCGCTCGTGGAGAACCTCCAGCGCTCGGACCTCAACCCCATGGAAGAGGCCGAGGGCTACCACCGGCTCGTCGAGGAGTTCGGCCTCACCCAGGACCAGGTGGCCCAGCGCGTGGGCAAGGAGCGGCCCACCGTGGCCAATGCCTTGCGCCTGCTCGGTCTGCCCGACGACGTGAAGGGACTGGTGGCCGCGGGGCAGCTCAGCGCGGGCCATGCCCGGGCGCTGCTCGGCGTGCCGCGCCTGCCGGAGATGAAGGAGCTCGCCGCGCAGGTGGCCGCCAAGAAGCTCAGCGTGCGCGACACCGAGAAGCTCGTGCAGCAGGCCAAGGGGGGCAAGGCCAAGGAGTCCGCCCCCGCCGCGCCCAAGAAGCAGAGCCCCCAGGTGAAGAGCCTCGTGGAGGAGATGCAGCGGCGGCTCGGCACCAAGGTTCGCCTGGTCGAAAAAGGCAGCGGAAAAGGCACCCTGGAAGTCGATTACTTCTCATACGATGACCTGGATCGCATCCTGAAGGTCCTCAGGAAGGAGTAGCGCGTGGCGCTCCTCGGCAAGAAGGAAGAGAAGACCAACGTTCCGCTCCTCGGGGGCGGCAGCATCAAGGAGGATTTCGTGGCGACGCGTCCGGGTGAGGTTCACACCCTGCTGGGCAAGGGCAGCGAGTTCGAGGGCAAGCTCACCTTCGAGGGGCAGGTCCGCATCGACGGCAAGTTCAACGGGCAGATCATCACCAAGGACGTGCTCGTGGTGGGTGAGGGCGCCCGGGTCCAGGCGGAGATCACCGCCGGCACCGTCATCATCAATGGCACCGTGGAAGGCAACGTGCGCGCCACGCAGCTCATCGAGCTGCATGCGCCCGCGCGCGTGAAGGGCAACATCGAGACGCCCGCGCTCACCATGGACCGGGGCGTCATCTTCGAGGGCTCCAGCAAGATGGAGAACCTCGGCGCCAAGGGCTCCACGCCCCCGCCCCCGCCCGGCGGTGAGGGCCGGAAGTAGAGGTGCGCGCCTCCGTGCGCCCGCGCCTCGCCGCCGCCCTGCTGGCGCTCGCCGCCGGGGGCACGGGGTGCGAGGGCTGCCGCGAGCGCCGGGCGGAGGTGCCGGTGGATGCCTCGGATGCGTCCGCCGAGGCTCCCCGGACGGCCTCGCGCCGGGTGGGGGTGAAGGTTCCCCTGCCCACCGGGTGGAGCGCCCAGCCCGAGGAGGATGGCAGCCTGCGCTTCGGTCCCCCCCACCACCCCGTGTTGCGCGTGGATCTGCGCACCGGCGAGGGCGACGCGCTGCCCTCCGGTGACGCGCTCACCGCGCTGCTCGCGCGCGCCTTCGAGGGCTTCGCGCGCTCGGACGAGCAGCTCGAGGAGGGCGAGGACTTCGTGCTCGTGCGGGTGAAGCTCGCGCCGAGGTTCGCGGACGGAGGCGTGGGCGAGGCCCACCCGGCCTTCTTCGGCGCGCGGCGCGTGGAGCGCGACCTGTTCCTGTGCGCCAGCCTGCCCGGCGTCTCCGAGGACGAGGTGCGCGAGGCGGCCTCCTCCTGCCAGGCCATCCACCTGCAACCCCCGCCGCGCTAGCCCCCGCACAGACATCGGGCGCCACTCCCGGGAGCGACCTCATGCTCTCCGGGCGGCGCCCGATGAATCCCCATGCACCTCGATACCGACCCTTCCCCCCCGGAGGGTGGGCTCCTGGCGCTCCTGTCTGGGGCCCGCCGCCACGCGACGCCAAAGGCTGGACCGTTCGTGCAAAGGTATGACGCATTCGGAGGTAGGCGTGGGCCCTCCCCCCCCGTGACGCATGGCGCGGATGTTCGTCGCCGGACGGTCCCAGCCGCCCCGAGGCCGCCGAGTGTTGGCCGGTGCGCGCTTGGGCGCCGGGTGCTCAGTGTTTGCGTGCGAGCGACAAGGCGAAGTCTCCCGCCGCGTCCGTCCAGTACCCCACGCGCTCGAGGCCCGCCGCCGCCAGCTCCTCCTCCACCCGCGCGGGGTGGAACTTGCAGCTCACCTCCGTGCGCAGCACCTCGCCCTCGGCGAAGTTCACGAAGCGCTCGAGCGCCGGCAGCCGCACCGCCTGGGCCCGGGTGGAGATGAGCCTCATCTCCACCCACTGGTTCTCCTCGTCGAAGGGCGCCAGGTGCTCGAAGGCCTCGGGGTCGAAGTCCGCCTGGAGCTCGTGGTTGAGCACCCGCAGGACGTTGCGGTTGAAGGCCGCCGTCACCCCCGCCCGATCGTTGTACGCCGCGAACAGCCGCGAGCGGCTCTTGAGCAGATCCGTCCCCACCAGCAGGCCGTCCCCCGGCTCCATCCCCTCGGCGAGCCGGGCGTAGAAGCGTGCGCGCTCGGCGGGCTTGAGGTTGCCGATGGTGCCGCCGAGGAAGGCCACCAGCGTGCGGCCCTCGCGCGGCCAGCGCCCCAGGTGTCGCTCGAAGTCCCCCACCACCGCGTGCACGTGCAGCCCGGGGTAGTCGCGCGCCACCGCCTCGGCCGACTGGCGCAGGAAGGACTCGCTCACGTCGAAGGGGACGAAGCGCTCGAGGCCGCCCTCCTCCCGGAGCGCGTCGAGCAGCAGCCGCGTCTTCTCGCTGCTGCCACTGCCCAGCTCCACGAGCGTGTGGGCCGCGCACGCGCGCGCGATGTCCCGCGCGTGCTCCCGGAGGATTTCCCGCTCGCGCCGCGTGGGGTAGTACTCGGGCAGGCGGGTGATGTCGTCGAAGAGCTGGCTGCCGCGCTCGTCGTAGAGCCACTTGGGGGACAGCTCCTTCTGCCGCCCCTCCACGCACAGCCCCTCGAGCACCTCCGTGCGCAGCATGCGCCGCGCGTCTCCCGGCCGCACGTGCACCTGCATCGTCACCGCCGGCTGCCCCGCCTCCCACCGCTGCCTGCCCTTGCCTGCCGCCATGTGTCTCACCTCGCGTCGCGTGCGCACCGGAAGCCGGTGAAGATGTGCCGGCGCAGGGGGTAGTCCCAGTTGCGGAAGCTGTTGCGCGCGGCCACTGGCGCCGTGGCCCACGAGCCCCCCTTGAGCACCCGGTACTCCGTCCCGAAGAACTCCTCCGAATATTCACGGTAGGGGAACGCTTGGAACCCCAAGTACCCGCCGAAAGTGCTGGACGTCCACTCCCACACATCGCCGAGCAGCCCGTGGACGCCCTCGGGGGTGGCGCCGGCGGGGAAGGAGCCCACGGGGCTGGGGCCCCAGGTGTCCCCGCCGAGCGTGGCCTGGTCGGCGCGCGGGGGCGAGTCCCCCCAGGGGAAGGCGCGCGAGGCGGGGGCGAGTCCCGACGCGGCGCGCTCCCACTCGGCCTCGGTGGGCAGGCGCTTGCCGGCCCAGCGCGCGTAGGCGTCCGCCTCGTACCAGCTCACGTGCTGCACGGGCTCGTCCGGGGGCAGGGGCTCCTCCCACCCGAAGCGCCGCCGCCAGTGTCCCCCCGCTTGGGGCAGCCAGAAGAGCGGGTGGCGCGCGCCCTCCTGCCGCACCCAGGCGGAGCCCTCGGGCGTCCACCAGCGCGCGTCCTCGTAGCCTCCCGCGGCGACGAAGACGGCGTAGTCCCCGTTCGTCACCGGGTGCGAGTCCAGGAAGAAGTCCTCCACGTGCGCGGTGTGCGCCGGGCGCTCGTTGTCGTAGGCCCAGGGCGCGTCGCTGCCCAGGCGCACCGGGCCGCCGGGGAGGAACACCTCGTGCTGAGCGGCCCGGCCGGGACGGGGGCGCGCGAGCGCGGTGGGCCGCCAGTCGCGCGCCGTCATGAGTTGCAGCGTGGCGGCGATCGTCTCCAGGTGCTGCTGCTCGTGCTGGGCCACCATGCCGAAGACGAAGCCGCCACGCAGCAGTGGCGCGCCCGAGTCCTCGGGTAACTCGCGCAGCCACGCGAGCGAGGCCTCGCGCACCCGTGCCGCGTAGGCGAGCGCCTGGGCGGGGGAGAGCAGGGGCAGGTGGACGCGGGTGGCGCGCGGGTGGCGCAAGGCGTCATAGAGGGAGTCCACGTCCGGGTCGGTGAGGGCGGGGGCGCCGAGCGCGCGCAAGAGCCACTGCTCCTCGTAGTTGGCCACGTGGGCCACGTCCCAGACGATGGGGGACATGAGGGGCGAGTGCTGCGCGACGAGCTCCGCCTCGCCCAGGCGCTCGAGCATGCGCAGGAGGCGCGCGCGCGCCTCGGTGAGCTCCGCCATGGCCCGGCCCTTCCACTCGGAGGGCGGAGCCGGCTCATGGGCCGGGACTTCGACGGATGGGGACATGGTGCGCCCAAGCTAGGGAGCGGCGGGGTGGGTCGGGGAGTGTCTCCCGGTGGGACTCGTCCGGGGGTGTGGTGCGCCACACAGTGCGCGGCGCGCGGATGCGCGGCCGCGAACGCAGGACGAGATTCCCCTGTGCGGGGTGGTCCGGGTGAGCAGGGGCAAGATGGCCAAGCGGCCGGACTCGCCTCCAGATGCCGCCATGCTCGACTTCTCCACGGCCGACGTCTGGATCGTCGATGCGTTCCGGTGAGCCGCTCCGCTCCGGTCGCGCGGAGCGGAGTCCGGCCCACCTCCCCACCTGGAACTCAGGTGGGCGACTCGTGCCCGCGGCCCCCGAGGTTCCACGGCCCCTGGCGGCGCGACTCCTTGAGTTCCTTGAGCTCCAGCCCGCGCAGGATGTCGTCCTGGGAGATGATGCCCACGAGCGCCCCGTCCTGGGTGACGGGAAGCTGGGGCATCTGCCGCTTTCCCATCTCCTCGATGGCCTCCCAAGCGGTGGAGTCCGGGGTGAGCACGGGCACCGGCTCGCTCAGCTCGCGCACGGCCATGCTCGCCAGCTTCTCCACGGGCACCTGCCGCAGCGCCTCCACCGTGACGAGCCCCACCACGCGCCCCTGCTCCACCACGGGCGCGGCCCGCAGCCGCTCGCCATAGAGCAGCTCCGTCAGCTCGCGCAGGCTCGCCGCCGCCTCCACCGTGGCGGTGCGCGGCCCCATCAGCTCGCGCACGGGCACGTCGGCCAGTTTCGACTGGAGCAGCACCTGGCGCGACTCGGCCGCCGCGCCCATGAAGACGAAGAAGGCGATGAAGAGCAGCACGAGGTTGCCGGTGACGATGCCGTACAGGCCGAAGAGCAGCGCGAAGCCCTGGCCCACCCAGCCCGCCACGCGCGTGGCCCGCACCCGCCCGAGCCACCCGGTGAGCAGCGCGCGCAGGATCCTCCCTCCGTCCATGGGGAAGGCGGGCAGCAGGTTGAACAAGCCCAGGAAGATGTTGAGCGAGCCCAGGTAGAAGACGGCGAAGCTCAGGTTGAAGGAGCGCGTGTCCGCGAGCAGGTGGTGGGCGAACAACGCCAGCGCGCCGAGCAGCAGGCTCGTCACGGGCCCGGCGAGCGCCATGAGCGCCTCGTTCCGCGAGCCGTCGGGCATGCGGGTGATGTTGGACACGCCGCCAATCATCATCAGCCGGATGTCGCTCACCTCGCCGCCCTTGCGCAGCGCGTAGACGGAGTGGGCGAGCTCGTGCAGCAGCACCGACAGGAAGAGCGCCACGGCGACGCCCAGCCCCCACAGGAGCGGCGGCCCCGACAGCCGCTCGGGGGGCACGTCCGCCGCGCGCGCCGCCAGTTGGAACGACTGCCCGAAGCTCCACGCGAGCAACGGGAGGATGAGCAGGAAGGAGAAGTGCACCCGGATGGGGATGCCCTTCAGGGTGAAGACCTGGATGTTTCCACGCACGTTGCACCTCCGTCCCGCTGAAGGTGGCCCCCGGGAAACGGGAAAACATCCAGGCGGACGGAGATGGGACCGCCTCCCGGCCGGAGGGCGGGGAGGCGGCCGGGCACTCGCCCCGGAGGGCGCTCAGACGCTCGGGGTCGGCTCGGAGATGCCCTCCAGGGCCTCGCCCACGCGCCGCTCGCTGATCGTCTGGGACAGGTCGCCCAGCGACACGATGCCCACCAGACGCTCCTCCTCGTTCACCACGATGATGCGGCGCACCTGCATGTCCCGCATCCGGGCGAGCACGCCCATGGCGTCGTCGTCCTCGAAGCAGAACTGCACGTTGCCCGTCATCGCGTCCTCCACCGACGTGCTGGCCGAGTCCATGCCGAGGGCAATGGCGCGCACGACGATGTCGCGGTCGGTGATCATGCCCACCACGCGCTCTCCCGCACACACGGGCAGGGCACCCACGTTGAGACTGCGCATCTTCTCGGCCGCGTCACGCAGCGTGTCCTGGGGACCGATGACTTCCACGTCGCGGGTCATCACTTCACGGATTGTCTGGGCCATGGCCGCTCCTCGTGGGTGCCTCGGCCAGGGGCCGGGCACCGTCCGCGTTCCATGGCAACCGTGGGGGGCCCTGTCCCCAGGGGCAACTCCACCCGGGCGCCCCTCCTGGAGAGCCTCCAGGCGGAGGGGCCCTCAGGCCGGAGCCCACCCGGATTCCGGCCGGGGAGCATCCCGCCAGACGTGCCGTCCGGTGGTGGGATCCTTGTGGAAGCGCATGAAGTCGCCCAGGCCCGTGTCGAGCGCCCGCGCGTCGAGCGCCTCGGCCACCCGGCCGAGCACGTCCAGCGCGTCCTCGCCGGTGCCGTGGACGATGAGCCGCACGCGGGGCGTGGGCTCCCAGGGGCCCAGGTCGAAGGTGAGCGAGAAGTCCTCGCCGTGGTAGCTGCCCTCGGCGGGGTGGGGGAAGACGGCCGTGGGCAGCACCTCGAGCAGCCGGCGGATGACGCTCTCGCGGGGCCCGAGCGGCGGGGGGGACCAGCCCTCGGGGAAGTCTCGCACCGAGTCGAAGCCCGCAGCGCCCATCAAATAGACAATCCAGCTCATGTCACACCCCGTGGCCGTCTTCTGATGGAGACACCCTACACGCGGTGTCTGACATTGCTTGGGATGGGAGAGTGCTTGGCGTCCCCACGGAGGGGGTGGGTTTCCCGCTGACGGGTGCTGACGACGGGGGGGTGGTTGCAATCGCGCGCGGGGCGTGTCACGCCAGGGCGCGAGATGATTCTCCAGGGTACGGAAACGGGTTATCCGCGCCACGTCCACCGCATGGCGGCCGGCGCGTTGTTCTTCCTCCAGGGTGTGTGTTTCGCGAGCTGGGCCTCGCGCATCCCGAGCATCCAGCAGCGCCTGGGCCTGAGCGAGGCGGCGCTGGGGCTGGTGCTGTTGGCGCTGCCGGCCGGGTCCATGGCGGCGCTGCCGGCGGCGGGCTGGTGGGTGTCGCGCAAGGGCAGCGCGCTGGTGGCGCTCACCGCGCTCGTCGTCTACGCGGCGGGGCTCGTGGGGCTGGGCTTCGTGGGCTCGCTGCCGGTGCTGCTCGGCGTGCTGTTCGTGTTTGGCTTCACCGGCAACGTGGTGAACATCTCGGTGAACACGCAGGCGGTGGGGGTGGAGGCGCTCTATGGGCGCTCGGTGATGGCGTCCTTCCACGGGCTGTGGAGCCTGGCGGGCTTCGTCGCCGCGGGCATTGGCGCGGGGATGATTGGCGCGGGGGTGGCGCCGCTGCCGCACTTCCTGGGCATGGGGCTGTTCATGCTGGCGGTGCTCGCCGCGTGCTCGCGCTTCCTGCTCGCGGACGCACCGGACGAGGGCGCCGGGCAGCGGGTGTTCGTGATGCCGGACCGGGAGCTGCTGGGCCTGGGCGTCATGGCCTTCTGCTGCATGATCTGCGAGGGCGCCATGTTCGACTGGAGCGGGGTGTACTTCGCGCGCGTGGTGGGGGCGGAGCCGGACTGGGTGGGGGCGGGCTACGCGGCGTTCATGGCGATGATGGCGTCGGGGCGCTTCCTCGCGGACGAGCTCACGCGGCGCTTCGGGCTGCGGCGGGTGTTCCAGACGAGCGGCGTGCTCATCGCGTTGGGGCTCGCGCTGGCGGTGCTGCTGCCGCGGCTGCCCACGGCGCTCGCGGGCTTCATGCTGGTGGGGCTGGGCGTGTCGAGCGTGGTGCCGCTGGTGTACGGGGCGGCGGGCCGCTCGCGCACCATGTCCCCGGGGGCCGCGCTGGCGGCGGTGTCCTCCATCGGCTTTCTGGGCTTCCTGGTGGGCCCGCCGCTCATCGGGCTGGTGGCGGGCGTGGCCACCCTGCGCGGCTCGTTCACCCTCATCGCGATGCTGGGCCTGGGCGTGGCGGTGCTGGGCAGCCGCCGGCCGGCCTGACACGTGGGTTTCCTCCACCGGCTCAAGGCAGGCTTCCAGGCTCGTTGGTGAAGAGTGCGTGGAACAGCGTCGTCTCTGGAGGCTGCTTCCACTGCACGAACAGGGAGACGGGTGTCTCGGCGATCTCGCGCGGGAGCGCGCTGAATCCGAACGCCGCCTCGATCCTCCTGGCGATGACCTCGGCGGGCGCGCGTATCTCGGGCCGGCGAGGATCGAACTCCACCTTCCTGAGAGACCGCGTTGTCTCGCCGTGGTCGAATTGCACGCCATAGACGGTGTAGACGGGGGCGAGGATGCTGACGCAACCGACGACCACCCAGCGAAGGGCTGGCAGGGGAGCGCCCTCGGGATAGGCCACGCAACGGAAACACGCATCGGGGGTGGCCGTGGCATCGCCGATGGAGAACCCAGGCAATTCCTTTTCGAGGCCCTCGAGGAATGCCCACCACCGATTGATCTTCTGAAGCTCCTGCTCCCATCTCGCATGGAGCCGCTCCGCCTCGGGGCTGATCTCCTGTCGCGAGTGCGGGTCATCATTTGAAGACCAGTAGCTCTTCGCGATTGAAACCAACTGCTCACGAGAGAGGGACATGGCTCACCTGGGGAGCGAAGTGCGAGGGGTGAGGATGACGGGCGTGACCCCTGGATAGCAGGCCGGAGTGACGCGCGACCCGGATATGACCTCGCCGAGAGTCAGACCGTAAAGCGTCTTGAACTGCTGGCACGCGATACCGATGGGCGTTGTCGGCGTGGCCGCCATGAGCGTTGTCCAGGCCGCCTCGTTGGCGCAGCGTGCCGCGCGACTCTGTGCCTCACTGACAGGAATGAATCCCTGCTTTTCATTCTCAATGGGCACTTCAACGCCGAATTTGCAGTAGACCAGTTCCTCGGTCGTGTCCCTCAAAATGCCAACATGAAGACATGCCGCGCGCCAACCTCCTGCTCCCTTGCCGCGCTGCGGGACAACGTCCTTGAACTTGAAGTGGCTCGGCCTGACCCCCCCTTCGACCCAGTTCACCGTACCGCCCGTGACACACCCCGAGGACAGTACGAGCAGCGGCAGGAACCAGAACATCCGCGCCAGTCGCCTTGAATGGCCCACGGCACTACCTCGGCTCGGAAAGGAATGCTTGATGAAGCACCCACCACGGTAGCGCAGATGTCGAGCGTATCTCCATCCATGCCTACCTGCCGGGATTCCCTCCATCAACCAGGGAACATCAGCTCGGGGTAGGGCAGGCCGGCTGGCGGCTTCCAACCCGTTCTGGTAGGTCAGATTGCGCCACGTTGAACATTCTACTTCGCCGGTCTACCTTTCTTCTCGCCCTCGTGGCATCCCAGCGGGCTGGGTGACAACATGGCAGATATCCCAAACTTCGATTTCGAAGAGATGCTCGGCGTCCTGAATTCCGTCATCGAGAGCTATGCGGAGGGTTCGAAGGAGCGGGAAGCGACAAAACTGGCGCAGCTCGCGTTGCTCTTTGTCCGCCTCCGCGACAAGGAGGAGGCGTTCGCCAGGTTTCGCAAAAGCTGCGTGGACACCTCCTTCACGGTCGAAGTGTCCCATGAGTTCGCGACGCGAGAAGAAGCGGACGCATGGCTCGCCAGTGGAAAGGCCGAGCACAAGGAACGCATCAAGATCGCCGGCAAGGGCTTCATGGTCGTTCAGCTGCCCGGAAGGCAGACGCTGATTGATCGACCTCTTCCAGAAGAGTTGCGGACGGCGGAATGGATGGGAGACGACGCCGAGTAGCCGCTTCATCGGCGGGCCTCCACCGGAGTGTTGGGCCTCGGGGGAGGAGGCCGGTGGCCGATCCGCACCGTCGCGGTTCTCCCCGCGACCCACTGGGTCCCCGGTGGAATGTGCTCCAGCGCGGTGCGCACCGGCGCCCGCTGCGCCAGCCGCACCTGGCTGATCGTGGGGCGATGTTGGGCAACAGCTTGGGCCCCGACGCCCGGTCTCGAGCCTCGATGCCCGTGGCGATGCTCTCCACGTGCCTCCTCGACTCTTGGGAATGGAGACGGGGCAGGGCGGCCGGTGGCCCATGGCATGCCGTGGGCGTGGGAGGGCTCGCACCGCTCGTCGTCCTGCTTGGGGGTCCAAGGGGACGGGCTGAAAATCTCCAGCGGTACCAGAGCCGGAGGGGGGAATGGCCGCGCGCGAGGGCTCAACTTGAGGAGCGCGGAAGGGGGCAGGGCCGTAGATTGTGGCCCCAGAAAGGATTCCCCCATGACGACCCTCGATGAGCTCTTTCCCTCCGAAGAACAGATTCCCGCCGGCGTGCGGCTGCCCGCGTATGTGGAGCAGCGCGAGTACCTCGTTGGAGGCGAGCTGCGCGTGTGGGGGGGAGATCTCAACCCGGTGCGCAGCCCGGTCTTCGTGAAGACGGCCCGGGGCGTGGAGCAGAAGGTGATTGGCGCCACGCCGCTGCTCACCTCCCAGGAGTCGCTCGAGGCGCTGCGGGCGGCGGTGAAGGCGTATGACCATGGCCGGGGCGCGTGGCCGTCCATGCGCGTGGCCGAGCGCATCGAGCACGTCGAGCGCTTCCTCGTGGCCATGCGCGCGCAGCGCACCGCGGTGGTGAACCTCTTGATGTGGGAGATCGGCAAGACGCAGGGCGACTCGGAGAAGGAGTTCGACCGGACGATCGATCTCATCGTCGAGACGATCCGCGCGCTCAAGGAGTTGGACCGGACCTCGTCGCGCTTCGTGCAGGAGCAGGGCATCATGGCGCAGATCCGCCGGGCGCCCATCGGCGTGGCGCTGTGCATGGGGCCGTACAACTACCCGCTGAACGAGACCTTCAGCACGCTGTTTCCCGCGCTGCTGATGGGCAACGCGGTCATCTTCAAGCCGGCGAAGTTCGGCGTGCTGCTCATCCGTCCGCTGCTCGAGGCGTTCCGCGACTGCTTCCCGCCGGGCGTCATCAACATCATCTACGGCCGGGGCCGCGAGACGGTGGGCGCGCTGATGGAGAGCGGCGAGGTGGACTTGTTCGCGTTCATCGGTACCAACAAGGGCGCCAGCGAGCTCAAGCGCATGCACCCGCGTCCGCACCGCCTCAAGTCGGTGCTGGGGCTGGACGCGAAGAACCCGGCGATCATCCTGGACGACGCGGACCTCGACAACACGGTGAAGGAGTGCATCACGGGCACGCTGTCCTTCAACGGGCAGCGGTGCACGGCGCTCAAGGTGCTGCTGGTGCACCGCAAGGTGGTCAAACCCTTCCTCGAGCGCTTCAGCGCGGCGGTGGACAAGCTCAAGCCGGGCATGCCGTGGACGCCGGGGGTGGCGCTCACGCCGCTGCCCGAGCCGGGGAAGACGGACTACCTGAAGGGTCTGGTGGACGACGCGGTGGGCAAGGGGGCGAAGGTGGTGAACGAGCTGGGAGGACAGGTGAACCAGTCGTTCTTCTTCCCCGCGGTGGTGTACCCGGTGACGCGCGACATGCGGCTGGCGTCGGAGGAGCAGTTCGGCCCGGTGATACCGGTGATGGTGTTCGACGAGGACGAGGAGGCGGTGCGCTACGTGGTCGAGTCGCAGTTCGGGCAGCAGTTGAGCCTGTTCGGACAGGACTCGGCGCGCATCGGGCGGTTCATCGACGCGTTCGCCAACCAGGTGGGCCGCATCAACCTCAACTGCCAGTGCCAGCGTGGGCCGGACACGTTCCCCTTCAATGGGCGCAAGGACTCGGCCGAGGGCACGCTGTCGGTGGCGGACGCGCTGCGCGTGTTCTCCATCCGCACGCTCGTGGCGGCGAAGACGACGAAGGAGAACACCAGCCTGGTGCAGTCCATCCTCACGCGCCGCGAGTCGGACTTCCTCACCACCGACTTCCTCTTCTAGGCGCTTGGGCCGCGAAGCCCACCGCCTCCCGTGCTCGGCATGTCAGCCCTTGCTGTTTCCTCGCGAGGTCTGACCCCGAGACGGGAGGCGCGCGCGGGTCCTGGCGCTTGAAGCGCACTTGACCTCCATGGTAGGGCCGAGGCCATGACCACGGTCCCGTCCCCGGTGCTCGAGTTCCCCGCGATGCTCCACGGTTCTATCGGTGCCGTTCGCCGCCAGGTGAGCGCCGAGGGCCGCAGGTGGGCCCGGGAGTACCTCGAGTCGGGTGGCTTCAGCCGGCCCCGGCGGATGCTCCAGGTGCCGCCTGGCGAGCTTCTGGAGATGATCTCGGGGGCCGTGTTCGACGCCATCCCCCACCCCCGCTGGCGGATTCACATGTTCATCGACGTCTTCACCCACTTGGATGAGGGCGTCCCGAAAGAGGAGCGCCAGCGCATGGAGGCGGCCTTCGAGTCTTTCTGTCTGAGCACCCCGTGGGGGGCGCTCTACCATGCCGTGTCTCCTCCCCCGCCGCGGAGCGCGCAGCGCATGGCCAGACGGTTCGCGGCGCTGTTGCGCTTCTGGGACGTGCTCCAGGGCCCACGCTACGCGTACAGGGAGCCCGACACCCACCACACGCTCGATGAACTCATCGCGTACATCTACGGCGTGACGCTGGAGGCGTGGTGCCCCGGATGCTCCACCTCGGTGCGCGAGCACCTGACGCTGACAGTGGAGCGCATGGCTCGTGCGACTCGGGAGGAGTGTACGCAGGCCGTGCTCCGGGTGATTCCCAGCGTGGTGCGGATGAACACCGATCTCCAACACCGCGAGGTGCTCAATGACCCGGACTTCCTGTGCGAGCGCCTCGATGCGCTCCGTCCAGAGGAGTTCGAGTCTCTCAGCGCCTGCCGCTTCGCGGTGAACAGGTGGCTGTACGCGTGGGACCGGGCGCTGGGGCGGCAGTGAGCGCCGCTACCCACGCCCTCAGTCGGCCACGGGCAGGGTGAAGAAGAAGGTGCTGCCCGCGCCGAGCCGTGACTCGGCCCAGACGGTGCCGCCGTGCGCCTCCACCAGCGTCTTCACGATGTTCAGTCCGAGCCCCGTGCCCCGCTCGGACGCGCTCGCCGAGCGCCAGAAGCGCTCGAAGAGGTGCGGCAGGTCCGCGGGCGACACTCCCGGCCCGTTGTCCTTCACCGAGAAGCGCACCCTCCCGTCCACCGGCTTGACCCTCAAGGTGATGGTGCCCCCCGGGGGCGTGAACTTGAGGGCATTGCCCACCAGGTTGATGAGTACCTGAAGCACCCGCTCCCGGTCGGCCTTCACGGGTCTCGCCTCGGGACTCACCGCCACCCGCAGCTTCAGGGCCCTGCTCCGGGCGAGCGGCTCCAGCACCTGGAGCGCCTGCTCGATGAGCTCCCTCACCGGCAGCGGCTCGAGGGTGAGCGGCAGGGGCCCCCCGTGCAGCCGCGAGCGATCCAACAAGCCCCCGATGAGCTCGCGCATGTGCTCGGCCGAGTGGAGGATGGACTTCATGAGGCTCTCCTGGCGCGGGTGGGGCGTGCGCTCCTGGATGGCCGTGAGGAGGAGCTCCGCGTTGAGCCTCACCACGAGCAGGGGCGTCTTGATGTCGTGGGAGACGACGGCGAGCAGCTCGTCGCGCCAGCGCACCGCCTCCTGGGCTCGCGCGTAGAGATGCGCGGTGTCCACCGCCGCCGCGATGCGCTGGGCGAGCGCCTCGAAGAGCGCCACGTCGGCGGCCTCATGGCACCCGGGCTGGGCGGCGATGAGGCTCAACACCCCGAGCGTCCGGCCGCGCGCCTGGATGCGCAGGCGCAGGTTGGAGGGAAACCCGGACCACTCGGCCCGCTCCACCGCCGTGGGCGGCTCCGTCAGGTTCTCGAGGGTGGGTTGCATGGCCACCCAGGGGTGCTCCGTGACGGTCCGGGAGGCGAAGGGCGTGCCCTCCCGGGCCGGGTCCGGTGGCTCGGTGGCCACCAGGGCGATGCGCTCGGTGCCGCACGCGTCCCTGTCCTCACAGGCGAACAGGTCGATGACGCAGCAGTCGGCCCACGTGGGCACCAGCAGGCGCGCCAGCCCGGGAAGTGACGCGCGGTAGTCGAGCGACTGGGAGAGCAACGCGCCCGCCTCGGCGAGGAAGGCCTGGCGCCGATGGGCCTTCTCCCGCTCCTGGCGCGCTCGCTGCTCGCGCTCGAGCAGCTCGCGCTGGGCGCGCTCGCTCGCCTCCGCGCGCTCGCGCAGGCACACCTCGCGCCGCAGCGCATGGGCACGGTCCAGGGCCGTGGCGAGCTGGTTGGCCACCGCGTCGATGAACGCGAGCCCCTCCTCGGCCAGCACCCCCGCCACCTCCATGTGGAGCGAGCCGAAGGCGTGGCCCTTGGCCGCCAGTGGCAGGCTCACGAGCGTCGGCGTCACGCGGGGCTGGTGCGCGTCCCGCTCCTCCGGACCGCTTGGTGTCCCCATCGCTCCGCTCTGGGGCCGCACCCCGCTCACGCCCACCAGATAGCCATGGCGGGCGAGCGCCTGCTCCAGGGCTCCGGCCCACTGCGCGTCCGTCACGTCGTTGGCCCGCCAGGCCGTGAGGCCGGGGCGGTCCGGGCACGTCTGGCCGTCGGCATCCACGCCCTCGAGCAGCAAGGCGGTTCGCACGGGCAGCACCTGGGTGGCCAGCGCCATCAACCGGGGGAACGTGTGCTCCACGTTCTCGAAGCCGCTGAGCAGCTTGCTGATCTCATAGAGATAGCCCAGGTGCCGCCGGGCGTGCTCCAGCTCGCGGAAGACCGAGGGCGTGCCGGGCCGGGCGTCCCTCCAGGGGGGCTGGGGGGAGTCGTCGGGTGGAACCTCGGGGGCGGGGCTCGATTCCTCCATGGGGTGACTCCTGCCAGGACTCCTGGCGCGGGACCCTACTTGTGGCGTCTCCACTTGAGGCCCAGGCGGTGTTGGCTCCTCGTCCCTGAAGATGGGGTCGGCGCCTCGAACTGGCCACCCAATTTCAGACCGCCCTGCTCGAAGAGGATGCGGTGGCTGGAGCGGACATGGTCACTGCCTCGGGTCTTCACCACCGTGAGCACCGGCACCAGCCCCGCCCCCTCCTGGAGGTAGCGCAGCATGAAGATGTTGTCGGCCAGGGGCGACAGGCCGCGCTCGCTGAGGGTGTCGGTGATGAAGAGCGAGCGGGCCTCGACGGTGAAGAGGCTCGTCACCCCGAGCGTGCGCAGGCGCAGCACGAGCCCGTAGAGCAGCCGCCGCAGCTCCTCGGAGATGAACCCGAGCACCTCGATGTCGCTCGCGCTGTCGAGCACCAGCCGGGTGGGCCGCAGCTCCTGGATCTTCTGCTCCACCATGCTCAGGAAGCGCGAGGCGTGCAGGTGCTCGCGCGGCAGGTAGAGGATCTCCACCTTCCCGGTGGAGACGGCCTCGCCCAGCGGCAGTCCCAGGGACTCGGCGTCCTGGATGAGCTGATGGGTGCCCTCCTCGAGGGTGATGTAGAGCGCGCGCTCCTGGTGGCGGGCCGCCTCGAGCACGAACTGGACGCCGAGGGTGCTCTTGCCGGTGCCAGGGCTGCCCGACAGCAGGGTGACGCTGCCGTCCAGCAGCCCTCCGCCGAGCAGCGCGTCGAGCTGCGGCACTCCCGTGGGCACCCGCTCCTTGCGCCGCGAGGTGGGGGCGGGGGACTCCAGGCGGGGCACTTCGTCCAGGCGCGGGAAGACCTGGATGCCCCCGGCGCCGATGGTGATGGAGTGCCGGCCGGAGGCGTGCGCGGTGTTGCGCAGCTTGTGCACCTCGACATAGCGATGGCGCTCGAGCCCCTGGGCCTCCGCCCACAGGAGGATGAGCCCGTCCATCACCGTCTCCTCCACTCCGAAGCGGCTGTGCTGCTGAGTGCCGGCGGGCAGGTCGTTGGCGAAGAGGCCCACCGCGTTCTGGTTCTGGATGATGTTGGCCAGCCAGAACACCTTGTCCCGGGTGATTCTCCGGTCCTCGATCTTGTGGAGGAAGACGGACATGGAGTCGAGCACCACGCGCTGGGCTCCGAACGTCTCCACGCGCCGCTGCAGCTCCATCAGGTCCCGGTCCACGAGGATGTCGGGCTGGGGGATGAAGACGATCTGCACCATGCCCCGGTCGATCTCCCGGTCCAGCTCCCAGCCGAGCCCCCGGGCGGTGTCGCGCAGGCGCGCCTCGGTCTCCTCGAAGGAGAAGAAGAGGCCCTTGTGGCCGAGCTCCCGGGCGCCCCGGTAGACGAACTCCAGCCCCAGCACCGTCTTGCCGGTACCCGCCACGCCCGACACGATGATGCTCGAGCCCAGCGGGATGCCCTCGCCCAGCAGCGCATCGAGCTTGGAGATGCCGGTCTTCATCCGGCGGATGCCCTCCGCGCCCGACGCGTCCCGGCGCACGCGCTGCAGGGTGATGCTCGGGGCGTACACCTCGATGCCCGCCGAGGTGATGACGAAGGGGTGCTCGTCATGGCTGTGCGAGGTGCCGCGCATCTTGATGACTTGCAGCATCCGCTGCCGCTCGCCGGAGAGGTGGTGCTGCTTGACGGTGATGATGCCGTCGATGGCGGAGTAGGCCGGGTGCTCGAACTGCTCGGAGCTGTACTCCCCGAGCAGGAAGGTGGTGCACTCCCAGGCCATCAGCCGCACGGTGAGCTCGTAGGTGAACTTGCGCAGCTCCTCGGCGGACTGGGCCAGGTCATCGAAGACCTTGAAGCTGTCGATGACCACCATGGTGGGCTTGAACAGCTTGAGCTGCTCGATGAGCAGGTTGCTCGTCAGCTCGAGCCCCTTGGTGCGCAGGCTCAGGCCCAGGTCGACGAAGCGGATGTGCTCCTCGAGCAGCGTCGGATCGAAGAAGGCGAAGGGCCGCAGGTAGAGCAGCGTCTTGGCGGTGGGCTCGGAGAGGGTGTTGAAGTAGAGGACGCGGCCCCCCTGGGCGGCGTGGTGGAAGCACATCTGCTGGGTGAGGGTCGTCTTGCCCGAGCCCGGGGGGCCGGCGATGACGGAGATGACGCCCTTGGGCACGCCGCCGTGGAAGATGGCATCCAGGTTGGGAATGCCCGTCTGCAGCCGGGGAAGCGAGAAGGGTTCAGCGGGGCCGCTCATGGCTTTCCTCCCTGCGACGCTGGCACCCGCACCTTGCGCAACTCCGCGTGGAGGCCCGGGGTGAGGATCTCCCCCGTGAGCGTGCCGAACACCCGCAGCAGCTCGTACACCAGGAACACGAGCGAGTCCTCGAGCAGCGCGCCATCGAGGTCACGGATGGCATGACGCAGCTCACCGAAGTGCACGCCGCTCGTTTCGACCTTGAGCAGCGAGAGGTGGGGAAACTTCTCGCCGCCCTGGTGGAGCACCCGATCCACGATGGCCATCAGGGTCATCTCTCCCAAGCTCATGTGCGCGCGATGCCAGAGCGCGTCCAGGGCGCGCTCGAAGAGGTCCAGTAACGCGGGTGGCGCCAGGGTCCCCGTCCAGTCCGCGCGCCATGCGGTGATGGCCTCTTCGTGGATGTTCCGATCGGGCATGGGGGAACGGGGGATGGCGCGAATGCACCTTTGCCTTACATGGGGGCGTGGGGCGATGTCCACCTCTGGGAAGACCTCGTGTCACATACCCTGGTGGGTCGGGAGCGAGGGCCCCGGGGGGCGGGAGGGTGCCGGGCCATGATAGACACCGGCGCATGCTCATCTCTTCCTGGCGAGGCCTGGCACACGCGAGTGTGTCGATGGGCCTGTCCATCTTGTGCTGCGCGGCCGCTCCCTCCGAACCTTCTTCCGAGACCCCGGCACGCAGGGTGAGTCCCTCGGGAGGACGCTTCAGCATCGAGTTCCCCTCCGAGCCCACGTGCGACACGAACCCCGAGCTGTCGGACTGCCGCTATGAGGACCCCACGGACGGATGGCTCTTGCGCGTGTCGTACGGGAAGGCGGACGTCGAGGGCACGCCCGCCGCGTACCTCCAGCTCCAGCTGGACCGGAACGCGGAGGAGGGGGGCTTCGAGATCAAGCGCCAGGAGCCCCTGCTCGTGGGCGCCTTCCCCGCGCTCGACTACCGGTTCGAGTCCATCGATGGCTCGACGTACCGATCGGCGGGGCGGCTGGTGCTCGTCGGCGCGCAGCTCGTGGACATCGAGGTGGGTGGCGAGACGCTTCCCCCCGAGGCGGTGCTCCAGCAGTTCGTGAACTCCTTGCGCGTGGAGGGGCCGTCCGCGCCGCCCGTGGCGCCTCCGTCCGTCGTGGCGACCCCGCCCGCCGTGGCAGCCAACCCCGCCGCCGAGAGCCTCACCCCACCCCCGCCCACCGTGGCCTCCACTCCGCCCGCCGTGGCCTCTACTCCTCCCGCGGTGGTGAGCCCCACCCCATCCCCCGTCGCGCTCGCCACGTTGACGCTGCTCCAATCGTCGCTGCTCAAGCCGGGAGCGTTCCAGTACCAGAGCATCCAGGAGAAGCTGCCCGAAGGCGTGCTGCCCTGGAGCTTCACGGTGGGCACCATCCAGCGCAGCACCGCGCGCAAGCGCGACAAGAAACGCAACGCGTTCGTCATCACCGACACGAGCAGCACTCCCGCGGGCAAGGTCGAGAACCGCTACTGGGTGGACACGAAGACCCTGCTGCCCTACCGGTGGGAGGGCCGGTCTCCCGGCAAGGCCTCGATGCTCCTGGAACTCGTCGACGGAGCGCTGCGCGGCGAGCGCAAGGGCGCCACCCCGGCGAAGTTCGATCAGCCCGTGGGCGACAAGCCGCTGCTGTTTCCGGGCGCTCCCCTGGAGCTCGCCCTCACCACGCTGCCCCTGGGGCAGGGATTCACGGGAAGCCTCGAGGTGCTCGAGCCGGAGGGGCTGGACACGGGCAAGCCCGTCACCACCTGGGAGATCTCGGTCCCCTTCGCGGGCGTGGTCTCGGGCCTGGGCAACCTGAAGAAGCAGATCCCCTGCTTCAAGGTCGAGCTGCTCGAGCGCACCGAGGACAAGAAGCCGCGGAAGATCCTCCTGTGGATCGAGAACGCCAAGGTGCGCCGCGTGCTGCAGATGGAGCTGCTGGTCCCCAAGGAGCAGGGGGAGGACAGGACCCTTCAAATGATCCAGCTCCGGCGTTGAGCCGTGGGGCTGCGTGAATCGGGCCCGTGGGGGAGGGCTCGAGTGTCAGACGCGCTCTGTATGTTTCGTCTTGCCGCCGCTGACCTCTCCTTCCAGAGACGCGAGATGAAACCCGGATCGATTCGTCGCTTGTTGTGGTGTGCCTCTGGTGTGTCCTGCCTGGGAGTCGTTGGAATGGGACTCTCTGGAGCGAGGGACATGCTCCAGGCGGTGTCCGCTCCGGGCTCCGAGCACTCCGCCGCCGAGGTGAGCATCATCTGGCCGGAGGACGGAGCGGTGCTTGGAGGAAACGTCCACGTCTTCGTCCCCGCCCGTGACGAGCGCCGCATCGCCCGGGTGGACGTGCTGCTCGATGACACGCGGCTCATCGGCTCGTTGCCTGGGGGCGTCTACTCGCTCACCTGGAACACCCGGGGCATCGCCTGGGGCGAGCACACGCTGACGGCCCGGGCGTATGACACCTCGGGACGCACGAGCACCTCGGCGCCGGTGACGGTGACCGTGGGCGAGCCGCTCGCGGTGACCGTGTCCTCGTTCGGGGTGGGGTCCACGTCGTCGGGGAAGCTGTCGCTCTCGGCCATCGTCGAGCACGCGCGAGGAGGCGCCTGGGTGCAGTTCCTCACCGAGGAGCGCTATCTGTGCGACGCGCACGAGCCCCCCTACACCTGCAAGGTGTCCACGGAGTCGCTCCCGGACGGGCCCCTGGAGGTGCGCGCCGAGGTCTATGACGACGTGGGCAACCACGCCCTCTCCGAGTGGGTGCGCATTCCCCTGGACGACGCGCGCGCCGCGTCCACCGTCAGCCTCACCCTGCCCGCCAGGCGCGTCCCGGTGCGCTGAGCGCGAGGACTTCCCCCGGGGGGCCCGCTGGCTCGTCGAGGAGGAGGAGCGGCCCTGGCCCGCGGTCGCCGAGGACGAGGCGACCCGGCGCGCGGTGTGGGACACCACCGGGCGGCTCCTGGGCTGAAGCGCGAAAGTCCTGGCCGCCGCTGCGCATTCGAGCAGTGGTGCACTTCTCCCTTCCGCGCGGACGGGTGGAGCGCCGTGCCTCGCGCTATGTTGAGCTCCATGTATCCTGGCTCGCGCGTCTGGCGGCTCGTGCTTCCCCTGTCCCTGTCCCTCGTCGGGTGCCGTAGCCCGGTCGAGCGGGAGATCGACAATGGAGATGAGGCGAAGCTCGCCCAGGCGCTCGCGTCCCCGGAGGTCCGGGAGAAGCTGGCCACCCGGGGGGATCGATGGTTGCTGCGCGCCGTGCAGGCGGGGCATGCCGAGTCCGTGGAGGCCCTGCTGAGCGCCGGAGTCGCGCGGGCGGAGGCGGACCTCGATGGGCGCGCGCTGCTGTCCCAGGCGATGACCATCGAGGATCCCCGGGCCGCCGCCGCGGTCATCCGCGTGCTGGTGCGGCACGGCGCGCGGCCCACGAGCCTGGATGCCCAGGGCCGCACCGCCCTGCACGAGGCCCTGGAGCTGCGCCGCCCGCGCATCGTGAGCGAGCTGCTGACGCTGGCTCCCGATCTCGAGGACTTCGAAGCGCTGCCGGAGCGGCTGCTCGTGCGGGCCGCGCAGTTGGGAGATGCCGAGAGCGTCCAGGTGCTCGTTCGCGCGGGGGTGCCGCTGGAGGATCCGGCCCTGCTGTCCTCGCCGCTGCCTCCGGAGATCCTCCGGTCATTGCGCGCGGCCCACCTGCACTTCCTCCTGGAGCGCGCCGCCGAGCAGGGGGAGGGGGCGGTGCTCAAGGGGCTGATCACCGGCACTGCTCCCGAGGTGTGGGATGTGCTGCGCATCAGCCCCGCCCACCTGGCGGTGCTCACCCATGATCGCAAGCGGCTCGCGGCGGTGCTCAAGGAGGATCCGGGGCTGAGGGACGCCGTGGATGGGCGGGGCCTGGGGCTCTTGCACTACGCCGCCCTCACCGCCGAGCCCCGGATGGCCACCGCGCTCGTCAAGGCGGGGGTGGATCTGGAGGCCCGCACGCCGATGAGCCGCACTCCGCTCATGCTGGCCGCCCAGAAGGGCCGCGTGGAGATGGTGCGGGAGTTGATCAGCCAGGGCGCGGAGGTGAACACCGAGGGCGCGGCGGGCCATTGCGCCCTCTCGTTGGCGGCGCGCGGAGGGCATGCCGCCACGGTCGACGCGCTCGTGTCCTCGGGCGCGCTGCTCGTGCGCGAGCACTTCATCGCGCGAGCCACCTCCGAGCCCGTGAAGGAGGCCCTGACGCGGGCGCACGAGCGCTTCCTCTTGCGGTGGGCCTCGGAGACCGGGCAGCGCGCGGAGGAGGTCCGTTTGCGGCGCGAAGGGGTGTCCTTCTCCCAATGGGAGGGGGCGTTCGATCATACCCCCTACGTGCGCGCCCTCCTGAAGGAGGAGATCCCCGAGCTCGAGGCGCTGGCGGCGCGCAACCCGTCGGACTTCAAGTCCCTGCTCGGCCAGCGCGAGGCCCGCACGCTGCTGCACTGGGCCGCGCTCGGGGGCGCGGAGAAGAGCGCGGCGTGGTTGCTGGATCGGGGGGCGGTGCTGGAGGCGGAGGAACCCGCGCGCGGGTCGTCCCGGGGAGGCACCCCGCTGCGGATGGCGCTCGAGGAGGGTCACCTCGGTGTGGCCGCGTTGTTCGTCGAGCGCGGCGCGGTGTGGGGACAGGGCGAGCCTGGGGGAGAGGCCTCGCCGGAGCGGGATCGCCTCCTCGCCCGGGCCCGGAGGAATGGCGAGCTGCGCGCCGCGCTGAGGGAGGGACGGCTCGAGGTGCTGCCCGCGCTGCTCGAGGCGGGCGCGAGCGTGGATGCCGCGGCGGAGCTGCTCGCTCCCTCGGCGCTCGCGTGGCGCGTCCTGCGGGGAGATGGACTCGAGGCCCTCACCCGGCGGGAGCTGAACGCGCGGCCGGCCGACGTGGCGGGCCGCTCGGTGCTGCATTACGCCGCGGCGGCGGGCAACGTCGCGGCGGTGGAGAAGCTGCTGTCGCTCGGGCTCGCGGTGAGCGCGAAGGACAGGACGGGCATCACGCCCCTGGGCTACGCGGCGCGGCGCGGAGACGTGCCCACGCTGCGCCGGCTCCTGGAGGCGAGGGCCTCCGCGCTGGAGCCCGCGCGGCCGGGAATGCCCGCGCTCGACTTCGTCCTGTGCGAGCCCCATCCGGAGGCGGCCCTGTTGCTGCTGGAGCGGGCGGAGGCGTCCTCCACGAGCGCCGCGTGCTGGCCGAAGGCGCTGCGGCACGTGCTCTCGCGGGGCGAGGAGCGGGAGGCGCTCGCCCTGCTGGGCCACTGGAAGCCCACCGGGGAGGACTTCTCCTCGGAGCTGGCCCTGGCGGCGGCCGTGGGGGGCCGCACGCAGGTGGTGCGCTGGTTGTTCGACAACCTGGAGCCGCTCGCCCAGGGCTGGCGGCAGGCCCTGCTGTGGAAGGCCGCCGAGGTGGGGGCTCGGGACACGGTGGCGCTGCTGATCGATCGGAGCCCGCCGGGCGAGGTCCGGGCGCTGCTCCAGGAGAGCGCGCGCCTCGCCCTCGTCGCGGGGCGGCCCGCGGTGGCGATGCTCGCGGTGGATCGGGGCGCGGAGCCGTTGACGCTGTCGGCGGAGAAGGATTCCCGCAGGCTCGTGGGAGCGACGCCGGAGCATCCCCGGGCGGTGTCGCTGGCGGGCCTGGCGCTGGCGCTGGGCGAGCGGACGTTCCTCGAGCACCTGGAGCGTCAGCGGCCCGAGGTGTGGAAGCGGCTCCAGGAGGATCTGGACTACTTCCCGCTGGCGGTGCGGGGAGGGCAGCTCGCGCTCGTGCGGCGCTATGTGGAGACGGGGGCGAACCTGCTGGGCGAGGACGTCACGGGCGCGCCGCTCCTGGGGACCGCGGGCAGCGTGGAGGTGGCGGACTGGCTCTTCGAGCATGGCGCCATCCTGGAGCCGCCCCCGCCGCTCGGAGATCCCACCGTGCCGCGGGTGGAGCCGGATCCCCCCTTCACCGTGGCCGTCTCCCGGGGGCACTTCGACGTGGCCCGGTTCTTCCTGTCGCGTGGTGCCACGGCCCGCGTGGCTCCGGTGCTCGCGTTCCTCGAGGCGCGTTTGAACGCCGGCGAGCCCCTGGAGGAACTGGGGGCCAACACGCTCCAGGCGCTGGGCGAGCTGCTCCGGCAGCCGGCGTGGACGGTGGCGCAGCGGGTGGAGGTGGTGGAGCAGCTCGCCCGGCGCTTCTGCGGCACGCCCGCGCTGTTGGAGTCCGCTCTGTCCGGGCTGTCCACCGCGGAGGTGGCGGAGCGGACGGGGCCCGTGCTCGTCCAGCTCACGCGGTGCGCGGATCCCCGGACGCTCGAGGTGCTGGTGCGGCGGGGCGCGAACCCGCACGCGGTGGATGGCGCGGGGCTGGACGTGCTCGCGCATGCGCTCCGAGCGGGGAATGTGCCAGCGGCGCGGGCGCTGCTCTCGTTCGGGGTGAAGCCGCTGGCCTCGGTGGGAGACCCCTTCGCCCCGGTGCGGCTCGCCGTGGACATGAAGCTGGACGGACTGGCGCGGGAACTGCTCGAGCGGGGATTGGAGGCGCGCGAGCTGGAGGGGCCGCGGCTCGACGCGGCCCTGGTGTTGGCGCTGCGGACCCACGCCTGGACGCTGGCGGCGCGGCTGTTGTCACGAGGGGCGAGCGTCCGCGCGGAGAGCGGGGAGGGGCCCACGGCGCTCACCCTGGCGTTGAGCGAGGGTGGGCCCTGGCTGGTGGAGCTGTTCCTGGCGATGGGGGCGACGGATCCCTCGGGCGAGGCGCTCGCGGTGTTGCTGGGCCAGGGACAGCAGGACGCGGCCCGGCGGCTGCTGTATGAGGGGCGCGTGCCACCGGACATCGCGTTCGAGCGGCTGTCCACGGCGCTCGCCGCGGGGGCGGAGGCGGGCACCTCCACGCTCCTGCACGACTGGGCGATGCGCAAGTGGAGCACGCTCTCGCGGGAGAACCTCGAGTGGCTGCTGCGGCTCGCGGTGAGCGAGGATGACGAGGCGTTGTCGGCGGTCCTGTTGGAGCAGGGGCGGTTGGACGTGCGGCTCGCGGACGGCGAGGGGAGGACGCTGCTGCATCGCGCGGCCGAGCGGGCGGGAGCGCGGCTGGTGGAGTACCTCGTGGGGCATGGCGCGCCGCTGGACGCCGAGACACGGGAGTGCGTGCGTCCGTTGGATCTGGCGCGGGGGCGCGAGGACCGTGAGGGGCGCAAGGTGGTGAGAGTGCTCGAGGAGCGGGGTGCCACACCTGGCGGATGCCGGGGCCCGGGTTAGCGGGGAGCCCCGAAGGGTAGCAGGTGCTCCTGGACGATCTGCTCCAGGGCTCGCACTTCGTCCTCGGAGAGGGCGCTGAAGTACTTGTTCCGCTTGGTCGGCGACAACCGGCCTTCGTTCTGGAGACAGAACTGGACGAAGCGGTTGCGCATCGTGTCCGACATCTCGACGACGTTCTCCATCTTCTCTCGGGCCTCTCGGTAGCGGACGACGAAGTCCAACTCCTCGCGAAACTCCGTGTGGATGGTCTCCTCGGTCCAGCGGTAGAGATCCTCGGCCATCCGCGTGAAGTCGCTGTAGCGGTAGAAGCCGCCCGTCTCTTCCTTCACCGAGAGGCTCCACGCCTCGTCCGTTTCGTACTTCAGCCGGGTCATCAGTGGCTTGGAGAAGGACTCGAGGCACGCATCGTACTCCCCCCGTTTCTGCAACATGACGGCGGAGATGGGAAAGACGAGCCCCTGGGGAGTGAAACCAGCACGCGACAGGATGTAATGGATGAGCAGCCGGTGGAGCCGTCCATTTCCATCCTCGAAGGGGTGGACGAAGACGAAACCGAAGGAGATGGCGGCCGCATGGACGATCGGCTCCACCTGGGATGCCGTCATCCGCTCCAGGCAGGACAGCAGTCCGCTCATCAAGCGGGGAACGTCCTCGGGACGCGGCGGAACGAAGTGGATCCGCTGACGCATTCCCACGGATTCACCGACGTAGTTCTGCTCCTCGCGATAGTCATGCTCCCCGAAGCGCGGCTCCACGATCACGTTCTGCATCTGGACCAGTGCGGCCTTGTCGAGAGAAGTCCTGTCGGGCAGCTCTCGCAAGAGGGAAACGAAGCGCGCGGCACGATCCTCGCTGGGCTTCTCCCGCTCGATGTCGAACGAGGAGCGTGTCTCCTTCGTGTAGAGGTAGCTGACGGCACGGCGCAGGGCATCCTCGTCGTAGGACGCCACGATCCGCTTCGCCTCCTCGGCGAGCCGTTTCGCCTCGAACGCCTGGAGCGTGGGCGTGCGGCGCACCATGGGACAGAAGTCCACGTTGCCCAGGAGATTGTCGAGCACCCGGTGTCGCCGGCTTCGCACGGGAGCCGCCGTGTAATAGCGCTCAGGGTCGAGCAACTCGATGTAGTTGCCCTGGGTCGCGTCCTCCAGGGGCAACTGGCGTCCCATGAGGAACTCGTAGAGAAACCACAGTCGGCGCGTGTACTGCCCCGTGGGCCGCTCCTGGATATGGCGGCACAGGTCGTTCACGAAAGACGTCCCCTCCACCGCGCGGAACAACGCGGCGAGCACCTCCAGGGAAAGCCCCTCATGCTTGAGGGCGAACTCCAGGTGGGCGAAGAGCGATGGGCCCGGGTCGTAGGCGCTCGGATAGACCGCGAACTCGTGCCCCCCACTGAGGTGCACGCGCTTGCTCGATACTTGCGCCCAGGAGGAGGTCTGGTGCGGAGGAAGCACAGCGAGGCGGTAGTCCTCGATGACTTTCGCGTACCCGATGGGGGTACTCCCGGAAGCATTCACTCCTGAACCCCTTGATTCCACTGGCTCTTTGGTCGAAATCGGTGGTGGTTTGTCGAAATCGATAGCCGGAGACCTTCTACGCAATTTGCATTTCAACGCGTGTAGAAATCGTTAGAAACAGGGCCTGTTTCCCCAGAACAGTTATGTTCCAGGCCCTCCAGCCGAGCGGCGGAGGAGCGTCTGAGCGTCCCCTTGGCTGGATGGGTGGGGTGTGCGTGCGCGACGCCACCGTCAGCCGCGCGAGTCACTCCAGGGGCTTGTAGATGTCGTCGTCGAAGGACTCATCGGGCGGCGTCAGGCGTTGCCGGCGCGTGTCCTACAGCTCGAGTCACAGTGCCTCGGGGCTGGGATGGAAGCCCTTCGATCGGGTGCGTCTCGTTGAATAAAAGGCAGCCGAGCGAGTCAGGGGACACAGGCCGTTCGCCGCCCCGAGGAAATCATGACTCGCCGCCTCCAGTTCCTGTCCGCCGCAGTGCTCACCGGAATGCTGCTCGCCGCTCCCCAGGCCGAGGCCCGCTTCGGCAAGCGCTCGTCGACGGAGTCCCAGGACGACTCGCGTGAGACGCGCGAGTCGCGCGACTCGGGCTCGACGCACGATGCCTCTCCGGTGAACGCTCCCTCGCCTTCGCATGACTCCGGGCGCGACGACCGCCCGCGCGGACGGCCCCGTTACGAATCCCGACCACGCTATTATGCGCCGCCGCCTCCCGTCGTGTATGTCGACCCGGCCCCCTCCTATTACGTCGAGCCGGCCCCGTCTTATTACGCGGCGCCCGTGTCCTCCTCGGTGGCCGCCGCGGCGGACGAGTACATGTCTCGCCGCTACAAGAACTTCCTGTTCGGGCTCGACACCCTGATCCTCCGGGAGGGTGCCGGGGTGGCGCTCCATCTGGGCTTCGAGGGGGATCGGCTCGGCCTGATGCTGCGCGCGGGCGCACTGAGCTTGCGGGCGGATGATGGCAGTGGTGACACGGACTCCCTCGCCCTGCTGTCGGGGCACTTGTCGTGGGCGGTGCTCAAGGGGGACAGCGGCCGGTTGCGGCTGGAGGGCGGGTTGTCCATGGCCCGGGCGCCCGACATCACCTTCGTGGGCCCCAGTCTGGGCGTCTCGGCCGAGTACTACCTGTCGGACTTCTTCGCCCTGGAGGGGCGGGTGCACCTGACCCCCGTGCCCTACCGTCAGCTCGACGCGGCGGGCGGGGTGGTCGTGTACTTCGGCTACAAGCTGTTCGCCTTGCGCGGCGGCATGCGGATGCTGGTGCTGAACGATGCCGGCCTGGTGGATGGCGTCGTGCACCAGGACGTGCTCCCGGGTCCGTACCTCTCGATCGGCCTGACCATCTGACGCCGGGCGCGCGTGGGGTTCTGGGTTAGCGTGAGTGCCCAGGAGACGAGGGGCACCATGCGAGCTTCGTGGAAGGCGTGCCGAGGACTGATGTGGATGGGAGCGCTGTGCGCCTCGTGCGAGGCGCTGGCGCTGTCGCTGTCGCCCTGGCTGATTCCGGCCTCGTTTCCCCAGCCCGGCGAACTTTATCTCAACGGGGGGTTCCTCTTCAGCGCGACGGGGCGCCCCAGTGGTCCGGCGATGGGGCTCGGCGCGGAGCTCAGCCTCCATGCCTTCTTCGAGGCCGTGCCCATCGCGGGGGTGGGCGTCTTCGGCCAATGGCAGTCCATCAACGGCGAGCATCACCGTGTCTGCGCTGGCGTGCAGGCCACCACCCTCGTCCTGGGAGCCGAGCTGGGCGTGGCCCATGACTTCGCCGGAGCCCAGGGAGTGGCGACGACGAGCGTGCATCTCCAGCCCTTCTTCAGCATGGGCTTCCTGACGGCCGGCCTGCGCATCGGGATTCCGGTGGCGACCGGTCCCGGAGATCGGCCCGGTTATGGAAGCGACGTGGGTTTCGTCCTGTCGCTCAAGCTGCCGGTGCCGTTGAAGAAGAATCTCGACGGTGAGGGCTGACGGGCTCCCTCCACGCGAGCCGGGCCTCAGCGGCCCCCGTGGATGCGCTGGGCGCAGTCGATGAAGCGCAGGAGCGCCCGGGAGGTGAAGCCCTCGCGTCGGCGGATGAAGACGGTGGTGACGCGCGAGCGCGAGGTGGGCAGGGCATGCACGGCGACCGAGCCCGCGCGCCAGGCCGCCTCCACCACGGCGCGCGGCAGCAGCGTGAGGCCCATGCCCGCGCTCACGCAGCCGAGGATGCCATCCAGCGTGCCGAGCTCGAGCGTGCGCAGCGCCTTGAGCCCGCGCGAGGCCAGGAAGTGCTCGAGGTGCTGGCGGTAGGCGCAGCCGGTGCGGAAGACGAGCACCTTGGGGCCTCCGCTCAGGGCCGGGAGCTCCTCGAGGCGCACGCCGGGCGCCGTCACGAGCACCAGCTCCTCGGTGACCACGGGCTCCTCGATGAGCTCGCGGTGGCGCACCGGCCCCGCCACGAAGGCGCCCTCCAGCCGGTGCTCCAGCACGTCCGCGAGGAGCCCCTGGGTGGTGCCGGTGCGCAGCGAGACGTCCACCTGGGGACACTCCCGGGTGTACGCGACGAGGATGGGCGTGAGGCGCAGCGCGGCGGTCGTCTCCAGCGAGCCCAGGCTCAACGTGCCGTGTGGCTCGGGGCCGTCCGCCACGGCCTGGCGGGCCTCGGCCATGAGCCGCTCGGCCTGGGTGGCGTAGGGCAGCAGCCGCTGGCCCGCGCTGGTGAGCTTCACCCCGCGGCTGTGCCGGTCGAACAGCGGCACGCCCAGCTCCTCCTCCAACCGGCGGATGCGCGCGGTGACGTTGGACTGCACCGTGTGCAGCTCCTGTGCCGCCCGGCCGATTCCCCCCGTGCGGGCCACGGCCTCGAAGACCTTGAGTTCGGCTGCGTCCATGTCGGCACCTCGCGGGGGAGCGCGGCGCGGAGGGCTCGGGAGGAGCCATCGCTTCGGGCGATGACTCCCATCTGAACGATTCGCTACCGCGGATGGGCTCGCGGACACATTGTAGAGTCGGAGTTTCCCAGGAGGAAGGCATGACCCGGTCCACCGCTTGGAGTCGGCTCGCCGCGTTGCTGGGCGTCGAGCATCCCATCATCCAGGCCCCCATGGCGGGGGGCGCCACCACCCCGGAGCTGGTCGCCGCCGTGTCGAACGCGGGCGGGCTGGGCTCGACGGGCGCGGCCTACTTGAAGCCCGAGGACATCGTGAAGCACTCGCGGCGGGTACGCGAGCTCACCGACCGTCCCTTCGCCATCAACCTCTTCGTGCCCCCGCCGCCGCCCGCCGAGGTCGCGCCGGACCGGATGCTGGCGGTGCTCGCGGACTACCATGCACGGCTCGGGCTCGCGCCGCCCCAGCCTCCCACCTCCCCCATGCCCTCCTTCGAGGAGCAGGTGGACGCCGTCGCGGAGAGCGGCGCGCGCGTCTTCAGCTTCATCTTCGGGGTGCCGCCCGCGGGAGTGCTCGCGCGGCTGAGGGCGAGGGGCCTGGTGCTCGCCGGCACGGCCACGACCGTGCGGGAGGCGAAGCTGCTGGAGGAGGCGGGCGTGGACTTCATCGTCGCGCAGGGCAGTGAGGCCGGAGGACACCGGGGCACGTTCGTGGGGCCCGTGGAGAAGGCCCTGGTGGGCACGATGGCGCTGGTGCCGCAAGTGGCCGACGCCGTGGGCTTGCCGGTGGTCGCCAGCGGAGGCCTCATGGATGGGCGGGGCATCCGCGCCGCGCGGGCGCTCGGGGCGGCGGGCGTGCAGCTGGGCACGGCGTTCCTCACCTGCCCGGAGTCGGGCATCGCTCCCGTCTACAAGGCCGCGCTCCGAGAGGCGAAGGACGACTCGACCGTGCTCACGCGCGCCTTCTCCGGCCGTCCGGCCCGGGGGATCGCCAATGACTTCACCGAGGCCCTGCGCGACTCGCCCGACATCCTGCCCTTCCCCCTCCAGCACGCGGCCACGACGCCGCTGCGCGGTGCCTCGGCGGCGCGAGGCGACTCGCGCTTCATGGCGCTGTGGGCGGGACAGGCCGCCGCGCTGTCGCGGAGCCTGCCCGCGGCGGAGCTGATGCGCACGCTCATCGAGGAGTCCGAGCGCGGGGCTTGAGCGCGGGACGTTGCCTCCTGGCCGGATGCCCTCCGAGCGTGCTGACGGACCACCGCTGGCCCTCCCTCCGAGGCGGAATAGGGCCTCGATGAGCGTCCTTCTCTACCGGGCTCATTCGAGCCCTCCTCCCGCATTCGGGGGAGATGGGGGGCGAGGAGGCAGCGGGTTCGTGACACGGCAGGTCGGCAGATATCAGCTCATCCGCAAGCTCGCCGTGGGAGACACCGCCGAGGTGTTCCTCGCCAGGGCCACCGGGCCCCTGGGCTTCGAGAAGACGTTGGTGGTGAAGTGCCTCCTGCCGCACCTGGCTCGGGAGCCCTCCTTCGTGGAAGCGTTCCTCTCCGAGGCCATGGGGGCCGCCCGGCTCGCCCACCCGAACATCGTGCAGATCCTCGACTTCGGCGAGGCCGATGGCGCCTGCTTCCTGGCCATGGAGTACGTCGATGGGCCGAGTCTGCGCACGCTCCTGCGGCGCGCCTCGGCCCGGCGCCTGTCCCTGCCTCCCGCGGTCTGTGCCCGGCTCGTCTCCCAGGCCTGTGAGGGGCTGGCCTTCGCCCATGACTTCGTGGATCCGGACACGGGCGAGCCCCTGGGACTCCTCCACCGGGGCGTGAGTCCGGATCACCTCCTGCTGTCGCGTCAGGGCACGGTGAAGGTGGTGGACTTCGGCATCGCCCGGGCCTCTGGCCGGAGCCATCGGAGCCGCGGTGGCATCGGCCCGGGCAGGCGCGCGTACCTGGCGCCCGAGCAACTGCGCGCCCGGCACCTGGACCGGCGCGTGGATGTGTATGCGCTCGGGGTGGTGCTCCATGAGTTGCTCACGTTCCACAAGCCCCCCAGCGTGACCCTCCGCGATGAGCCCGTGCCCGAGGCCCTCCAACGCATCCTCGACCGGGCGCTCGCCCGGGAGCGTCACCAGCGCTACCCGGATTGTCATGCGCTCCAGGTGGAGCTGGAGGACTTCATCCTCGCGGAGGGCAGGGCGGTGACGACGCAGCAGGTGACCGAGCTCATCCACCGGGCCACCTCGGGCACGGGCCTGCCCGCGCAGCGGCTCTCTCGGGCCGTCGCGCCCCGCTCCCCACGTCGCGCGCCCATCGCTCCGCCCCGGGTGGCCGCGGAGGCGCGCGCCCTGGACTCGACTCCCGAGTGGCGCCCCCTCCCCGCTCTGCCCGAGCACCCGGTGGCTCCCCCGGAGGTGTTCTTCCCCGAGAACCCGCCTCCGTCCGCCCTGGCGCTGACGCTCGCGCGCACCCGGCCGACGCTGGAGGCCTGGTCGTGGACGCGGCAGGTGCTCGTCGGCGGCCTGCTGCTCGTGGCGGGCGGGGGCATGATGCCGTGGATGCGGAGCACGGCCCTGGAGCGCACCGAGTCCTCGGCCGTGGCGCTTTCCCTGGCCTCCTCCGCGATTCCTGCTCCCTTCCCACGAGCCCTGGAGCAGGTGCCTCGGGAACTGGCCCTGGGGGAGGAGGCGGCGGCTGCCTTCGCGGAGTCCGCTCCTCCTTCGCCCGCCGCCCGCGAGCGCATCGCGCGCTCCGTCAAATCCAGACGTCCCTTCCCCGCGGCCCTGGGCCACCTGGATGTACGCGCGCACCCCCATGCCGTCTATGCGGTCGTCACCGTGGATGGGCAGCCGAGTGGAACGACGCCCCTGGACAAGGCGCTGGAGCTGCCCGTGGGCACCTATACCGTGACGCTCACCAGTCCCTCCCTGTCGAAGACGGTGACGCGACGGGTGGAGGTGAAACCCGGCATGACGACGCCCCTCACCGTCTCCTTCCAGGAGGAGTGAGGGCCTGGTCGCCGGGGGTGGGCGCGAAGGCGGCCTCGGTGGCGTCGAGCAGGGTGCGCAGCCGGGGCTGGCGCTGGAAGTCCCGGTGATAGCCCACCCAGATGTCCCGGCCGGGGGGCTGCTCGCCGAGGTCCACCCGCTCGAGGCCCGGCAGGGCCTCCCCGAGCTGACAGGGCAGTACCGCGACTCCCGCTCCCGCGGCGCACATCCTCGCCTGCACGTCGCGGCTGTTGCTGCGCCCCGAGATGCGCGCCTGGGGCAGTAGCCTCGTGAGCCAGCCCACGTCCGCCAGGTGGTTGAACGCCAGGTCCATGGTGATGAGCCCATGGCCCACGCCACCCGTGGACGGGTCGGGGCGCCCCCGCTGCTTCAGGTAGTCGCGCGAGGCATAGGCCTCGTAGGTGACGTGCGTGAGCCGCTTCTGCACGATGTGCGCTTCCTCGAAGCGGCGGAAGCGGAAGACGAGGTCGGCTTCGCGCCGGTCGAGGTTCAACAGCCGCGTCTCCGTGATGAGCTCCACCTCCAACCGGGGATGCTGGAGCTGGATCCGGGCGAAGATGGGAGCCAGGACGTGGCTGGCGAACCACTCCGAGCTGGAGACGCGCAACGTGCCCTCCACCTCGCTGTCCCGCCCCGCCAGGCGTCGCGCGAAGGCCACGGCCTCCTCCTCCATGCGCTCGGCGTGGGCGAGCACCGCCTTGCCCTCGTCGGTCGGGACGAAGCCCTCGGTGGTGCGCCGCATCAGCTTGCAGCCCACGGTGCGCTCCAACGCCTGGAGTCGGCGTCCCATCGTGGGCTGCGTCTGGCCGATGGCTCGCGCCGCGCCCATCAGTGAGCCCGCCCTCGCGATGGCGAGAAACACCTTGAGGTCGTCCCACTGGAGATCGTTCACGTCCTTCGCCCGGTTCGATGGCATGCGCGAACGCATACCGCGAATTCAGAACTGTCGATTTCGGAACGAGGGCTCTTCGAACACTTTCCCGCCCGTGACGGTGCCTGTGCCGTCCCTATCGAGGAGCTTTCCCATGAGAACCTTTCCGCTCGTCACGAGTCTGTTGTTGAGTGCATGCGCCCTGCCCGCCGTCTCCTCCGCGACGAGCCCTTCGCTCGTCGTCGCCGCCGAGAGCGACGGGATGATCTGGAATGGCGTGGCCTTGTCCGACGAGGGACAGGTGTTCGTCGCGGGTCCGCGCTGGACCGGGTCCACGGGGCCGGCGCTCGGCGTCCTGGACGCGCAGGGCCAGCCCCACGCCTATCCCGATGATCGCTGGAACGCGTGGCAGCCGGGACAGGACGCGAGCGCGGCCTTCGTGAACATCAACGCCATCCACAAGGGTCCGGAGGACTCGCTGTGGGTCATCGACACGGGCTCGCCCGACTTCGGCGGAGCGCCCCTGCCGGGTGGCGCGAAGGTGGTGCGCATCGACTTGAAGAACGGCCAGGTGGTCCGCATCTACCCGCTGGGCTCCGACGTCGCGACGCCCACGAGCTATGTCGATGACATCCGCTTGAAGGGCACGCGGGGCTACCTGACGGACGCGGGCCGTCCCGGGCTCATCGTGCTCGACCTGGAGACGGGCGCGGCGCGGCGGGTGTTGGACCACACCCCGCCCGTCACGGCGCCCACGGATCGGCCCATCGTGCTGGAGGGCAAGGTGCTCAATGGGCCGGATGGCGCGCCGCTCCGGGTGCACGCGGATCCGCTGGAGCTGAGCGCGGATGGACGGTGGCTCTACTTCGCGTCCCTGCATGGGCCGTGGTCGCGCATCGAGACGCGCTGGCTGGACGATGCGAGCCTCTCGCCCGCGGCCGTGCTGTCCCACGTCGAGCCCTGGGCCGATCTGCCGCCCACGGGGGGCACGACGCTGGACGCGCATGGGAACCTGTACTTCAGCGACCTGGCCGAGGACGCGATCAAGAAGCGCACGGCGGATGGGCGCATCGAGACGCTGGTCGCGGATCCCCGGCTGCACTGGGTGGACGCGCCCTTCCTGGCCGCGGACGGATGGCTGTGGCTGCCGGTGCCGCAGATGGACCGGGTGGCGCTGTTCAACGGGGGCGTGTCGCGCACCGTGCGGCCCGTCCAGTTGCTGCGCCTGCGGGTGCGGTGAGCCTTCCACGGGGAGGAGAACTCCTCCCCGCCTATGCTCCACGAGGAGGAGCGTGCCATCATGACCTGGCGGGGAATCACCCCCTCGGGTCTTCGAGATGAAAACGGTACTGCTCACGCTACTGCTCGCCGCGGCTGGTGAAGACGCCGGCGTCCTGCCAAAGGTCTACGTCCAGGGCTCATCGGTCAACCTGCGCAAGGAGCCGAGCAAGGACGCGGAGGTGCTGGTCAAGGCGCCCATCGGGACGGAGTGCTCGGTGACGGACACGGCCGCGGCGGAGTGGATGAAGGTGCGCTGCGGGGACTACGAGGGTTACGCCGCCGTGTCGCTGGTGGCGCCGGAGAAGCCCTCGGTGGAGACGCTGAGGGCCGAGGCGAAGAATCCCATGCTCACGCCCGAGCACCGCGAGGAGAGCGCGCTGCGCGCCGCGCTGCTGGCTCCGGAGGACGCGGAGTTGCCGAAGCTGCTCGGCGAGCTCTTCTTCGAGCGCAACTTCAAGCTCCTGGCGGGCTTCAAGGGCACGGGGGCCTCGAAGCGGACCTTCTCGACCTACTGCGGTTTGCGCGGGGCCAATGTCTGCATCTTGGAAGTGGCGGGGGGGTTCCTCCGGGATGTCAAGATTCGAGTCGAGACAAGAAAAGACCTGTTCATCATCGCGGTGAAGGATCCGGAAAATGTCACGATCTACCGTGGCAAACACCAACTCGATCCGGAGACGACGAAGTTGACGATGGATGTCCTCGAGCGGAACTCCTTTCCCTCGACTCCGGTGATGGACAAGGCGCTCTTCGCGGGGGTGGAGGATGTCGATGTCAGAAACGCGGACCTCCCCTTCGGTCGATTCGTACTTGATGATGCTTCTCATGCGCTCCTGAACGGGGTTCCTTCTGCGTGGTCCCTGCTCAAGCAGGATGGCGAAGGCCGTTTCTGGACGCCGATCAACGATTGTCTCAAGACGCCCTATCTGCTCGAGTTCGTTCCGGACATCCACGGTCGTTGGATGATGTTGCGTGAAAAGGGGGCAGAAGGAAGAGAGACGTTCTGGATTACCTCGGTGTCGAAGCGGGAGAATGAACTCCAGCTGTCGCTTGCGAAGACCTACGGAAACGACATGACTCGCATGGTGTTCAAGCTGCCCGAGGGGCGTAAGGATATCGGCTACCTGAACGATGTGGCTTATACGTTCAAGTTGCGCAGGTACCCGGCGCAACACGACAATTGTAAAGAGGGAGGGCCTTGAGTTGTTGGCTGGTGTGACTCGCCACCCCGGGCGCGGTCTCTTGGGTGAGTCGTGCACGCAATGCATTTGTCGGGTTTCGTTATGTGACTGACAGGGGGATCAATGAGGAGTTCCCCTCATTGATAAGCAGCATGAAGAAAAGTAGATACGTGCCGGACTGGAAGTATGAGCTCCCGGAAAAGCTGCTCGCCAGGCTGGAGGAATACCACATCCTCAAGGTTCCTCTTCTCGGGCAGCATTACCCGGGTGGACCCTCGGACTGGTGCGGTCGAACTTCCTGCTCCATGGCGTACAATTATTACCAGGTTTTGCAGGGAGGCGATGATTTCGAATCCAGGCTCATTACCCACTGGGATGGTGGCAGGCAGGGCTGGTTCGTCGATCTTCGTTATCCGAACGGAGATCGAGCGTTTCACACGAAACCAAGAGAGCCTCCGGTTCACTGCAATCTCAGCGGCTATTCGGTTTCGAACCCTGATTACACTCAAGGCGATGTCGCTGTCGTCAAGCCACCCGAAATCGGGGTGAGTAGACCTGATTACAGCGCCTCCGCGGTTCTTGGATTCTCGCGGGGCGTCGTGTTGCCTTATGGTGAGTCCGGCCGGAAGGCCCAGGCCATCCAGATCGCGAACGATCCGGGGCAGATCGCGGCCAGGTTGGAGACCATCCTCCAAGCGGTCACCTCGAACAACCCGGTCATCTTCTACTCGGGTTTCTCCACCGAGAAGAGCGCGCCCATCCACCTCATCCTGATCATCGGTTACGCCTACATCACCGATGACAACGGCCGGCATCTCTGGCTCGCGGTGGCGGACCCCGCGACCCATGGAAACAAGATCTCCGCGCGCAAGGGGGCGGCCATCTTCTTTCCACCCACCGCCGATGCGCCAAACGACGTGGATGCGGTCGCCGAGCGCAAGCTGACGCACGAGCACGACCTCATCCGCGTCATTCCAGGGGCCTGGGAAGAAGCCCAGGGGGCATTGATCCTCATCCGTGCCCGGAAGCTGTTCGAGGAGAATCCCTTCAGCCGGCTCGACGACCTGTTCATGGACTATTGGTCGGACGGCGCGAAGGGGGGCACCTTCATCTATTCACACAAATCGACGCGGGTGCCTCCGGACTTCGTCTACACGAACGTGATGCGCTCCGTCTCCTTGCCGCTCGATGGCCAGCAGATGCGCTTCCGCCCCGTCAACGGCTACGTGACGGCGGAGCAGTCCGAGATGGGGCTCTTCCCCTTCGGGGGTCATCGGACACTCCACTCGGGGGTGCACCTGGAGCGCTCCCAGTTCCCAGCGCGGCCACCCCCGCCGCCTCCTTCCAAGAAGCCGGAGGAGACGAAGGCGCAGGGCTCTGGCAAGGGCGCGAAGAGCACCGCCCAGCCGGCTCCCCCCGTCACACCGACCAATCAGCGAGAGGTTCGCTGCCTGGCGCCTGGCCACATCGTGGCGCTCCGGCTGACGAATGCCCTTCCGGCCGCGGAATCCAGCGAAGCAGCCAAGGCGGGCCGCGAGAAGAACAAGCTCGCCCAGGAGCTCGTGGGAAACCACAACTCCTTCGTGCTGGTCCGGCACGACGTCGAGGTGATTCCACCCAAGGACGAGGACGCCCAGCCGGGCGCGGGCACGCCGGAGCGCTTCACCTTCTACAGCCTCTACATGCACCTGATGCCCCCGGACTGGAAGGACGCCAACACGTACCGGGACGTCGCCTGGCTCAAGACGCTCGCGCGCCGCGAGGGCTCCCTGGTGGTGATCGATCCCAAGCATCCGGCCTTCGGTCAGGTGCGCTGGCTTCAGCCTCCGTCCGAGGCGAGCAGCCCGGTGCAGGAGGACATCCTCCTGAAGTCGGGAGGCGAGTTCTCCGTCATCGGCGCGGGGCTCGGGTTGCCGGAGCCGCTGGAGCTCGGCGAGGGCACGGAGGGCGTGTCCGCCGTCTGGAGGAAGCCGGATCGCGACGTGACCGAACTCCACGAGGCGCTCATCGCGGGCAAGGTCGTCACGCTCGCCCATCCCTTCCTCATGGTCCGGGCTGGCGAGGTGCTCGGGTACCTCGATGACAAGAGTCGGGCGATGGGCGATGGCTTCCTCCACTGGGAGATCCTCGCGCCCAGCCAGAACAGCTCCATCGAGAAGCTGCTGAAGTTCACCGAGCAGAAGCTCGGGCTGTCGGCGGAGGGCGCGCCGTTCTTCAAGTTCTTCGAGGAGAAGGATCGAAACAACTTCTTTGAGCCTCCCCAGGATGAGTCCGGCAAGGGCAACGAGGTCATCGATCAGGTCCTGGCGCTCGCGCCCGAATCGAAGCACGCCAATGGGCCGGATTATGCGCGCTTGAAGCACTTCCGGAACACCTACAGCGAGGAGACGCTCCAGGAGATCCTCACGACCTATACGACGCTCCCGTTCTCCTCCGAGGAGCCCGAGTCCTCGGGGAAAGGGATTCCAGACGAGCCCAGCTACCCCGTTGATCTCCTCATCACCAACTACAAGGACTCCCTGCCTCCGGGGGCCTATCAGCTCAAGCTCACGTTCGAGCCGCCCTCCCGGGAACTGCTGATCGACTACGACGGCAAGCAGACCCACCTGCGGATCCGCCTGCCCGCGAACGCGCGCAAGGTCTTCGTGGAGCCGGCGGATCCAAGCCGCCTCCTGCTCCAGACTGGAAGTGGTGGCGGACAGGACGCCTTGAAGCGCGACGCCGCGCACTTCAAGAACGTGGCCTCCGTCCGCTGGCGCAACGTGGTCCTCCGGCACCTCAACGCGTGGATCCCCGAGGGCATCGCGAAGCAGGTGGAGGCGCAGCTGCGCTTCTACGAGGAACTCCAGATCGGCAAGACCCTCGTGAACTCCGAGAACGAGGAGGCGGCCACGCGCGCCATCAAGGAACTCTCGGACGTGGTGGGCTGGTGGGCGCACCAGGAGACGGTGGTGCTGGGCGTGCCGGGCCAGGAGAAGTCCCTGTTCGCCGCGCAACCCAACGGCGAGCAGTTGCCCAAGGACACGCTCCTGGACAACCCGCATCCAGTCACCTTCGCCTGGCTGTTGATGCTGCTGACGAATCACGGCCTCGTCCGGTTCTCGGACACACGGCCCTGGTTGTCCGACGAGGCGAAGGCGCTCTCCGCCATCGGGTGGGTCCCGGCCCGGCCGGAATACCCGCCGATGCGGGTCGGGGAGCACATCTATCTCGCGGCGATACAGCGGGGCGGCGCCACCGAGTCGGTGACGGCGCGCGTAAGCCATGAACAGCGGACCTACGAGCTGCCACTGGGAAAGGCCCGGGAGGGCACGGTCATGTATCCCCTCGAGTTCCCCGGGTGGGGCACCTGGAAGCTCGATGCCACGGGGGTCAAGGCGCTGGGGGGACTGGAGCTGACGGGACTCGAGCCGGTGCTGCTGTCCGCACGGAATCCGGCGGGCCTGACTTCCCACGAGGATGGCTCGTTCTCGTGGCGGATTCCGTTCCGCGACCATTGCCCGAAGAGCATCCGGGGCTGGGTGCTCCTGCGTGTGGCGAGCGCGGAGGATCCCAAGAAGCTTCCCCCCAAGAAGCCGGGTAGGCAGAAGCCAGGTGCGGAGCCACCGGCGCCCGCGCCGCCGCTCGAGTTCCAGGTGGCCGCGGTGGCCATCCCCGTCGAGGGGCGCGAGAGCTTGGCGTTCAGCGAGGCCAGGGGGTTCCAGGTCATCGACGGCTACGTCAAGCGAGGTGCGGTCAAGGATGCCAGCACCTATGTCTCGCAACACTTCACCTACAAGGCCTTCCTCGACGCGGCCGCCAAGGACGCGAAGGGCGCGGCCAGCACCGAGCCCCTGCTCGCGTGGGAGCTGGTCGACGCGGTCGAGCGCATCCAGTGCATGTACGGTCCCCGTCAGGCATTGGCGTTGACCGCGCTCTCCGGGGATGGCCTGTCGATCGTGCTCAGGTCCCTGAACCCGGACGTGCTGCGCCAGGTGGTGGCCCGGGCGAAGGACGAGGGGTGGATTCAGGACGCGGAGGAGGCGGGTAAGGGCGCCGTCCTCATCCGGGTAAAGGAGCCGCAGGCGAGCCAGCACCCCGGAGAGATCGTCATCGAGTTCGATGCCCACGAGGCCTTCTCCGCACTCCGCAAGACCCTTCAGCCCGAGAAGAAGCTGGTCGTGCAGTTCGGCTGTCTGTTCCCCAATGGCGGCCATCTGCATGACCCGCGTCTGTCTCGGACGGAGACGCTGGGCAAGCGTGCCGAGAAGGTGGACGTGGAGGAACTGAGAGGTCAGGCGAGTGCTGGCCATCTGGAGCTGTGGTCGACCGTCGAGGCGGAAGAGCTGCATCAACAGCCTTCGTTCGGGGTTCCGGAGGTTCAGCTCACCTCGGTGGGCATCCAGATCACCGTCCCCCTGTTGGGGGCCGATGAGCGTTTCTGGAAGGCGACCGCGCCGGTCATCAAGACCGGTCAAGACAAGCTCGATGTGAATCCGAAGTCGACCATCCAGGCCTCCGCCCATGGGCTCGGACTCGTTCGGCAGGTGAGATTCGATGGCGACGTGTGGAAGGATGAGGAGTTGAAGGATGCCGTGCTCCGTATCTTCGCGGAGGCCAAGAACAAGCGTGTGCCGCTGGAGACAGAGCGGATCGACGTCGAGCCATCGAAGACAGTTGATTACGACACGCAGCGTGGCGCCGAACTCGAGCTCAAACCGAGGCCGGATGATCCGTTCGTGCTGGGGGTCTCCCTGAAGACGTTCGCCGTCCCCTCGGGCCGGAGCTTCAAGCTCGAGCTCGTCGCGCCCGCGGACGGAGAGGGCGGAGCGCCACGGCCCTTGAAGCTCGCGAAGAACACCCTCGTCTACAAGTCGATGGTGAAGGGGTACGGCGTGACGCGCCCGGATGGCATCCTCCAGGCCGAGGTGAACCTGAGGGACGTCTCGGTCGCGCTCAAGGGGGGTCAGCGCTTCACGGTGCGCGCCGTTCCCGTCGCCAAGGGCGATGCGGATCTGCGCACCGAGGCCGAGGGCTCGCTGCCCGAGCCGCTCCAGCAACCGGCCATGCAGGATGTCCACGACTCCTTCCAGGGCATGTGGCCGGTGGATGGAATCAACATGCCCATGAAGAGCGAGGGGATGTGGCCCCCGTGACGACGAAACTCGAGCTGCGCATCACCCCGGGCTCGGAGAGTGTGCTCCGGCTCGTCGCCGTTCCACCCACGGAGCTGGCGCTCAAGCTGGTGGGCTCCCGGCGCAATGGGCGGACCTGCACGTTGACGCTGCGGGGAACGCAGAAGCACCTGCCCTCGGACACGGTGTGCAATGTCCTGTTCAAGACCACCAGCCTCCACGCGGATTCGCGGGATCACTCGGTCGTCGGCGTGCCCATGCACATCGAGGGCACCTCCTGCACCGTCGAGGTGAACGTCGATATCTTCGAGGCGGGTCTCTTCGGCAAGGGCAGGTCCGAGCTCACCGTCGTCCCGGACTTCCCGCTCGCCAAGGGGTGCACCGTCTCCAACCCGTTCGAGTTCGACCACCCGCTGAGGATCGAGGGGCTGGAGCTGGGTCCGGCGCTCCTCTTCGGCCGGCGCTTCGCGCTCGAGCCCAAGCGGGATCCGGTCTTCCGCAAGTCGAAGCTCGTGCTCTCCGTCTTCCACTCGCAGGCGCTCAAGAAGGACGAGAAGCCGAAGATGGCGCCGGAGACCCAGCGCTTCGCCACCTTCGACTGGGCTGCTCGGGACGAAGTGATGCACTGGCGCATCGGCTGCGCGGAGAGCGAGGGCTCCCTGCTGCTGCTCGATCTGAAGGCGCGCGACGACACCACCTACGACTTGCGGCTGGAGCTCCTCCAGGAGACGGAAGGAGAGGAGAAGTGCTACCTGGTCTGGGAGAAGCCGCGCGCCCTCGGGTTCAAGCGTCCCGTGCTCTCGGGGTTCGAGCTGGGCTCCTCCTCCGTGCGCATCCAGGTCGACGGCATCGAGCCGGGCTTCGAGCTGCCCATGGAGCTGTCACTCTGGCGGTGGGCCGTTCACGTCATGGACGATCGCTATGAGATTCCCGTGATGTACCGCCTCGGGCCGCCTTCGCTGGTGGATGCGCCCTCGTCCACGTTCTTCTGGTCGCTCTTGTTCCCCGGGCACACGGTGCAGCGCGAGAACCTCTTCGCGCTGCTGCGAGTCCCCAAGACGCTGTCGGGAACCGACGAGTACGTGCCCTTGAGCGTGGTGTTCGACTACGACGAGTCCCGCTTCCTCCAGTTCGATGACGAGCAGCTCTGGCTCGAGCCGCCGAGGAATCCCCGGGGCACTCGGCCCAAGCAACAGAAGACCCCCAAGGAGCTGGCCACCGCGCTCGCCTCCAAGGAGCTGACGTTCCGGCCCACCCGGACTCCGGACTTCGGCGACGTCCGGGTGGGCGTGCGTGAAGACAAGATGTTGGTCTCCATCAAGCTCATCGGAGATCCCTCCTACTGGAGCGCGGCGGCGCCGGTCTTCTCCGTCCATGGGCAGGTGACTCCGCCCGCGCGGGACCAGGTGAGTGACGCGCGAGGTCCCGCGAGCTACCCGCCGCCCGCGCGGCCGCCGCAGGAGCTCATGAAGCTCACCGCCTCGCCCTCCCAGGACAACCCGCGGTTGTACGAGGCGCTGGTGCCGTTGTCGGACAAGCGCCTGCTGGGCCAGAAGGTGTGCATCCAGGGCAAGGTGTCTCATCCGGGCGCGATGCTCTGGGGTGAGCTGGTGCCCGCTCCGCCCGTCTTCTCCCTCAACTACGAGGCGGTGCCCCGGTTCAGTGGCCTGGAGATGAGCTTCATCGAGCTCACCGACGACACCTCGCATGTGCAGTTCCGGTGTCATGCCCACCACATGCCGAACGGGGGGAAGGACGGAGCCGTCCTCGAGTTCCGCGTGTACGAGAAGTTCTCCAACCTGCCGGAGCCGATCGCGCTGACGATCCTCCGGCTTCGCTATGACGTCCCGAAGGGAAAGGGCGGGTACTGCGATGCCCAGGGCGTGCTGCGGGCCCGGCTCGTGGACGAGGAGGACGTGGAGCGGGTGCGGGGCGCGGGCAGGTTCCGGCTGGAAGCCGTCGTCACCAGCAATGGGGGGAAGGTGCTGTCCCACGCCGTTGCCGTGCTCGCCATGGAGTTTGGTGGAGCGCCTCGCTCCACCGAGGGAAAGCTGATCTACGAGACCCACCCGCTCGTGAAACCAGACTTCAAGAACAAGGTGCTGGCCATCTGCGCGGTGCTGGGGATCGACCCGAATCACCTGATGGCTTGTATGGCCTTCGAGACGGGGGAGAAGTTCTCGGCCAAGGTGCAGCACACCGGTGGTGCCCAGGCGTATGGGCTCATCCAGTTCACCAAGGATGGAGCCTCGGAGCTCGGCAAGACACTGGCTGAACTCCGGGCGATGACCGAGCTGGAGCAGCTCGACTACGTCCAGCTCTACATGAGCCGCTGCATCAAGGCCCGCGGACCGCTGCGGACGTTGAGCGACGTCTATATGGCCATCCTCTGTCCCGCCGCCGTGGGCAAGCCGGAAGAGCACATCTGTTACAGGGCGGGGACGAAGGCCTACACGCAGAACATCAACCTGGACAACAAGGACCCGGAGAAGCGCAAGGGCTACATCACCAAGCAAGATGCGACCGCCCGGGTGAAGGAGTTCGAAGACAAGGGTCGCAATTACATCACCCAGGGCTGAGGGGGCCGCGTCACTCGCTGGCGGGCTCTGGCTCCGGAAAGGTGGATTTCGGTGGCCTCCTTCTTCGCGTTCCACATCATCTGGCGGAAGCCCATGTCCTGCATGACCTCCTTGCCCGCGCGGATCCTGCCCTGGAGCAGGAGCTTCTCCAGCTCCGTGATGTCCACGCGGACAGGATGGCCCGGCAGCTCTCGGGGGACGCCTCGGCCCGCCCGGTACCACTGGGTGAAGGGCCGGACGGTGATACATGAGTGCGTTTCGTGCACGAGCGAGCCCTACTGCCTGGCTCGGATGGAGTATGGAGAGGTGCTGTATTTGAGCATTTTGGCCGGCGGCAATACCTGGCGTGGTCCGTAGAAGAGAGAGTCGATGCGCTACCCGCGAGTCCGAATCCCTGGACCCATCTCGTACACCTCGTCGGCGTCAGGGTCTGGCGTTGTCGAGCACTCATGGGCTCGACTCGTCGTGCGGGAGCTCGTGCGCATCGTCTTTTTCGTACCTCACGATCACTTCGACATCGCGGCGGGCGTGTCTCATGCCCTCGACAGCTACCTGCGCGCTGTGGATGACCGTCCGAATCCGTTGTCCGAATACACCTGCGGCTACTGGGAGCCGTCCAGGCTCGGTGACAGGGGCTGGGAACTCATCCGGGACACCCTGAACCCGAAGGAACGCAGGTACTTCGACGACTACGATGAGGACGAGGCCTTCCATCCAGAGAAGGCGGGCGCCGAGCCTTCCTTCGGCATTCACGGTGCGCAGGACAGTGGTTTCTCCTTCACCTACCACGCTCGCCTTCCGTGGCGTGAGACACCGCCTGGCTCCGTCAGTGTCCTGCGCGCGACCCTTGCAACGGAGTACCTCGAGGAGAGGGGGGCGGACTTCGTGCGCGAACTCGCCGTCGCCATGGCTTCACGGCTTCCCTTCGTCTCCGGGCACGTGGGGCTCGCGCTCGACGTCGCGTTTTCCTCTCTAGAGCAACTCGACATCCTGCGTCCGTTGATCTTCCGTCACCCTGGTTTCGATATTCGCGATGCCGGTGTTCGCGACAACCTGGGCACTCGGGTGGATGGTGTGCACTGGATGAACTTCGTGGGCCCTCCCGTGCTTGGCGAACTGGGGGGAACCACCGGTCTTCGCGCGAAGCTCCAGTCGCCCACCACTACCGTGCGCGAATTGGACGGTGAGCGTGTGCTGGTAAGCCTGGGGTCAGAGCCCGAAGCGGGAGACCTGGCTCAGGGACAGCCTCTTCCCGCGTACCGCGAACTCGCGCGGGTACTGGAGCCCTGGTTGGAGCCCTTCCCGTGGGGCTTTCTCCGTCGTCAGGGCCATGAGCGCGATGAGGGGGAGTTGCGCCGTTGGTGGAGACGCTTCCTCGACTGACCTCACGGCCCGTGGCTCCGGTGGCTGCGGGGGCGGTGAGCCTTTCCCATGGACCTGGGGGAGCCTCCCGCTCGTTTCACTCACCGGCGGGCTCTGGCTCCGGAAGCTCGATGAGGCCCGCCCGGTCGAGCAGCTCGCGCACGCGGGTGGTGAAGGCCACGTGCTCCGGGTTGCTCGCACTCATGGGCTCGGGGGAGAGGTGGAGGAGCCAGCCCAGCGTCCCCACCGGCTCGATGCGCACGGGGGCGGGAAGCGGCGGCAGCCTGCCCAGCCTGCGAGACAGGTACGTCAACCAGCCCACGCGCACCTCCCATTTTCCCTTCTCGACGAGGCGGACCATCTCGGTCGAGCTGACCATGGCGAAGTCCGGGTCCCACGCGGTGGCCATGCTGGTGAGCACTTCGGCGAGCACGGGAGCACACAGCAGCCGCTCCCGGAGCGGGCTCTCCCGGGTCGGGTAGAGCAGGCACGAATTGGGCCCGCCCCAGGGGAGGAAATAGCCACCGCAAGCAAGGTGGATTTCGGTGGCCTCCTTCTTCGCGTTCCACATCATCTGGCGGAAGCCCATGTCCTCCATGACCCTCTTGCCCGCGCGGATCCTGCCCTGGAGCAGGAACTTCTCCAGCTCCGTGATGTCCGCGCGGACAGGATGGCCTGGCAGTTCTCGGGGGACGCCTCGGCCCGCCCGGTACCACTGGGTGAAGGACGGATCACACCGCGCCAGCATGTGGAGGAAGAGTTCCGCGCGCCGGGCACACTCCAGCGCGGTTTCCTTGCGAGGGCCCCAGTACGCCCCCACGTAGTAGCTGTCCTGCATGCGTGCTCCTCCTCTATCGCTCGGGCCGAGTATGCTGGACGGTGATGTTGTTCCATCTTCGATCCGCGAAGATCTTGCGAAGGAACTTCGCGACGTTGGCATCGGCGACATGCCAGATCAGCGGTAGCCCCAAGTCGTGGGCAACCCGCGATTGCGCCTCGGCTTGCTTCATCATCTCGTTGAACTTGCCGGATTGGCTGTACCAGTACTTGGGCGTGCCATCCGCGTTGAAGAAGGAGCAATAGCCGGGGCCCTTGGCCTCCAATAGCTCCTTGGCCTTGATGCCGTCGAACTCCACTTCCCCAATCTTGTACACCCACCATGCGGGCCGTCCCGTCACCTGCTCCTGGTAGTCCAGGGAGTCCTTGGATTTGGTGGTGGGCTTCTTGTACGTCCACTTGCCGGGTCCCTGCGCCGAAGCCGTTTTGGAGGGTGTCCCCGCCTTGCCGCTCGCGCCGCTGGGCTTTCCCGGGCCTCTGCCCGCCATGTGGAGGATGGAGAGGGCCTCGAGGTTCACGCCCACGGTGGTCGCGGCGCCTCCTGCCACGATGGCTCCGCCCAGCACCCACTCACCCCTGGCCGTGAGTGAAAATGTCGGCAGTCCGGCCCCCCATCCGCTCATGCGCCCCAGGGTGGCCTCCGCACCTCCGAGCATCATCAGCACATGCGTGGACAGGCGCGCCGCCTCGCGAATCTGGTCTTCCCGAGACATGGCGCCATAGCGTGCGAAGTACTCGGGCGAGGAGACGATGAGGTGGGCCACCGTGGTGGGAAGTTGCGCGAGATCCTCCACGGTACGGATGGGGTGGAGGATGGAATGGGCGAGCGCCATCGCCATCTCTCCCAGCGCGTCCTGGGCCCCATCCAGCGCGGCGTTGAGTGGATCTCTCCCCAGTCCCAACTCGGTCAGGGGCGGACCGTCCGCCCGCCTCAGTGCTTCGGTGACCGGGTAGAAGACGCCCCCGCGCGAGAAGTAGAAGTCGCCCACCACGAGGCGCCTCACCCGCCACTGGCCTTCCACGAGTCGGAGCGGCCCCATGCGCTGGAGGGGCGTGCCAGTGAGCGCGGCCACGAGGTAGCCGTCCGGGCGCACCAACACCAGGAACCAGAATCGCTCGGCACGCCACTTCAAGTCGGCGTACTCCACACGCTCGCCGCCCGCGAGCACCTCGCGCAGCAGCCAGCACAGCACCCGGCTCGGGGCGAAGCTCTTCTGCGTCACCGGCATCTTCGCCAACCGGTTCAGAAGCTGGCGCGCCTGCTCCTGGTAGAGCGCCGCGCCCGCCGGATGCCGGGCCTCTTCTCCAAGGCCGCTGGCCTCCTGCACCACCTGGAATGCGTCAGCTGTTTCCTCGGCGATGTCGCCGGAGCCTCCCACCGCCTCTGCGGGAGTGGAGGGGACGGTGGGCTGCTGCGGCCCAGGGTGATAGGGGAGACCGACGCCGCTTGTCGGGCTCCCTCGCGGAGAGCCCGTGGCGCACCCTTCGGATAGCATGACCACGGCCAGGGTCATGAGGACTGCGCCAAACTGACGGTTCGGGAGACGAGGTTCTGTCGCCGCGTGGGGTCCCGCACCAGGTGCATGGTGTGTATTCATCGAGCGTGCCGCCGGGGTCATCCCGCCCATTTTGTGCATGTCAAACTTCATACAGTGTCCGCGAGCCGCTCGGGATGGAGACGCTTCCTCGACTGACGTCACGGCCCGTGGCTCTGGTGGTTTCGTCTCCCCAATGACACTCAGCACACAGCAGCATGGGCCGGCGGTACAGGGTCATGGCAGGCTTCATCGCTCCCGCCGCTCAATTCCAGACGCTTCCAGCCCATTCTCGCGGACCACGACCAAAGCGTGATTGTCGCCCCTATCGAGTCTCTTTAGGGTCGATGGCTCGTCCTTATGGCCTGGATCTTCACACCTCGCGCGAACACCGTGGCCCGGGTGGCCGCGCTGGGCCTGTTGGCCACGCCGGTGCTCGGAGTGGGCTCGCTGTGGCTCTATGCCCGGAGCCCGCTCGCGCAGAACATGCGCCAGCCCGTGGCGCAGCCGGTCCAGTTCGATCACCGCCACCACGCGGGCGACGAGGCCATCGACTGTCGTTATTGCCACAACACCGTCGAGGTCTCCCCGAGCGCCGGCTATCCCTCGGTGTCCACCTGTCTCAACTGCCACGCGCAGGTCTGGAACCAGAGTCCGCTCCTGGAGCCGGTACGCCAGTCTTTCTTCGCCGACCGTCCCATTCCCTGGCGGCGGGTGCATGACCTGCCGGACTTCGTCTACTTCAACCACTCCATCCATGTGCGCAAGGGCGTGGGGTGTGTCACCTGCCACGGCCGTGTGGACTTGATGCCCTCCGTCACCCAGGAGCATCCGCTCTCCATGGGCTGGTGCCTGGAGTGCCACCGCGATCCCGCTCCCCACCTGCGCCCGCTGTCGGCCCTCACCTCGATGCGCTGGGAGCGCCGTCCGGAAGATCCCTCGCCCGAGGAGCTGGTGCGCCGCCTCGACGTCCACCCCCGAATGGACTGCACGACATGTCATCGCTGATCGACCGCTACGCGCTGCCCGTCCTCCAGGACTCGCCCCGGCCTCGCGCCGACGCCGGACGTCCACGCGCCTGGCGCAGTCTGGAGGAACTGCACCGCTCGCCCGAGTGGGAGCGCGCCGCCTCGCGGGAGTTCCCTCCGGGCGCGGCCGAGCCTCCCCAGGGACTCGAGCGGCGCCGCTTCCTCCAGCTCGCGGGGACGGTGGCGGCGCTCGCGGGGTTGGCGGCGTGCAAGCGGCCCGCCGAGAAGGTCATGCCATACACCGTGCAGCCCCCGGACGTGACGCCCGGTGTGCCCAACGCCTATGCCACCGCCTGGGCCCCCGAGGGCTACGCGGCGGGGCTGGTGGTGACGAGCTGGGAGGGCCGCCCCACCAAGGTGGAGGGCAACCCGGACCACCCGGTGAGTCTCGGCGCCACCCACCCTCACGCCCAGGCGCTGCTCGTGGACCTCTATGACCCGTCACGCACGCGGAGCGTGACGCACCGGGGCGCGCCGAGCTCCTTCAATGCCTACCAGGACGCGCAGGTGGAGCACGCGCGCCGCCTGGAGGCCGTGGGTGGCGAGGGGCTGTGGCTGCTGTTGGAGCCCTCGGCCTCGCCCACGCGGCGCGAGCTGGTGGAGCGCATCCGCCAGCGCTTTCCCAAGGCGCGCGTGGAGACGTACCACGCGCTCGCGCGGGACAACGTGTACGAGGGGGCGCGGCTGGCTTTCGGCCGTCCGGTGGAGACGCTCGTGCGCCACGACGAGGCGCGGGTGGTGTTGTCGCTGGACGCGGACTTCCTCGTGCAGGGGCCTGCGAGCCTGCGCGAGGCGCGGGAGTTCGCCCGCTCGCGCACCCCCGAGCGCGGGACCATGGGTCGGCTGTACGTGGCGGAGAGTCACTTCAGCGTGACGGGGATGAACGCGGACCACCGGCTGCGCATGAAGCCCTCGGAGGTGGAGCGCTTCGCCCTGGCGGTGCTGGGGGAGCTGGCGAATCGGCTGCCGGGGCTCGAGCGCTTCCGGGAAGGCATTGCCCCCTGGCCGGAGCGCGCGCGCGCGGTGCGCGCGGTGGCGGAGGATCTGGCGCGGGCGGGGCCTCTCGCGGTGGTGGTGGTGGGCCCGAGGCAGCCGCCGCGGGTGCACGCGCTGGCGCACCTGCTCAACGCGCGCCTGGGCAGCGCGGGGCGGATCGTCACCTACCAGGAGTCCGGGGTGGAGCCGGGCCCGAGCGGGCTGGAGGTGTCGCGCGCGCTGGCGGAGGCGGCACTCGCGGGCCGGGTGGACACGGTGGTGGTGACGGCGTTCGACCCGGTGTCCTCGGCGCCGGTGGGGGTGACGTTGGGAGCGGCGCTCGCGGTGGTGCCCAACGCGGTGGCGTGGGCCTACCGCGAGGACGCCACGGCGAAGCGGTGCGCGTGGGTGCTCCCGGCGGCGCACGTGCTGGAGTCCTGGGGCGACGCGCGGGCGGTGGATGGCACGGTGAGCCTCGTGCAGCCGCTCATCCGGCCGCTCTTCCAGGGGCTCACGGAGCTGGACGTGCTCGCGCCCTTCGCGGGCGTGGCGGAGCGGACGGCGTACCAGCTCGTGCGGAGCCACTGGGAGCGGGAGCGGGGAGGGCCGGGGGTGGCCTTCGACGAGGCGTGGGATCAGGCGCTGGCGGTGGGCACCGTGCCGGACACCGCGCGGCCCGCGCTCGGGGTGACGGTGGACGCGGGCGCGGTGGAGACGGTCGTGCGGGCCTTCACGGGCGCGCCGTCCGAGGGCCTCGAGCTCAACCTGGTGCCGGGCTACAAGGTCCAGGACGGGCGCTTCTTCGCCAACCCCTGGCTGCAGGAGATGCCGGATCCGCTGACGATGCTGGCCTGGGGCAACGCGGCGCTGGTGAGCCCGGCCACGGCCGAGCGCCTGAAGTTGTCCCCGAGCGGCACGGTGCGGCTGACGCTGCGGGGCCGGCGGGTGGAGGCGCCGGTGTTCGTGCTGCCGGGGCACGCGGACGACACGGTGACGCTGGAGCTGGGCTGGGGCCGCGAGGGCCCGGAGCACGAGGTGCTGGGGGTGGATGCCTTCCTGCTGCGGCACGTGGACGCGCCGTGGTTCTCGGGGGGGCTCCAGGTGGAGCCGGGGGAGGGGGAGGGCGGGTGCGTGACGGTGCAGCAGCACTGGTCCATGGAGGGCCGGGAGGTGGCGCTCCAGGACACGCTGGACACCTTCGAGAAGAAGCGGCCCGAGTACCTCAAGCACCTCAAGGGGGAGGTGGCGGCGCTGTACGACCCGTTCAAGTACGCCGAGCCCTACCAGTGGGCGATGGCGGTGGACTTGAACCGGTGCATCGGCTGCGGGGCGTGCGTGGTGGCGTGCCAGGCGGAGAACAACGTGCCGGTGGTGGGGCGCGAGCAGGTGGCGCGGGGACGGGAGATGCACTGGCTGCGGGTGGACCGCTACTTCGAGGGCTCGCCCGACGCTCAGCGCGCCCTGCCGCAGCCGATGATGTGCCAGCACTGCGAGACGGCGCCGTGCGAGTACGTGTGCCCGGTGAACGCCACCGTCCACTCGGACGAGGGCCTCAACCAGATGGTCTACAACCGCTGCGTCGGCACGCGGTACTGCTCCAACAACTGTCCGTACAAGGTCCGCCGCTTCAACTACCTGGAGTACCGCCCCCGGGTGACGGAGGTGGAGAAGCTGGGACTCAACCCAGACGTCACGGTGCGCTCGCGTGGCGTCATGGAGAAGTGCACGTACTGCGTGCAACGGATCGAACGCGCCCGCATCGAGGCGCGCAAGGCGCGGAAGCCCATCGACACCCAGGCGCTCCAGTCCGCGTGCGCGCAGGTGTGTCCCACCGAGGCCATCGTCTTCGGCTCGCTGCACGAGCGGGAGTCGGAGGTGGCGCGGCGCCACCGGGACGCGAGGCATTACGCGGTGCTGCACGAATTGGGCACCCGCCCGCGCACGGCCTACCTGGCGCGCATCACGAACCCGAACCCGGAGCTGGAGCATGGCTGAACCACCCGCCACGCCCTCGGGCGATGCGCTCGTGTCCGAGCCGCTCATCAAGGGCGCGCCGAGCCCCGAGCACCTGTCGGAATCGCTCCTGCGGCCCACCCTTGGCGCGGCGGGGCGAGGCTGGTGGGTGCTGCTCGGCCTCTCGGGGCTCGGCACGGCGCTGTTCCTCACGGCCATCACCGTGACGCTGGTGAAAGGCATTGGGGCGTGGGGCAACAACATCCCGGTGGCGTGGGCCTTCGGCATCATCGACTTCGTGTGGTGGATTGGCTTTGGCCACGCGGGCACGCTCATCTCCGCCATCCTGTTGCTCTTCCAGCAGAAGTGGCGCGCGTCGGTGAACCGCTTCGCCGAGGCGATGACGCTCTTCGCCGTGGTGCAGGCGGGACTCTTCCCCCTCTTGCACCTGGGGCGGCCCTGGGTGGCGTACTGGCTCATCCCCTATCCGAGCACCATGCGCGTCTGGCCGCAGTTCAAGAGCTCGCTGCCGTGGGACGTGGTGGCCATCACCACCTACCTCACCGTGTCGGTGCTCTTCTGGTACCTGGGCCTCCTGCCCGACCTGGCGACGGCGCGCGATCGGGCGCCCACGCCGCGCAGGCAGTTCTGGTACGGGCTGGTGTCACTCGGGTGGACGGGCTCGGCGCGGCATTGGCACCACTGGCGCACGGCGTACCTGTTGCTCGCGGGGCTGGCCACGCCGCTGGTGCTCAGCGTGCACACCATCGTCAGCTTCGACTTCGCCATCGCCCAGGTGCCCGGCTGGCACACCACCATCTTCCCTCCCTACTTCGTGGCGGGCGCCATCTTCTCCGGACTCGCGCTGGTGCTCACGCTGCTGCTCCCCACGCGCGGCGCGCTGGGGCTCGGCCACGTCATCACCGAGCGGCACGTGGACATCCTGTGCAAGCTGCTGCTGGCCACGGGGCTGATGGTGTCCTACGGCTACCTCCAGGAGAACTTCTTCGCCTGGTACAGCGGCGACGAGGCGGAGATGGCCGCCTACTCCTTCAAGCGCTCGGGCACGTGGGCGGGCCTGTTCTGGTTCCAGATGCTCACCAACGTGGTGCTGCCCCACCTCTTCTGGTTTCCCCGGTTGCGCCGCAACCTCGCGGTGGTGTGGCTCGTCTCGCTGGCCGTGGACGCGGGCATGTGGGTGGAGCGCTTCACCATCATCGTTCCCTCGCTCTCGCGCGACTTCCTGCCGGGCAGTTGGCACACGTACTCGCCCACGTGGGTGGATCTGTCGCTGCTGGGCGGCTCCATGTGCTTCTTCGGCTTCCTCTTCCTGCTCTTCCTCAAGTTCGTCCCGCCCGTGTCCATCAGCGAGGTGAAGGAGCTGCACCACGAGTTGACGGCGGAGAAGGGGGCCTGAGCCATGCGCTACTGGGTGGTGGGGGAGTTCGGCTCGGGAGCGGAGGCGAAGCGGGCCCTCACGGCGCTGCGCGAGCGCGGCTGCGCGGCGGACTCGCTGGATGCCTTCTCGCCCTACCCGGTGGAGGGGCTGGACGAGGTGCTCGGGTTGAAGCCCTCGCCCCTGCGCGCCTTCGCCCTGTTGGCGGGCCTGTCCGGGGCGGTGCTGGCCTATGGGGTGCAGTGGTGGACCAACGCGGTGGACTGGCCGCTCAACGTGGGCAACCGGCCGCCGCACTCCTGGCCGACCTTCGTCCCCATCACCTTCGAGACGACGGTGCTCTTCGCCTCGTTGACGCTCTTCTTCGGGCTGATGGTGCTCTTCCGCTTTCCCCGGCCGCACCATCCGCTCTTCGAGCTGGAGTCCTTCCGCAGCGCATCCACCGGCGGCTTCTGGGTGAGCGTCACCACGAGTGAGCACGCCCGGACGGAGGTGCTGCTCGGCCACCTGCGCGAGCTGGCGGCGCGCACCACGGCGGTGGTGGAGGAGGAGACATGAGGCGCGGGCTCGCGGGGCTCCTCCTCGTCGGGGTGCTCGGGGGGTGCTCGGTGGACTTCCAGGGGTGGGCGGGGATGAAGGATCAGCCCAAGGGTCTGCCCTTCCGGGAGAACGCCTTCTTCGCGGACGGGCGGACGATGCGCCAGCCGCCGCCGGACACGGTGCCGAGGAGCCGGCGGGGAATCTCCCGGCGCTTCCTCACCGGCCGCGAGGCCCCGGACGCGGGCTACGTGGAGGAGATTCCGCTCGCGCTCACGCGGGAGTTCGTCGAGGGCGGACAGGGCTCCTTCGAGATTTATTGCGCGACCTGTCACGGGGTGCTCGGGGACGGGGTGAGCCAGGTGGCGCGCAACATGGGGCTGCGCGAGCCGCCCTCGCTGGTGGATCTGCCCGAGTACGAGGACGGGTACGTGTACGCCGTCATCAGCGAGGGGTATGGGCTGATGCCGGGCTACGCGGAGAAGCTGACGCCGGAGCAGCGCTGGGCGGTGGTGGCCTACGTGCGGGCGCTGCGCGAGAGCCAGCGGGCGAGGCTCGGAGACGTGCCGGCCGAGGCGAGGGCGCGGCTGCTCGAGGAGGGCGCGCCATGAAGGTGATGGAGCGCTTCACGGGCGGGCGCGTGCCCATGCTGGCCGCGGCGGCGGTGGGCGGGGTGGGGCTCGCGGTGACGGGCCTGGGGTGGGCGGTGGACACCCGGCGCGCGCTCTTCGCGTACCTGTTCGCCTTCGCGTACTGGGCGGCACTGGCGGTGGCCTCGCTGGTGCTGCTGGGCACGTGGCATGCGTCGCGGGCGCGCTGGCCGGTGGTGCTGCGCCGCATGCTGGAGACGATGGCGGCCTCGCTGCCGCTCTTCGCGCTGCTCTTCGTGCCGCTGCTCGCCGGGGCGCACCTGCTCTACCCGTGGCTCGGGCCGCCTCCCGCGCTGTCCGAGGAGGACTTGAAGAAGCTCGAGCACAAGCGCCCGTGGCTCAACCTGCCCTTCTGGGGAGCGCGCGCGGTGCTGTACTTCGCGGTGTGGAGCACGGTGAGCGAGCTGCTGTTGCGCTGGTCGCGCCGGCAGGACGAGACGGGCGAGCCCCGGCTCACGCGGTGGCAGTGGTGGTTGGGCGCGGGGGCGCTGCCCGGAGTGGCGCTGGCCATGTCCTTCGCGTCACTGGACTGGCTCATGTCCCTGGAGCCGCTCTTCGTGTCCACGGTGTATGGCTTGTATTGGTTCTCCGGGGCCTTCGTGGGCGCGCTGGCGCTGCTGACGCTGGCGACGGCGCTGGCGCGGGGGCCGCAGTTGTATGGCGAGCTCGTCAATGCCTCGCACTGGGCGAGCCTGGGCAAGTTCCTCCTCGCCTTCAGCATCTTCTGGGCCTACATGGCCTACAGCCAGTTCTTCCTCATCTGGATCGCGGATCTGCCGCAGGAGGTGCCCTGGTACGTGTTGCGCGCGACGGGGGCGTGGCAGCCGGTGGCGATGGCGGTGGTGGGCTCGCGCTTCGTGTTGCCCTTCTTCGTGCTCCTGTCGCGTCCCTTCAAGCTGCATGGCCGCACGCTGGCGGGGCTGGCGGTGTGGATGTTGTGCGCGCACGCGGTGGACACGTGGTGGCTGGTGATTCCGGTGGTGAGCCCCGAGGGGCCGCGGCTGCACTGGGCGGACGTGTCGGCGTTCCTCGGCGTGGGAGGCGCGGCGGTGGCCTTCACCCTGTGGCGGCTGCGGGGGCACGCCACCATGCCCGTGGGAGACCCCTACCTGCTCGAGTCCCTGGGGTACGACGAATGAGCGGCGAGTCCCAGCGGGAGTGGAAGACGTCCGAGCGCGACCCGGATGCCACCAAGGGGTGGCAGGTGGGCACGGTGCTGCTGGTGACACTGCTCCTCTTCACCGCCTTCGTGTGGGTGACCTGGAAGCAGCTCCAGGCGCGCGAGTGGCACCTCAACCCCGAGGGACCCTCCGAGCCTCCGGCGCTCGAGCAGCCGGAGATCAACATCGTGAACACGGGGCCCTTTCCGCTCGACACGCGGGCCTACGACGAGAAGAACGCACAGGCGGAGCAGCTGCACGGGTATGGCTGGGTGGATCGGGACGCGGGGGTGGTGCGCATGCCCATCGAGTGGGGCATCGAGCGCGTGGTGGGTGGCGCGCGGCGCGACGGAGGCAGCCCATGATGCCAGGGGGCGAGGACGTGGGGGGCGTGGTGGACGCGGGCAACGGCGGGACGCTGAACGAGTTCTTCCGCCAGGTGCTCTTCCTGCCGGAGCAGGCGTCCACCTTCGCCCGGGACGTGGATCATCTGCACTACGTCATCATCAGCACGGCGATGGTCGTGGCCACGCTCATCTTCGGCCTGGCGGGGTTCTTCCTCATCCGCTACCGCAGGCGCTCGGAGTCGCAGGCCACGCGCAAGGTGCAGACGTCGCTGGGCTGGGAGGTGCTCTTCGTGGGCTCGCCGCTCGCGGTGTTCCTCGCGTGGTTCTTCATCGGCTACCACGACTTCGTGTGGATGCAGACGCCGCCGCCCGAGGCGATGGACGTCTACGTGGTGGCCAAGCAGTGGATGTGGAAGTTCACCTATCCCGAGGGCCCCAACGCCATTGGCGTGCTGCGGGTGCCGGTGGGCCGGCCGGTGCGGCTGCTGCTCACCAGCCGGGACGTCATCCATTCGTTCTACGTGCCGGCGTTCCGGGTGAAGCAGGACGCGCTGCCCGGGGCCTATACCCAGACATGGTTCGAGGTGACGCGGCCGGGCCGCTACCGGGTGATGTGCACGGAGTACTGCGGATTGAAGCACTCGGAGATGTGGGCGGAGGTCGTGGCGCTCTCGCCGGAGGACTACGCGGCGTGGCTGCGCGAGCAGCGCGCGGGTCCGGTGGCGCTGCGGGACGCGACACCTGGGGCTGCCGAGCGCGACGAGCCCCTCGTCCCGGCGCGTCTGGCGATGGAGTACTCGGCGGAGGCGCCGCATGGGGAGTTGATGACGGCGGAGCGGGGCACGCTGGCCGAGCGGGGCGAGCGGGTGGCGGCGGAGAAGGGGTGTTTGAGGTGCCACACGGTGGATGGCACGGCGCACATCGGGCCCACGTGGTGGGGGTTGTACCGGCGCGAGGAGCGGCTCGAGGGGGGAGGGACGGTGGTGGCGGACGAGGCGTACCTCACCGAGTCGATGATGAAGCCACAGGTGAAGCAGGTGGAGGGCTACGCGCTGGTGATGCCGTCGTTCCAGGGGCAGTTGGACGCGGCGGAGGTGGCGGCGCTCATCGAGTACATCCGGACGCTGCGCGGCGCGCGGCGGGACGACATCCGGCCGGGAGGGCCCGTGTATGAACCCATCGACGGCAGGTAGCCTGGCCGAGCCCACCTATCTGAATCACGAGACGACGGTGCGCTCGTGGCTGCTCACGCGCGATCACAAGCGGATTGGCGTGATGTTCCTGGTGCTGGTCATCTCCGCGCTGCTGCTCGGCGGCGTATTCGCGATGTTGCTGCGGATTGAACTGCTCACGCCCGGGCCGACGATCATGGGCCCGATGACCTACAACCGGGTGTTCACCCTGCACGGGGTGACGATGGTGTGGCTGTTCATGATTCCGGCGATTCCCTCGGCGTTCGGCAACTTCGTGCTGCCGTTGATGCTGGGGGCGAAGGAGGTGGCCTTTCCGCGGCTCAACCTGGCGTCGGTGTACATCTACGCGGCGGGCGCGGCGCTGACGGTGTTCGGCATGGTGTGGAGCGGCGCGGACACGGGGTGGACGTTCTACACGCCCTACAGCACGACGTCGCCCACGGCGGTGACACCCATCCTGCTGGGCGTGTTCATCATCGGCTTCTCCACCATCATCACCGGGCTGAACTTCATCACCACGACGCATACGCTGCGGGCGCCGGGGATGCACTGGTCGCGCATTCCGCTCTTCGTGTGGGCCATCTACGGCACGTCGGTCATCCAGGTGGTGGCAACGCCGGTGCTCGCGATGGTGCTGGTGCTGGTGGCGCTCGAGCGGGTGGCGGGAGTGGGCATCTTCGATCCCACGCGCGGGGGGGATCCGGTGCTTTTCCAGCACATGTTCTGGTTCTACTCACACCCGGCGGTCTACATCATGGTGCTGCCGGCCATGGGCGTCATCACCGAGGTGGTGTGTGCCTTCAGCCGCAAGAACATCTTCGGCTATCGGATGATCGCCGCGTCCACGTTTGGGATTGCGTTCGTGGGGTTCTTCTCGTGGGGGCACCACATGTTCGTGTCGGGGCAGTCCACGTTCGGCTCGGGCATCTTCGGGGTGTTGAGCATGCTGGTGGCCATCTTCACGGCCATCAAGATCTTCAACTGGGTGGCGACGATGTATGGGGGCGCCATCGACTTGAAGGTGCCGCTGCTCTACGTGCTGGGCTTCATCTTCCTGCTCACGTTCGGAGGGATGACGGGGGTGGCGGTGGCGACCACGTCGCTGGACGTGCACTGGCACGACACGTACTTCATCGTGGCGCATTTCCATTACATCATGGTGGGCTCGGTGCTGATGGCCTTCCTGGCGGCGCTGCACTACTGGTGGCCGAAGATGTTCGGACGGCTGTTCCCCGAGCGCTGGGCATCCGTCGCGGCGTGCACCATCATCTTCGGCTTCATCGTGACGTTCCTGCCGCAGTTCCTGTTGGGGAACATGGGAATGCCGCGGCGCTACTACCAATACCCGAGCGAGATGCAGTGGCTGAACGTGCTGAGCACGGCGGGCGCGTCGCTGCTGGCGTTTGGCTTCGGGCTGATTGGCCTCTACCTGGTGTGGTCGCTGCGCTACGGGAAGGTGAGTCCGGCGAATCCCTGGGGCTCGAGGGGGTACGAGTGGTTCAGTGCCTCTCCGCCCGGGCCGCACAACTTCCGCGAGCCGCCGCGCTTCGAGCGCGAGGTCCACGACTACACGGTGTCCGAGGCGCCCCATGTCTTCTGAGACGACGCCCTGGCGGGAGTACTTCGGGAGCCGGGAGAACCAGAGCCATGCGGCGCAGCTGGGGATGTGGATCTTCCTGGGCTCGGAGGTGTTGCTCTTCACGAACCTGTTCGTCGGGTACGCGGTGTATCGCTATTACTACCCGGAGGTCTTCATCGAGGCGAGCCACCACCTGGCGACGGGGTGGGCCACGGTGCAGACGCTGCTGTTGGTGACGAGCAGTCTGTGCGTGGCGTTGGCGGTGCACTTCATCCGGAGCGGGAGGGCGTTCTGGATGGGGGTGGCGCTGCTGGTGGCGATGGGCCTGGGATTGGGGTTCCTCGTCATCAAGGGCTGGGAGTACTGGAAGCACTGGACGGAGGGAGCACTGCCCGGGGAGTACTACCGGCTGGCGGAGCTGCCGGATCGGGGAGGGAGCCTGTTCTTCACGCTGTATTTCCTGCTCACGGGGCTGCATGCGCTGCACATGCTGGCGGGGCTGAGCGTGTTGGGGTGGCTGGTGTGGGGGGCGTTGGTGGGGAGGTACACGGCCGAGTACCACGTACCGGTGGAGGTGGGCGGGTTGTACTGGCACCTCGTGGATGTCTTCTGGCTGTTCATCTATCCGCTGCTGTACCTGGTGGAGTGAGGGGAGGGCGCCATGGCGGAGCACGGGAGGAAGAGCGTCTGGGGTTACGTGGGGATATGGGGCGTGCTGGTGGTGCTGACGGTGGCGACGTGGTTGTTGGGGACGCGGGGGCACCTGGGGCACTGGTCGTTGCCGGTGGCGCTGGGGATTGCCCTGACGAAGACGGCGCTGGTGGCGATGTTCTTCATGCACCTGGTGGAGCAGCCGGGAGCGCGGCGGGTGGTGTTTCCGGTGTCGGCGCTGTTCCTGGCGTTGTTGCTCGGGCTGTCGTTGGTGGAGGCGATGACGCGGGTGCGCATGGCGAGGCCGGATGGGCCCAAGGCGCTGGAGCCCGTGCGTCCGGCGTCGACACGCACGGCCCCGCCGGGTTCACCCACGCGGAGGGTGGGACATTGAGCTGCCAGTCACCCGCGCAGCACCTGGGCCGCATCATCGAAGACCTTGGCCAGCGTAGGGTCCGCTGGCCGGTGCGCTTCGAGGAGCGCCGCATCCTCCTTGCGGCCCAGGTGCTTGAGCAGGACTGCGGCTTGAAGGGAGCACTTGAGAGAAGATGTCGCCGCGACCCACTTCCGGGCCATGTCACGCAACCTGTCGAGGGTGGTATCCGGGAGCATGGGGAGGAGATGCTCCGGCTTCAAGAGGAGCAGGGAGAACAAATCCACGCAGTAGGCCGAGGCTGCTCCTTTGTGGTTCACGGCCGTGTCCATCAGGGGCTCGGCCGAGGAGATGAAGGCGGGCAGGGTGGAGACGAGCGTCTCGGGTAGCTCCTCGGTGAGCACCGTGAGCACCTCGCCCTTGAGCTCGATGGGAACGGAGCCATCGGCGGCCCAGTGACGGAGTTCTTCCGGGGGCTTTTCCAGTAGCACGAGCAAGCCGTGCAGGGCGGTGGGAGTTGGATGTGCGAGCCTCTCCAAACACTGTCGGACGATGGGAATCAGCTCTGGATGCCGTTTGCGCCACAGGGCACAGGCCACATCGTTCAAGTCAGCGGGCTCTGGCCTGTCCGAGGCGACCAGCCGCTCCAGCCTGCGTGCGAGGCTCGCTCGTGCGCTCGCCCCTCGGATACGTCCCAGCGCTTGGGTGATGGCCTCCGCGACGGCGGCCCCATCATGACTTCCCCGTGCTTCCTCCAGGGCGAGCTGGTGCTCGAGGAGTTTGACGCTGGCGGCGCCGCCCAGCTCTCCGAGGCCGAATGCCGCGGCCTGTCGCGCGACTGCGTCAGGAGCCTCCAACATGGCCTCCAGCAGGGACCTGGCCTTGCGCGCACCGAACTGAATCACTTGGGCACGTGTCCGGGTCTCGTCTCCCTCGCGAAATGCCTCGATGAAGCTCAAGGCCAGTGTCGGGCGTGGCGGGGCGGGGACTCTGCTCATACCTGGATCATGTCCCAACCCGCGCCCCATTGCTTCCTGAGGCAAGTGTCGGCTCCTCACGTCTGCATCTGCGCCTGCAACTCCTCGGGCTCCTCGCCCAGCCACTGGGGGTTGGTCGCCGTGCCATCGTAGATGGATGACGTCTTGAACGGCTCGAACTCGCCCCGCAGCGCCGCCGTGCGCGTCCTGGCCAGCAGCGCCTGCAACTGCTCGTCGCTCAAGGGCTTGAAGGTGCGCACCGCCTCGAAGGCCTGCTCGAGGATGTCCATCCGGTCCACGCCCGTGATGACCACCGAGGTGGGCAGGTTCAGCGCGTAGTGCAGGCACTCGATGGGCGTCACCGTCTTGGAGCGGAGGATGGCGCCGTTGGCCATCGTCTTCATCGCGAGCACGCCGATGCCGTCCTTCACCAGCTCCGGCACCACGAGCTTCGCGAAGCTGCGGAAGTGCGCGTCCATCAGGTTGAGCGGTAGCTGCACCGCATCGAACGTGAAGCCGCGCTCGCGCGCCAGCTCCAGCATGGCCAGGTGGATGCGTGGATCCTTGTGCCCCGTGAAGCCGATGTAGCGCAGCTTGCCGGCCCGCTTCGCCTCGAGCAGCGCCTCCTGGGCTCCGCCCTCGCGGAAGATGCGATCCGGATCCTCGAAGCGCAGGATTTCATGGTGTTGCACCAGGTCGATGCAGTCCGTCTGCAGCCGCTCCAGCGAGTGCTCCAACTGCCGCGCGGCCTCCTTCTTCGTGCGGCCGTCGATCTTCGTCATCAGGAAGACCTTGTTCCGGTAGCCCTCCTGGAGCGCCTTGCCCATGCGCAGCTCGCTCAGGCCCTCGTTGTAGTCCCAGCAGTTGTCCATGAAGTTGATGCCGCGGTCGATCGCCGCGCGCACGATGCGCAGCGCCAGCTTCTCGTCCACCTGGGGCAGCCCGAGGTGCCAGCCCCCGAGGCCGATCGCCGACACCCTCTCCCCGGTGCGCCCCAGGGTCCGGTACGTCATCTCCGCGCGCGTGTCCGAGTTCGCCATGGTCTCTCCCCCCTCACACCCTGGGGATGAGCGTCGCCGGGAGGAAGTCGTCCGGGGCGCTCCGCCCATGCGCTGCCCGGGATGCCCCGCCTGCTTCCCTGCCCTCGGCGACCCCCGTCGGCGGTCCGGCCCGAGGGTGGGAGGTGCGCCTGTTTCCCGCTACCCCCGGGGTTTTCCGGGGTTGCAGAATCGTGTCAGCAGGACGTGGGCGTCCTGTTTCACTGACAGTGAGGGACATGGCCGACGCGGTGCGTGGAATTGATACGTGTCAGGCCGATGGATCGGGATGAACGGTTTTACCCGGACGTTCAGGTGTGACAGGATTTGCCGGCCAATGACTGAGCGGGGTCCGTCGTCACCGGTCAAGAAGGGGTCTGGCTGGAGGACGGCCTGGGGAGGGTCCACGCGATGAGCGGTCTCGGAGCTGAGGCGTACAGGGTTCAGACCGGAGCGGAACTGGGGCACCTGCTCACGTGGCTGGGGCCCGAGGACACCTTGAGGGGCATGTTCTTCCGCAGCCTGCAGGAGGCGATGTTGACGCTCCTGGGCGAGGCGGCGATGGAGGCGTGCCTGGAGGAGGTCACGGGCGAGCGCGACTTCGTGGACTTCTTCGCCTACCCGGCGGTGGACTTCCTGCGGATGGTGCGGCGCGCGGCGTGGCTGATGGAGGAGCGCGGGTGCGAGGGGCAGGAAACGCTGCGGATGCTGGGGCACCTGGGCACGGCGGCGTTCCTCAAGAGTCCGGCGGGCAAGGCGATGGACGTGCTCGCCTCGGGCACGCCGCGGCGGGTGCTCGAGAACCTGCCCATGGCCTACCAGATGCTCTCCCCCAAGGGAGGCCCGCTGTCGGTGACGGCGCTGGGGCCCACGCGCGCCCGGGTGAACTTCTCGCGCGACGTGCTGCCGTGCGCGTACCTGGAGGGGCTGCTCGAGGCGTTGCTCAAGAAGGCCGGCGCGCGCGGCGTGCGCATCGAGGGCCGACGCGTGAGCGCCTTCTCTTGCGAGTTCCTCCTGGCCTGGACCGAGGGCGACTGAGGGCCCGTCGCGCGCTGCGTCGTGCACGCGTTCACCGCCACGATGTTCAAGATGTGGCGGATGGAGAGCGGGACCCGCTGGAAAAGAGTGGCCCCTCTGTCGGCGGTCCCGCGGTCCTGGGCTACACTCGCCGTATGTCCTCTCAGCCCCCCGGAAAGCTCATCGTGCTTCCCTCGGCGCGGCAGCACTGGCACCGCGAGCGGATGCGTCGGCGGAAGATGAAGGTGGTGTTCGCGGGGGTGAGTCTGCTGGGACTCCTGGTGGCCCTGATGGACGTGGCCCTGGAGACGACCGAGGCTCCTCCGGGCGAGGGCGAGGAGGCCTCCTGGGAGAGCGGACCGCACCCGACCTCGGGCAAGGGGACGTCCGGGCGGAGGGACTCGGGACGGGACTGGTTCAGCACCATGGGTGAGCCGTAGCACCCACCCGGAGGGAGGGCGTCCGGACCAGGGAAGCCCTCTGGCGGGTGCTCTCCCCGTGGGGGGACGGACGGGCGAGCGAATGGCACCGACGGGAGACGGTCCACGTCTGATACGGTGAGGGTTCCGGATGCGCGGCTGACGCGGTCCGGGGCAGCTCCCTATGGACACCCTCCCCCGCCCTCAACCGATGCAGGAGACCTACGAGGACTTCCTGCTGACGCGTGGCCCGGCCCGACTGCGGCAGCTGTCGGTCATCGCCGTGGCGGCGACGGTCGTGTTGTTTTCCCTCGATGTGCTGCACGCCTGGGCGGGCCTGGGTGGTGGGCGGCCCTTGTCGGTGATGGCCCTGGCGCGCCTGCCCTGGGCGCTGGTGCCGCTGGTGATGTGGTCGGTGCGCGGGCTGCTCAGCCGCGAGGCGCTGCCGCCCGCCATCTTCTGGGCCACGGCCCTGTTCGCCATCGGCAACGAGTGGACCTTCTACCGCATCGGCACGGCGGGCTCGCTCTACCACGGGGTGATGGTGCTCCTGAACGTGCTCACCGGGCCGTCGGTGCTGCCGGTGGGCCGCGCGGGGCGCTATGGCTACTACGCGCTGCTGGTCGCGGGGCACCTCCTGCTCGACGCGCTGGGCTCGTCGATGTCCTTTGGCGCCTCGCTCGTGTTGGACCTGACGCTCTTGGCGGGCGCGCTCGGCGTGGTGCTGCTGCTCGAGGCGCTGCACCGCGGGCAGATCCGCCAGTTCTACCTGCGCCGCGACATGCGGCGCGCGCTGGCGGAGCTGGAGGAGTCGCGCGGCAGGGTGTTCCAGACGGGGCGCACGCTGGCGGGCTCGGCGCAGACGCTGTCCACGACGCTGGCGGAGATGTCCAACCAGGCGGCGCTGGTGCGCACCGCGGCGCTGCGCATCTCCGCGGCGAGCGAGCAGATGGCGAGCGCGGCCGGGGCGCTCTTCCGCCACTCGCGCGTGAGCGCCACCCAGGCCGAGGAGGCCCAGCGCTACACGGGCGAGGTGGACGTGCTGGTGAGCGGCATGGAGACGAGCCTGTCGGCCATTGGCCAGGCGGTGGGCCGCAGCGCGCTGAGCGTGCAGAAGCTGGAGGAGAGCGCGGACCGCATCAACGGCTTCGTGGAGACCATCCAGGAGATGGCGGCGGCGACGAACATGCTGGCGCTCAACGCGGGCATCGAGGCGGCGCGCGCGGGCGAGCATGGGCGGGGCTTCGCGGTGGTGGCGCGCGAGGTGGGCAAGCTCGCGGCGGAGTCGGGCCGCAGCTCGCAGCGGATTGGGGAGGTGGTGGGGGGCGTCACGCGGCAGATGTCCGAGACGCTGCACGCGGTGGGGCACATCCGCGAGACGGCCGGGCGCTTCACGCCGGTGCTCGAGTCGGCGCGCACCACGCTGCGCTCCATCCGCGAGACGGTGCTGCAGAACCAGAAGTTGATGGAGAAGAGCTCCAGCGAGGCGGATCGTCAGGCGGAGCAGACGACGCACATCTCCCAGGGGTGCGCGACGCTCCTGGAGCTGGTGGACACGTACGTGCGCATGGGCTCGGACGTGTCGGCCACGGCGATGCAACTGGGGATGATGGCGGACGAGCTGAGCCGGCTCATGCCGGAGCCGGAGCAGGTGGCGTCTCCGCCGCCGCCGCCGCCGCGCGAGCCGGGCGGCTTCTGAGGCGGCGTCAGTTCTCCGGGGACCAGTAGGAGATGACGGCCTCGTCGTCCACGAGGCGCGAGTTGAAGTGGCCCCAGATGTCGGAGATGGCGATGGCGTGGCCGCTGGACAGCCGGGGCGTGAGGTAGAGCGCGTGGTAGACGGCGCCGCTGCCATCGTCCACGGCGCCCAGCTTCTCCAGGGGGCGCCGGGTGGCGGGGCACAGGAGGGTGCACCGGGTGCCGGGGGCGATGTCGGTGAAGCCCTGGCGGCGCGTGTCGCCGTGGATGGGGGACAGGTGCACGAGTCCCTCGCGTCCCTCGGGCGTGCGCACGAGCACGGTGATGGCCGGGTAGCCGTTGAAGCGCACGTCGCAGAAGCCCACCAGGTTGTCGCCCCCGGGGCCGAAGGCCTGGGTGACCACGAGCGTCACTCCGTCGGACAGGGGCGGAAGGCTCTGCGACTCGGCGGGAGACCGGTCCACGTGGGACGAGGCGACGAGAGTCTCATTGTTCATGCAGGTGTCCTCCGGAGTGGTCATGCGGCGCCGCAAGATAGGTGCGGGGCCCTCGACTGGACACCCCCCCACGCGTACGCGGGTCCGGTGGGCTCGCGCCTACAAGGCCCCACAGAGGTGTGCCGGGAGGGGCGTCTGGGAGGAGAGGAGGGGGCGGCGATGACCTCCGGGGTCGGGTCGGCGCGCGGGCGACCTGGACGGCACCATACCTCGGAAGAGGGAGAGGGTTGGGTCAACTCCGGAAATGGGTAGAGCGCATTGACAGGATGTAACAAGTCAGTAAGGTGGGAAGCTCGCCGTCGCCTTGTCCGCTCCCGCGCAGGAGGCCGTCTCGTCATGCCCAGGCTCCCGGTTCGAGTTGAACGTCCCTTGGTGAGGGCCCTCGGTGCGCGGTTGCATGCCGTGCGGGTGCGCGCGGCGCTGACCCAGGCGCAGGTGGCGCGCCGGGTGGGGCTGGCGCCCGCGGAGTACGGCCGCATCGAGCGGGGCGAGCGTCTGCCGAGCATCCCCGCGCTGCGGCGGCTGTGTCTGGAGTTGGGAATCGACTCGGACGAGCTGTTGGGGCTGGGGGCGTCCTCGCCGCAGTTGCGCCGGCTGGTGCAGGCCGTGCGCCGGCTGAGCGCCTCGCAGTTGCGGATGCTGCACCTGCTGGCCGAGTCGCTCCAGCCGCCCTCGCGCGGCCAGGCGCTGTCCACCAGCGCACGAGCGTCCGGAGAAGCTCCGCTCGCGAGGCGCCCGGGCACCTAACCTCGGGGGCCCTCCTCTCCTCCCGGGCCCGAGATGACCGTCGTCCTTCCGCTGTTGCTCGTCCTGCTGGGTGTCGCCCTGGTGCTCGGGGTGGGTGCGTGGCGTCCGTCCTGGGCGGGACCGGTGGGCGCGCTCTGCTCGGCGGCGGCCCTGGGCGCCTTCCTCCGGTCCCGCGCGGCGGGCTTCGCCGGGGTGTCGCTCGAGTGGATTCCCACGTGGAACGTGCGCCTGGCGCTCGCGCTGGATGGGCTGTCCTTCCTCTATGGCACGTTGGTGCTGGGCGTGGGCCTGCTCGTCCTCGTCTACGCGTGCGCCTACCTGCCGCACTACCTCGAGGAGCGCCACCGGCCGCGCCGCGACGAGGTGCGCCTGTACGCGTGGGTGCTCGCCTTCATGGGGGCCATGCTGCTCCTGGTCATGGCGCGCGACGCGCTGCTGCTCGTCATCGCGTTGGACCTGACGACGGTGGCCAGCTACTTCCTCATCGGCTACGACCGGGAGCGCACCGGCTCGCGCTCGGCGGCGCTCATGGCGCTCGTCGTCACCGGGGGCACCTCGGTGGTGCTGCTGGCGGGGGTGGTGTCGCTGGGGCTCGCGTGTGGCACCTTCGAGCTGTCCGGGCTCGCCGCCCGCGCTCCCGGAGGCCCCCGCCTCTTCGTGGCGCTGGGCTGCGTGGCGGTGGGAGCCCTGGCCAAGAGCGCCCAGGTGCCCCTCCACTTCTGGCTGCCGCGCGCCATGGCGGCCCCCACGCCGGTGTCCGCCTACCTGCACTCGGCGGCGATGGTGGCCGCGGGCGTCTTCGTCCTCCAGCGCTTCCTGCCCGTCTTCGCCCTCGCGCCCGAGGTGCTCCAGGGGCTCGCCGGGGTGGGGCTTCTGTCCATGCTCGTGGGCAGCCTCTTCTCGCTGTGCGCGTGGCGCTTCAAGCGCGTGCTGGCGTACTCCACCATCGCCCAGTACGGCTACGTGCTCGTGCTGGTGGGGCTGGGCGGTGCGGGCGCTCCGCTCTACGTGCTGGCCCATGGCCTGTGCAAGGCGGCGCTCTTCCTCACCGTGGGCGCCGTCACCCACGCCACCGGCGAGGAGTCGCTCGAGAAGGTCGGGGGTCTGTGGCGCTCGTTGCCGGGGCTCGCGGGCGCGAGCGCCGTGGCGGCCGCGGGGCTCGCCGGGCTGCCGCTCACGCTGGGCTTCTTCAAGGACGAGCTCTTCTTCCGCGCGCTCGTGGAGCGGGGCGGGGCGTGGAGCGCGGCGGGGGTGCTCGGCGCGGCGCTGACGCTCGCGTACACCGGGCGGCTGTGGACGGGCCTCTTCCTGGGAGCGCCGCGCGGGGCGCGGGGACACGCCTCGTGGGGGCTGGTGGCGCCGGTGGCGGTGCTGGGGGCGGGGGTACTGCTGGGGGGCGTGTGGCTCGGGCCGCTCAACCAACTGGTGGACGCGGCGGAGGGGGAGATGCTCGGGCACCCGGCGCCGCTCGGGCTCGCCTACCACCTGGATGCGCGGGCGGAGAACCTGCTCGCGCTGGGCGCGTGGGCGCTGGGGGTGGGGGTGCTCGTCACGCGCCGGCGGTGGGAGGCTCCGCTGGAGGCGCTCACGCGCGCGGCGTCCGGCGTGGGCGTGGAGCGGGCCTATGGCGCGCTGCTGGCGGGCGCGGACGCGCTGTCGGATGGGCTGCGGCGGCTGGAGGTGCGCGACTTGAGGGACCGGGTGGCGTCGGTGCTGGTGCCCGCGGGGCTGCTCGGCGCGGCGGCGCTCTGGGCCACCCGGGGACGGGGCCGCTCTTCTCCTGGGGGCAGGGGGTGGGGCTCGCGGACGCGCCGCTGGTGCTCGGGCTGCTCATCGCCGCGGGCGCGGCCGTGGCGACGCTGCGCGCGGCGAGCCACCTGCACCTGGTGATGTTGCTGTCGTGCGTGGGCTTCAGCCTCGCGGCGGTGTTCGCCTTCGCGGCGGCGCCGGACGTGGCCTTCACCGCGGTGCTGGTGGAGACGACCTTCACGCTGCTCTTCCTCGCGCTGCTCTCGCGGCTGCCGCGCCACAGCCAGGAGCACGCGCAGGTGGAGGCCTCGCGCACGCGCTGGCGTGACTGGGTGTTCGCGGGGGTGGCGGGGGTGAGCGCCACGGCGACGTCGTGGAACGCGCTGACGCACCTGCGCGAGGAGCGCGTGGTGGGCGCGCACGTGGCGTGGACGGAGGCGGCGCATGCCCGGGACGTGGTGTCGGCCATCATCACCGACTTCCGGGGGCTGGACACGGTGGGTGAGACGTCGGTGATGGTGGTGGTGCTCTTGGGCATCATCCACCTGCTCACCGGGGAGCGCGCGGAATGAAGTCCTTCATCCCCTCCACGTCCCGGGTGGTGTTGCTGCCCGCGCTGGTGGTGGCGGTGGCGGTGTGGCTCAAGGGCTACGTGGAGGCGGGGGACAGCTTCGGCGCGGGCGTGCTGGGGGCGCTCGCGGTGCTGTTGCAGTACGTGGCGAGCGGGAGGCAGGAGGCGCGGCGTCTGCCCGGCGTGCGCTACGCGCCCCAGGTGGCCGGCGTGGGCCTGCTGCTGTTGTTGGGCGTGGCCTTCGGGCCGCTCGTGTGGGGAGCCGCGCCGGTGACGCACTACCCGCGCCCGGGCGGAGTCGTGACGCACTTCGGCACGCTGGAGTTCCACACCTCCGTCCTCTTCGACGCGGGCATCTTCCTGGTGGTCATGGGCTTCATCGTGACGGCCATCGATGGGCTGGTGGCGCAATCCCACCGGAGGGGGTAGCGCGTGGCGTGAATATTCAATTAAGCCTCCCGTCCGGGGTGCCCGTGCGCGATTGCACCGCACTCCTAATCCCGAGGGGGAACACACGATGTCGAAGCGTCTTGGAACCGTGGTCGCCGTGGTTGCCGTGATGACGAGCCAGGTGGGCTGCTACACCACGAAGGTCGTCAGTCAGGCCCGGCCCGATGGGCCCGCGTACACGGATCGCCAGTGGTTCACGATTGGTGGCCTCGTGCCGCTCTCCGGCCCCGCGGGGCGCGAGTGCGAGAGCCTGTCGACGGTGGAGAGCAAGCTGAGTGGCACGGACTGGCTCATCAACGCGGGCCTGGGGATCGCGGGCGGCATCGTGGGCGGACTGGTGTGCGGTGGTTCCTCCAACGATCCCTACCTGAATACTCTCGCCAGTGCCTCCTGTGCGGCGGGGTTCTCCACGCTGGTGCCCTTCCTGATCAGCTCGCGCACGGTGGAGTACACCTGCGCCGAGGGCTACGGCGGCGACAACCGGGGCAGCGGGCGCCTGGACTACATGCCGCCGCGCCAGGGCTACCGGGTGGCTCCTCAGCAGGAGGGCGCGCCCGCCGAGGCTCCTCCCGCGCAGACGCCTTGAGCCTGAGTTGACGGAAGTTCACCGAGGGGGTTGGAGCCACATGCGCTCCAGCCCCCTCGGTGCGTTCATGCGCCCGTTCACTCCTGGGGGCGGGAGGTGGCGAGCACGTCGGGCCGTCCGCGCCACAACGGGCGGGTCTTCCACAGCCAGAGGGTGCCGTAGAGCAGGGACGCTCCGGCGAGTCCCCAGGCGGCGCGGGTGAGGCCCACGCCCTCGGCGGCGACGCTGGCGGCGAGCGAGGACACGCCGATGCCCAGGGTGGCGAGGCCGAAGTCCAGGCCCATGATGCGCCCGCGCAGCCGGTCCGGCGTGGACACCTGGAGGCCATAGGTGGAGAGCGTCCACTGCGCGCCGCCGCCCAGGTGCGCGAGCAGCACGCACCCCGCGGCGAGCAGGAGCGAGGGGGCGGCGGGCAGCAGGAGATAGGCGAGCCCGTAGGTGATCATCGAGACGCCGCACGCGAGGAACAGGCGGCGATCATCCCGGCGCACCCAGCGCTGGCCGAGGAAGGGGCCGATCAACGCGCCCAGGCCGCGCGCGGACAGGAGCAGCCCCACACCCTCGTCTCCGGAGCCGAAGTTGCGCGCGGCGAACGCGGGCAAGAGCCCCACGAGTCCATTGCCCAGACCCACGCCCACCTTGGTGGTGAGTAGAGAGAGGGAGATGGGGTGGCTGCGGGCGAACGTCCAGGCCTCGTGGAGCTGGCGCCAGGTGCCGGTGTCGGCGGCGGTCGAGGTGACGGCGCTGGAGGGGGGACGCTGGAAGGAGCGGCGGATGCCGCGCACGAGCCAGGCGGAGAGCAGGAAGGTGGCGGCGTTGAGGAGGATGCTCACGTGGCGGCCGAAGGCGAGCGTGGCGAGGCCGCCGAGCGCGGCGCCGACGAAGAGCATGCTGCCCCAGACGCTGCCGAGCGCGGCCTGGGCGACGGGGAGCTCCTCGGGGGAGACGACGTTGGGGACGGAGGCCTCGGCGACGGGGTCGAAGAAGGCGGAGAGCGCGGCGAGCAGGGCGACGCACAGGATCGCGAGGAGGGGGGCGCGCCAGAAGAGGGCGGCGAGCATGCCGAGCGCGGGAAGGACGCGCACCAGGTCCACGGTGACCATGAGGCGCTGTCGGTCCATGCGGTCGGCGAGCAGGCCGGCGAAGGGGGACAGGAGGCTCGCCGGCAGGACGCTGGCGGCGTAGACGGCGGCCGAGGCGCTCAGGTGGCCGGTGGTCTCGGTGACGAAGCCGCTGATGGCCACGAAGGCGAACCAGTCGCCGAGCATCGACACGACGGTGGCGAGGAAGAGGCGGCGGTAGTCGGCATTGCGCCGCAGCAGCGCGAGCACGCTGCGCAGGGAGGGAGAAGCGGTGTCCATGAAGGTGCGGCGCAGCCTACCCGGGGCGGCCCCGCCGCGCGGATTCCCGTCGTGTAACGCGCTTTGTCACGGAGCCGCGGTCAGACACCGAGCAGTTGCTTGAGTCTGGCGACCGAGACGGACAGGCCATTGTCGTGGAGTCGCTCCAGGATGTCGGCGGGGGTTCTCGGGGGCGCGCTCAAGATCGCGGCTTGTGCCCGGATGATCTGGACGACCGTGGCTTCATCCAAGCCGATGAGATTCCGGACGAAGTCGTCGGGATGTTGCGCCTCCATGCCGTAACGGTCGAGGACGGGGGAGGGGAAGTCCTTGAGGTTGGAGGTGACGATGACCTGGGCACCACACCGGATGGCCGCGGCGACGACATGACGGTCGTCCACATCGGGCAGGCCGTGGATGCTCTCGATGAGGTCCTCATACCCCTCCACATTCACGTCGGGAATGGCGGTTTCCAACAGTTGTCGGCTTCGTGCGAGCCGGCCGGGGTCCAGGTCAGGACGCCGCCGCGCGATGCCACGGAAACATTCGTCCAGGATCCGCCGCGTCCACTTCGCCTGGCAGAGACCGGACAGCCCCAGTCGTACGAGCAGATCTCGGAGAGGGGCCGGGTGGAGGACACACGCGTCATACAAGACGATGAACGGCATGTGGATGGACCCGCCAAGTAGTAAGGTCACAGGTGACTTTTCCCGTAATACAGGGGAGGCACTGCTGTCCAGGCCCGTGGACATGATGGTTTGCTTGCTCGCTGGTCGTCACCTGCTCCGATTCGGCGTGCCGTTGCGTTTGTTTCGATTGCTGCGAATATTGCGGTGGGGTGCCAGACGGACCCCAGCGGCGGAAACGAGCCGATGCCAAGGGAGTGGCGAGATGGGAACCGCGCTGGATTTGATGGATGTGGTGCCTCCCAGTGAGGCCGAGGCCCAGGAGGCCGCACAAGCGGTCCGGCTCCTCTCCCCCTTGCTCAAGGCGTCCAAGCGAGGCGCTTCCCACGTGACGCTACGGCCCGAGGATCCCCGGGTGAAGGAAGCCGTGTCCGTTCCTCGGGGGGCTCTCGTGTTGCTCGTCCGGGTGCTGGAGCAGATGGCGCGGGGGAACGCGGTGACCCTCGTTCCCATCCATGCGGAACTCACGACCCAGGAAGCCGCCAATCTGCTCAACGTGTCGCGGCCCTACCTCATCGGCCTGCTCGACCAGGGGAAGATCCCCTTCCACAAGACGGGCACCCACCGCCGCATCCGCTTCGAGGACCTGCTCGCCTTCAAACGCGAGGAAGAGCGGCGTCAGGAGCAGGTCCTGAAGGAATTGGCCGCCGAGGCCCAGGACCTCGATCTCGGCTACTGAGGGGCTCACTCCCCCGGCGCGAGCGGCGCGAAGAACGCCTCTACGTCCTCGTCCCGCACCTCGGCGAGCGTGGATGGGTTCCACTGGGGCTTCTGATCCTTGTCCACGAGCACCGCGCGGATGCCCTCGCGGAAGTCCGGCTGGGACATGAAGCGCTGGCTCAGCCGGTACTCCATCGCCGCCACCTCGTCGTAGGACATGCCCCGGCCGAGCCGCAGCTGGCGCAGCGTCACCTTGAGGCTCGTGGGCGACATGCGCCCGAGCGTGGCGCGCGTCTCCTCCGCCCACGGCGTGCCCTCGGCCGCGAGCGCCTCGAGGATCTCCTCCACCCGGTTGCCCGCGAAGCACCGGTCGATCTCCCCCGCGTGGGCCGCGAGCGGCGAGGGCCCTGGCTCCGAGGTGAAGTCCGACAGCACCCGGGAGACGACCGCGTGCGCTGACCCGCCGCCCCAGTCCGCCGCCGCGAGCGCGTCCACCACGGCGTCCAGCCGATCATGCTTCACGCGCTGAGTCGCGTACCCGAGCCACAGCGCGTCCGCCGCGCCGCACCGGTTTCCCGTCAGTCCCAGGTACGTGCCCGACTCGCCCGGAAAGCGTGGCAGGAACCAGCCGCCGCCCACGTCGGGAAACAAGCCGATGCCCGTCTCCGGCATGGCCAGCAGCAGCCGCTCGGTGACGACGCGGTGCGAGCCATGCCGGCTCAGCCCCAGCCCCCCGCCCATGCAGATGCCATCCACCAGCGCCACGTAGGGCTTGGGGTAGTGGTGGATGAGCTGGTTGAGCCGGTACTCCTCGCGGAAGAAGGCGCGCGAGAACGGCTCCTGCTCCCCGGGCACGGGCGTGTCCAGCGTGCCGGCCACGGCCCGCACGTCCCCGCCCGCGCAGAAGGCCCGGCCGCCCGCGCCGCGCACCACCACCGCCTTCACTTCGGGGCGCCCCGCCCACTCCTCGAGCGCCGGGTGCAGCGCGCGGATCATCCCCAGGTCGAGCGCGTTGTGCGCCTTGGGGCGGTTGAGGGTCACCAGGGCCAGCGGCCCGCGCGTCTCCAGCAGCACGTCCGGATTCATGCCCCGGGGATAGCACGCCCCGGGGCCCTCCGGAGTCCTACGCGATGACCGTCATCCACCCGTGCCGGTCCGGCTGCGTGCCGTACTGGATTCCGGTGAGCGCGTCGTACAGCCGCTGGGACACCTCGCCCACCCGGCCCTGGCCGATCTTCAGCTCGCCCTCCTCGAAGCCCAGTCCGCCCACCGGAGAGATCACCGCCGCCGTCCCCGTGCCGAACACCTCGTGCAACGCCCCCTCGCGGTGCGCCTCGCGCAGCTCGTCGATGGACAGCTTGCGCTCGCTCACCTTCATGCCCCAGTCGCGCAGGAGCGTCAGCGCGCTCTCCCGCGTGATGCCCGGCAGGAACGTCCCATCCAGGGGCGGGGTGACAATCTCCTCCCCGATGCGCACGAAGAGGTTCATCGTTCCCACCTCCTCGATGTAGCGGTGCTCCAGCGCGTCCAGCCACAGCACCTGCGCATAGCCGCGCTTCTTGGCCTCCACCGACGCCTGGAGGCTCGCCGCGTAGTTGGCCGCCGCCTTCGCCCCGCCCAGGCCCCCGGGCGCCGCGCGCGTGTGCCGCTGCTCCACCCAGATGCGCACCGGCTCCGCCCCGTTGCTGAAGTAGTTGCCCACCGGGCTGAGGATGGCGAAGAAGATGTACTTGTCCGCCGGCCTCACCCCGAGGAACGCCTCCGAGGCGATCACCACCGGCCGCACGTACAGCGACGTGCCCGGCGCGCTCGGCACCCACGCCGCCTCCTCCTTCACCAGCGCCTCGATGGACTCGCGCGCCAGCTCCGGTGGCACCACCGCCATGCTCAGCCGCTCGGCGCTCGCCGCCAGACGCGCGCAGTGATCCATCAGCCGGAACGCCCGCAGCTTCCCATCCCGGCCCCGGAACACCTTCGCCCCGTCGAACACCGACTGCGCGTAGTGCAACGCCGCCGCGCCCGGATCCAACCCCAGCGGCCCGTACGGCACGATGCGCGCCTGGTGCCACCCGCGCTCCGGCGCGTAGTCCATCCGGAACATGTGGTCGGTGAAGTACTTGCCGAAGCCCAGCACGTCCGTGGCGGCGGGCTTGGGCTTCAGGACGGCGGCTCGCTGGACCTCGATGGGCATCATGCTGCGGCTCCTCTGGCTGTAGGGGGGCGGGGACGGTTCCGACGCAATTTCGTGACAAGTTGCGCCGGAATCGAGACAATCGATTACGTGGGACTCCAATCTTCGTCAAGTGTACCGATTGTCACCGAGACAAGCTGGATGCCGAGGCTCGAGGGGCGTCGGGGGCCGCTGTACCGGGTGATCGCGGACGCGCTGGCCGAGGATCGCGACGCCGGGCGGCTCCTGCCGGGCACGCGCCTGCCCACGCACCGGGAGCTGGCCGAGCGGCTGGGCGTCACCGTGGGCACGGTGACGCGCGCCTATGGCGAGGCGGAGAAGCGGGGCCTGGTGCGGGGCGAGGTGGGCCGGGGCACCTACGTGCGGGACAAGGCCGCGCCCACGCACATGCCCACGCCGCCCGAGGCGCGCGAAGCGGACGAGGGCTCGGTGGTGGAGCTGAGCATCAACGCGCCCGCGACGCCCGAGGGAGACCCGGCGAGCCAGGCATTGCGCGCGTCGCTGGAGGAGCTGGGTCGCTCGCCCCGGCTGGCGGAGCTGCTCGCCTACCAGCCGGCGGCGGGGGCGCTCAAGCACCGCGAGGCGGGCGCGGCGTGGGCGGGGCGCTTCGGCCTGTCGGCCCGGCCCGAGCAGGTGGTGGTGTGCGCGGGAGGCCAGCACGCCATGGAGGTGGCGCTGGCGGCGCTCACCCAGCCCGGCGACGTGCTCGCCACCGAGGCGCTCACCTACCCGGGCATCAAGGTGCTCGCGCGGCGCTTCCAACTGAGGATTCAGGGGCTGGCGCTGGACGCGGACGGACTCCTGCCGGACGCGCTGGAGGCGGCGTGCCGCGCGGGCCCGGTGCGCCTGCTCTACCTCCAGCCCACGTGCCACAACCCCACGGGCGCGGTGATGTCCGAGGCGCGGCGGCGCGAGGTGGCCGAGGTGGCGCGCCGCCATGGGGTGCTGGTGCTGGAGGACGACTCGTATGGGCTCCTGCCCTCGGTGCGCCCGCCGCCGCTCGCGTGCTTCCTGCCCGAGTCGAGCTACTTCATCGCCGGGGTGAGCAAGCTGCTCACGCCGGGGCTGCGCATCGGCTACCTGGTGGGGCCGGCACGGGCGCGCTGCGAGCGGCTTGCCGAGGAGGTGGGCCTGGCCTCGCTGATGACGACGCCGCTCATGGCCGAGGTGCTCTCGCGCTGGGTGGAGGAGGGCACGGCGGACGCGCTCGTGGTGGCCCAGCGGCGCGAGGCGGGCGAGCGTCAGGCGCTGGCGCGCGCGGTGCTCGGGGCGGGGGTGCGCTGCCAGGAGTCGGTGCCGCTCTACCACCTGTGGCTCGGGCTGCCCGAGGGGCGGCGCAGCGAGGCGTTCACCGCGCAGGCGCGGCGGCACGGGGTGTCGGTGACGAGCGCGGACCTGTTCGGCGTGGGGCCGGGGCTGGTGCCCGCGGCGGTGCGCGTGTGCATCGGCACTCCGCGCACGCGCGCGCAACTGGAGCGGGGCCTGCGGCGCCTGCGCGAGGTGCTGGACGCCGGGACCGAGCCGCTCGCGGTGGTGTGATTTCCGGCGGAGCGGGACTTCGCCCGCCCCCTTCGCTTGACGGACCCGGTGCCCGGTGTTCTGTAGAAATCCGTGGGCACTCCAATGGACACGGCGCCGAGCGAGCGACTGGCCACGCTCGAGGCGGAGAACGCGCGGCTGCGCCAGGCACTGGCGTGGGCGGAGGCCAATGGGACCTGGATTGGACCTCCCGGGGAGGGCACCCATCCCTCCGCCCTGGTGCGGCTCGCGCCGAGGATCTCCTGGACGGCGGACCCCGAGGGCCGCATCACCGGCCTGCCCGAGAGCTGGGTGGAGTTGACGGGCACGGAGCGCGAGGCGGCGCTTGGAGACGGGTGGCTGCGCCTGGTGCACCCCGATGATCGCTCGGCGGTCTCCGCGGCGTGGGCGCGGGCCATCTCCTCCACGGGCCCCTTCGAGGCCGAGTACCGCATGCGCCTGTCCCGGGGGGACTACCGGTGGATGCACACGCGTGCCCTGCCCCTGCTCGGCCCGAAGGGGGACATCCTGCGCTGGCACGGCATGACGGAGGACGTGCACGAGCGGCGCGCCGCCGAGGACTCGCTGCGCGTGCTCAACGAGACCCTGGAGACGCGCGTGGCCGAGCGCACGCACGAGCTCGCCGCCGCCAACGCCCGGCTCCAGTCGGAGATCGCCGAGCGCGGACGCGCCGAGGAGGCCCTGCGCCACGCCCAGAAGATGGAGGCGGTGGGCCAGCTCACCGGCGGCATCGCGCACGACTTCAACAACCTGCTGTCCGGCATCCTCGGCTCGCTGTCCATTCTCCAGAAGCGATTGGAGCTGGGCCAGGTGGATCAGGCTCCGCGCTACATCAACTCGGCCATGGCCTCGGTCAACCGCGCCGCGGCGCTCACCCACCGGCTGCTCGCCTTCTCGCGGCGCCAGCCGCTCGAGCCCCGGCCCGTGGAGGCTCACGCGCTCATCGTCTCGCTCGAGGAGCTGATGCGCCGGACGATCGGCCCCTCCATCCAGCTCGAGGTGCACCCGGCCGAGGGGCTCTGGCACACGCTGTGTGATCCGCACCAACTGGAGAACGCGCTGCTCAACCTCGTCATCAACGCGCGCGATGCGATGCCGTCCGGGGGGAGGCTGACGCTGGAGACGGAGAACACCCGGCTGGATGCGGGCGACCCCACGGCGCCGAGAGACCTGGCGCCGGGCGCGTACGTGCGCATCCGCGTGACGGACACGGGCAGTGGCATGCCGCCGGACGTGATCGCCCGGGCGTTCGAGCCCTTCTTCACCACCAAGCCGCTGGGCCAGGGCACGGGCCTGGGGTTGTCGATGATCTACGGCTTCGCCCGGCAGTCCGAGGGCCACGTGCGCATCGACAGCGAGGTGGGCCGGGGCACGAGCGTGACGCTCTTCCTGCCGCGCTTCCTGGGCGAGGCGCTGGAGGAGGGGGCGGTGGCGGGGGCGCCGGTGGCCGCGCGGGCGGAGGGCGAGACGGTGCTCGTCGTCGAGGACGAGCCGCTGTTGCGCGAGCTGGTGTTGGAGATCCTCGGGGAGCTGGGCTACCGGACGATCGAGGCGGCGGATGGGCCCGAGGGGCTCAAGGTGGTGCAGTCGAAGAAGCGCATTGATCTGCTCGTGACGGACATCGGGTTGCCGGGGCTCAATGGGCGGCAACTGGCGGACGCCGCGCGCGAGCTGCGCCCGGGGCTCAAGGTGCTCTTCATGACGGGCTACGCGGAGAACGCCGTGTTCGGCACGGGCTACCTGGACGCGGGCATGCAGATGATCACCAAGCCCTTCGATCCGGACGCGCTCGCCACGCGCGTGCGGAGCATGTTCGAGGGCTGAGCCCGTCCCACCCGACCTCGGATGTCGGACGGCCGGGTAGACTGGAGGAGTGGGGAAGAGCACGGCCCCACGGGTGTTGATCCTCCAGGAGGCGCGGCGCATGGGTCAGGGGTTGAAGATGGGACGGGGCAAGAAGCCGGCGACGTATGCGGACATCGAGGCCCTGCCGGACGGGTGGGTGGGCGAGCTGCTGGAGGACGAGCTGCTGGCCTCGCCCCGGCCCGCGGTGGGCCATGCGCACTGCGCCTTCTTGTTGGGCGTCGAGCTGGGAGGCCCTTTTTCCCTCGGACGCGGAGGGCCGGGGGGCTGGTGGTTCTTGGATGAGCCCGAACTCCACCTGGGGCGGGATGTGCTCGTGCCGGACCTGGCGGGCTGGCGCCGTGAGCGCATGCCCCAGCCGCCTTCCGCGCGAGAGCCCTTCGTTCCGCTCGCGCCGGACTGGGTGTGCGAGGTGTTGTCACCCTCCACGGCGCGGGTGGATCGGCACCGCAAGCTGCCGGTGTACTTCCGCGAGGGCGTGAGCCATGCGTGGCTCATCGATCCGCTCGCGCGCACGCTGGAGGTCTTCCGGAGGGACGCGGGGGGCTGGGCCCGGACGGAGACCCACGCGGGAGACGTGCCGGTGCGCGCCGAGCCCTTCGAGGCGGTGGAACTCGGGTTGGGAGCGCTCTGGCTCGTTCCCTGAGTGGAGATGAGTGTCCCACGGGGGAGATGAGCAGGATCGCCGCTCTCCCTTCGAGGGGCGCATGGCAGGCGGATTGCTCTGGCGGCACGGCGAAACCATTGCCTGGCCGGGTGCCAGGGTCGAGGGAGCCGCCGTTCATGGGTCGAGGGGTCTGGGGAGTGTTGGTGGGGGTGTGGATGGTGCTCGGCTGTGGTCCGTCCCGCTCGGAGGAGTGCGCGCCCGAGTGGGGCTGGCCGTGTACGGGGGGCAGGGCGTGTGTGGAGGGTGTATGTGTCGAGGACCCGGACGCCGGGCCGCCGTGCGTGGTGGGCGCGACACGGGCGTGCGAGGAGGGCTGCGCGGGAATCCAGACATGCGGGAGCGGTGGGACGTGGGGCCCGTGCGAGACGTGTGGCGAGGGGCAGCGGTGCGAGGGCCGCCAGTGCGTCTGTGATTCGACGTCGTGCGCGGGGGGCTGCTGCCAGGGAAATACCTGTCTGCCCGGCACCGCGCCCACCGCGTGCGGCACGGGAGGCGTGGCGTGTGTCATGGATGCGCAATGTGGCAAAGACACGCCTCGCTGTGAGCCGGGCTCGGGCACCTGTGTCTGCGTGAAGTCGGAGCCGCGCGAGAGCCAGTGCGGTGATGGGCGGGACAATGACTGTGATGGGCTGGTGGACTGCGCGGATCCGGACTGTGGCGCACGCGCGTGTGGTGCCCAGGGCCAGACGTGTGGGGGCTCCGCGTGCGTCTGCCCGGGGGGCTCGACGGAGCGGGCGTGTGGGGATGGGCAGGACAATGACTGTGATGGGCTCGTCGACTGCCGGGATCCGGATTGCGAGGCGCGCACGTGCCGGGCGGCGGCCGGGGTGTGCGACCAGGAAGAGGTGTGTGGCGCGGGCGTGTGTCCGGGGGACCGGCGCGTGGGCCCGGACGTGGTGTGCCGGCCCTCGCGGGGCATGTGCGACGTGGAGGAGCGGTGTGACGGAGTGGGCGTCGCGTGCCCCGGGGATCGCAAGGTGGCGGCGGGCTCCGTGTGCCAGCCTTCCACGGGTGGGTGCGATCCGGCCGAGGTCTGTGATGGCGTGAGCCCCGCGTGCCCGGTCGATCGCTATCTGCCCGCGGGCCAGGTGTGCCGCGCGGCGGCGGGCGTGTGTGACAGCGCGGCGCGGTGCTCGGGGACGAGCGGCGTCTGTCCCGACAACGCGGTGGACCATGCGCGGTGTGATGACGGCAAGGCGTGCACCATCGACTTCTGTGCCACGAATGGCTCCTGCCAGCACGTGCAGAAGGGCGTCTGCATTTGAGCCGGGTGTGCGTCCCCGCGCGCCGTGTAGGGAGGCGGCACTTCATGGGCCAGAACGTTCCCTAACGGACGTGCCCGCCCGCGCCCCCGTTCGTGCCCGGCCACTGGGGGCGCCTCGCCTTGTATGAGGAAGGGACTCCCCGGGAAGTAGGACGTGCCTGCCCTCGGGGTCCCTTCCACTCCGGGAACCGACCGACCGATGTGCCCGCCTTTCCCTCCGCCCGTGACCTGGAGCCCCGCGTGAACGCCGCCGTGGCCCTCACGGTGGGGCTGCTCTTCGGCGTGGGGGTGCTGCTCACGCTCAAGAGGGATCTGGTGCGCATGGCCGCGGGAGGGCTGCTGCTCACCAACTCGGCCATCCTCTTCATCCTCTCCACGGGCTTTCCCGAGCGCGGCGAGCCCCTGCACGACGAGGGCGCCACCCGGGTGGTGATGACGGATCCGCTCGCCCAGGCGCTGGCGCTCACCGCCATCGTCATCGGCTTCGCCACCTCGGCGCTGCTGCTGGCGTTCGTCTACCGGATGCACGAGCAGCACGGCTCGCTGGACCTGCGCGACGTGGTGCACGCCGAGCTGGAGGAAGAGCAGTCGCTCACGCGAGAGCCGTCCGAGCCGGAGGAGCGCTGATGCCGCTCGTGTTGCCCCTGGTGGGCGCGTGGGGGCTGGCCGCCGTGCTCTCCTTCCTGGACGGGCGCAAGAAGGCCGTGGCCGTCCTGGCGGTGGTGGGGCTCGTGGGGGTGCTCGGGGCGAGCCTCGCGCTGCTGCCCGCGGCCCTGCACGGCCCCGTGCCCGAGGTGGTCGCCGGAGGGTGGCCGGTGGGTATGGGCATCCGCCTGCGCGCGGATGTGCTGTCGGTGCTCTTCTGCGTGGTGACCAACGCGGTGCTCGCCGGGGCACTCCTGTGCGAGCTGCTCGAGGGCATCGGCACGCGCAGCTTCCCGGCGCTGGTGCTCTTCCTGGCCGCGGGGCTCAACGGGGCGTTCCTCACCGCGGACGCGTTCAACTTCTACGTCTTCTTCGAGCTGTCCATGGGCGCGGCCTTCGCGCTGGCGAGCTACGGCCGGGGGGCCTCGGCGCTGCGGGCGGGCTTCACCTTCGTGGTGGTGAACCTCATGGGCTCGGTGTTCTTCCTCACGGCGGTGGTGATGCTCTACCAGGCCACGGGGACGCTGGACATGGGAGGCATCGCCGAGTGGGTGGCCAGCCCCCACACGCGCCGGCTCGAAGTGCCGGGGGCACTGCTGCTCAGCGCCTTCGGGGTGAAGCTGGGGCTCTTCCCGTTCCACTTCTGGGCGCCGGCGGTGTACCGGGGGGTGAGCACGTCCATCGCCGCCATCTTCGCCGGGGCGCTGGTGAACATCGGCAGCTACGCGCTGGTGCGCCTGGGCCCGGGAGTGCTCGGCGACACCCTCGCGCATGGCGCCGAGGTGCTGGCGGTGCTGGGCGGAGCGAGCCTCGTCTACGGCTCGCTGCTCGCGCTCGCGCGGCAGGTGCCCGCGGAGACGCTGGCGTACGCGTCCATCGCCCAGGCGGGCTACCTCTTCGCGGCGCTGGGGCTCGGGTCGGGGCCGGGCGTGGCGGCGGCGGTGCTGCTCGCGCTGTCGGGCTCGCTGGACAAGGCGGTGCTGTTCCTCGCCATGGGGTTGCCGGGGTCGCGCTCGCGCGCGGCCTTCGCGGCGGCGGCCTTCAGCTCCGCGGGCCTGCCGCTGTCGTTGGGCTTCCTCGCCAAGACGGAGCTCTTGCGCGCGATGCTCGTCGGCGAGCGCTGGTGGCTGGCGGGCTTCGTCGTGCTCTCGAGCGTGCTGTCGCTGGTGGCGCTCGCGCGCACCTTCCAGCGCCTGTACTGGGTGGAGGCCCGTGCGCGCGAGGCGCATGACGGGGCGGCGAGCGGGGTGGTGCTGGCGCTGGCGTTGGTGGGGGTGGGGGTGGGCGTGTGGCCCGAGCCGCTGCTCGCGGTGAGTGCCCGGGTGGCGGGGGCGCTCGTGGGGGGAGGAGGGCCATGAAGCATTGGGGAGTGCCGTGGGTGCTGCTCACCGGGGTGTTCGTGTTGATGGTGGGCCAGGTGACGGTGGCGGACGTCGCGCTGGGGGCCGGGGTGTCGGCGGGGCTGCTCGCGTGGAGTGGGCGCTGGCTGCTGGACGGGCGGGCTCCGGGAGCGGTGGGGCCGAGGCGGCTGTGGGCCTTCGGGGTGCTGGTGGGCGCGGTGCTGGTGGACGTGGTGCGGGGCACCTGGCGCATGGGGTGGCTGATGCTCGGGCCCCGGCCGGCGGAGCGGCAGGGGGAGGTGGAGGTGGCGCTGGGAGAGCGCACGGACGGAGGGGCGCGGGTGTCGGCGCTGCTGGCGAGCATGTCGCCGGGCTCGGTGCTGCTGGGCATCGACTGGGAGCGGCGGGTGATGCGCTTCCACCTGGCGGATGCGTCGCGAGCGGAGGAGTTCCGCGCGGAGCTGGAGCGGTTCTACCGGGAGCGCCAGCGGGCGGTGTTCCCTTGAAGCGGGAGGTGGCGAGCCCATGCACGACGTCGTCTTCTACGTGGCGCTGGTGTGGCTGATGGGGCTGCTCGGCGTGTTGGTGGTGGTGTCGGCGCGGGCGCGCTCGACGCTGGACGTGGTGCTGGCGCTGGACACGCTGGCGCTGGTGTTCGTGGCGGTGCTGGGGCTGTTCGGCGCCTGGCGCGGGGTGACGGGCTACCTGGACGCGGCGTTGGTACTGGCGCTCGTCTCCTACGTGCAGACGGTGGCGGCCACGCGGCACCACGCGGAGCACAAGGCGGGGCCGCGATGAGCGCCGAGGCGTTCAAGTGGGTGGCGGACGCGCTGGTGCTGCTGGGGCTCGTGGCGGTGACGGTGTCGGTGGTGGGCATCATCCGCCTGCCGGGCATCCTCATGCGGGTGCACGCGGCGGGGCAGGCGGTGTTCGTGGGCGTCGTCATCATCCTGATGGGGGCGGTGGGCTCGGGCCAGTGGCCGCTCATGTGCCGTGCGCTGCTCGTGGCGGTGTTCCTGATGCTCACCGCGCCCATGTCCGCGCACGCCATCGCCCGCGCGGCGGCGCGCGAGCAGGGGGAGGCGGTGGCGGAGGAGGTGGACGCGGGGCAGTGAGCGGCGCGGTGCTCCCTGGCGTGCCCCGCCCCGCAGAATCCCTCGCCGGAACAGAAGCCCAAGCCGGAGCCAAAGGGCCCGGATTTCCCCCCTCTGGGCCTCATCGAAACCTCGGAGCGGGAGTGCCGCCGCAGGTACGAACCCATCCCGGTGCCGCACGAGGGCAAGGATGACGCGCATAACAGGTGCGCCGATCAATTTCCGCTAGCCCATGAGCCGCACTCCGGGCCGGCGCAGAATCCATTCATCTCCAGCAGACAGCCTGCTGCGCTCCATCCGCGAGGTGCTCGGCGCGGAGATCGCGACGGGCGAGGTGCTGGCCGCGTGGGGCGCCGCCTACCAACAGCTCGCCGAGCTGCTCATCTCGCGCTGCTCGCGCAATGGCTGCCCCGGGAGCGGGACATCGACGTCTACTTCCTCGGACCCACGTCCTTCATGGCGTCCATCCAGCGCTCCTTGAAAGAGTTGGGGGTGCCCGAGCATCAGTGCCACCACGAGTTCTTCGCTCCGGCGTCGCCATTGGCCTGACACGCCCCGCGGAGAGGCTATCCTCGGAGTCCCAACGAAGCAGTCCAGGAGAAGCGTGATGAGCTACGTCGATGGATTCGTGGTGCCGGTGCCCGCGGGCAAGAAGGACGCCTACCGCAAGATGGCCGAGGAGGCCGCCGCGCTGTTCAAGGAGCACGGTGCCACGCACGTCGTCGAGTGCTGGGGGGACGAGGTGCCCGACGGCAAGGTGACCGACTTCAAGGGCGCGGTGAAGGCCGAGGCCGGGGAGGTGGTGGTCTTCTCGTGGATCTTCTGGTCCTCGAAGCAGGCGCGCGACGAGGGCAACGAGAAGATCATGAAGGACCCGCGCATGAAGATGGACATGAACTCCGTCTTCGACGGCAAGCGTATGATCTACGGCGGCTTCGACGTCCTCGTCGACGTGCGCTGAGTGTTCCCACCTGGAAACCCGTCCGAGCCGGGTTCGGCGTCGCCTCAAGCCGGCACCGGCGGCAACTCCGGCGCGCTCAAGCCCGCGAACGGATCCGCCCACGCCGGCAGCGCCATCAGCCGTTGGTGCCACCGGTCCACGGCTGGGTAGTCCGCGAGCGGCAGGCGCGCCACGTCGTTGAACGGCAGGAACACCGCCATGCGGAAGTCCGCATAGCTGAGCCCGCTCGGCAGCAGCCAGTCGCGGTCGCGCAGCTGGTCCTCGAGGATCGTGGCGCTCGCATGGAAATGCGACAGCCCTTCGTCCAGCGCGGCCTGGTTGAACGGTCCGAGGCCGTAGCGCGGTTTCGTACCCCGTTCGAAGTGCACCGTGTCGCAGGCGCGCATGAAGTGGTCGCGCGCCCAGCTGACCCACCGGATCATGCCGGGCAGGTCGTGGCCGGTGCGCCAAAAGTCCGACCCCACCATCTGCGACAGCCGGCAGGCGATCGCATCCGCCTCCCACAGTGACCCGCCTTCCTCGGCCAGGATGGGCAGGCGCAGCGACGGGTTCAGGTGCCGGTACCGCTCGGCCTGGCCTGGCGCCAGCGGCTCCGCGAACTGGAAGCTGACGGGCGCCGCCAGATGCCGGGCCACGGCCACCGCGAGTCGCGGGTTGGGGTTGCGGGAGAAGTAGAGGGTCGTCGTCATGCGGGCGATGGAACCGATACCATGGACGCCGGGCAGTATGCGACCGGGGCACCGAAGCTCACCTTGGCAGGAGTCCTCCGTGCGTGGTCATCGCGCGGCTTCTCGCATTCGCCTTCTGTAGCGCCCTGGTGGTTCGCCAGCCCAGACGCGGAACGCCTTGCTGAACGTCACCTCCGTCTCGTAGCCGACTTGCTCTGCAATCCGCGCAAGCCCGTCGTTGCTTGTGCACAGCAGTCCCGCCGCGAGGTGCATCCGACGGTGGGTGACGTAGGCCATGACGGTCTCGCCAACCAGACGGCGAAAGCGCTGTGCGAAGACCGTTCGTGAGAGCCCGACCGCACGAGCGAGGCGCTCGACGGTCCACGGCTCGGCAGCGCGAGCGTGCACGAGACTCAGGGCGCGGCCGATGGAAGGGTCGAGCAGCCCCCGCAGCCATCCGCTCGAGGGGGCATCCCGCTCCGAGGCGATGTACGCCCTCACCGCCTGCACGAAAAGAATGTCGGCGACACGCTCCGCGATGGTCACCGCACCAGGGGCCTCGGAGAACGCCTCGTCGATGAGGAGGCGAATGGCGTTTTCAAGCCACGACGGGCCTCGACCGTGCTCACCCGCGACGCGGATCAGCGGGGGAAGCACCTCGAGCACGGGGTTTCGGCGTCGGTCTTGAAACGCGAACACGCCCGACATCACCCGAACGACCTCCCCTCTGGCCGAGCCGAACCGGATGGCTGCGGGACGGCCGGCCCGCTTTCCCGGCGCCCACGTCTCCACGACTCCGTTTTGCAGCAGAACCGACCTGAACGGTGTCACGGGCGCGGACGCCGATGACGACAGGGTATGAGCGTCGCCATGGGGAAGGACAACCAGATCGCCGGCTGCGAGCTCGATGGGCTTCTTGTGTTCCATTCGCAGGACGCAGCGCCCTTCGATGACCACATGAAAGGGCGCGCCCCCCTCGAGCCGCTGCTTGCGCAAGCCCCATGGAGCGTGAAGCTCGAAGACACTCAAGACCGTGCTCTCGAGTCGCAGATCTCGGAGGATATCGCTGAGAAGATCCACGGCCCGTACGATGAGCGAAGAAATCGCTCGTCGCAAGCATTCTTCGTCCTGGAGGCGGCTGCTACACGAGCGGCGTGATCGACGCGCGACAGGCGCGCGCCGAGGCACACCACGAAGCGTCACGGATGAGCGGAGAGCGAAAAATGAGCGGAGAGCGGAAGAGCGGCGTGCTGATCACGGGCGGCGGGTCGGGGATTGGGCTGGCAATGGCCGCGGAGTTTCTGAAGCGCGGATACGACGTCGCGATTTGCGGACGCGATCCGGAGAGATTGGCCGCCGCGAAGGGGAAGCATCCGGGGCTTCGCACGATGGAGGCTGACGTTGCTCGCTCCGAGGACCAGGCGAGGTTGGCCTCGTGGCTCGCGGCCGACCTGCCGCATCTCGGCGTCCTCGTGAACAACGCTGGCATCATGCATGCGTCAGACTTCCGCGGAAGCGTCGGGTTCGGCGAAATCCGGTCCGAGCTCGACACGAACCTGCTCGCTCCCGTCGCACTGACGGCCGCGCTGCTTCCGATGCTCGTTCGCAACGAGAAGCCCACGGTCGTGAACGTTACCTCCGGTCTCGCGTTCTGCCCCTCGGCTGAGTTTCCCGTGTACTGCGCGACGAAGGCCGCGCTGCATTCCTTCACCCTCAGCCTGCGGCATCAACTGACGGGGCGCGTCCGTGTGGTTGAGATCGCGCCGCCCATCGTCGCGACCGGACTCGACAAGAGGAGCCAGGCTCGGCGTCCCGCGGAGGGATCTGGACCGCCCGTCCTCTCCGCCGAGACCTTCGCGAGCGAGGCGGTGCAGCGCTTCGAACAAGGTGAAGCCGAGATCGTCATCGGTGTGGCGAACGGGCTGAGGCAGCGCGGCGAAGCGTTGTTTGCCAACATGAACCCATAGGTGCGCAGAAGAGGCCACCCTTCCATGGGGGCATGCTCACTCCCACTCGAGCCGGGAAGCCACGTCACGCGGCCCGAGCGCCCTCGCGGCGCGCGCTGTAGAAGCTTCGCATCCCCTCCATCATCCAGCCACGAGGCGTGAGCGCGAGGAAGGAATCGCGAACCGCCACCACCGCCCGGTTCCGTCCGAGAATCATCGACCCCATCCACCGGGCCTTGCGCTGGAGCCGCTCGGCGATGGGTTGCACGCGGGCCGAGTAGGTAGCGAGCGCGGCCTGGGCGTCGGAGGTGGTGCTCAGCGCCTCGGTCAACACGGCGGCGCTCTGGAGCGCGAAGGCACTCCCCATCCCCGACAGGAACGTGGGGCACGCGGCGGCGTCACCCAGCAGGCCGACCCTCCCGCGCACGATGGAGTCGAGGCGGATCATCTTGATGTCGTCGACGAACACGAAGCTCTGGTCGTCGATCCTCGCGAAGGCGGTGCGCACCTCCGGTGCGAAGGCGTTGTACTCACGGGCGAAGAACGCTCGCGTGGCGGTGGCCCCCCGGAGCTTCGGCCGGAGGATGTCCCCGCCGTGGTACACGATCACCGAGAGGCGCCCCGGTGCGCTCGGGACCATCGCCACCATCTTGCCGCGGCCGAGATACGCCGAGATCTCCCCGAGCTCGAGCCCATGCGCCACATCGATGTCGATGGCGACGTAGCTGCCTCCGAGCAGGAGCTCTCCGCTCTCGCCGAAGAGCCGCTTGCGCACCTTCGAGTGGACTCCATCGGCGCCAATCAGCAGGTCTCCCCACTCCTCGCGGCCATCGGAGAGCACCACGGTCACGCGCCCGGCCTCCTCGCGGAAATCGGTGACCTCGGTCCCAAAGCGCACGTCGACGTCGTCCCGCACGCGCCGGTGGAGCACATCGTGGAGATCGGCCCGCCGGATCGGGAGGAACCCCCCCAATCCCGCGTTCAAGGCGGCCAGGTGCTCGGCGCGCAGGCGCTGCCCTCCCTGTGTGCGGAACCGCACCTGGCCCGAGAGCGGAAGCGCACGGGCCTCGCATTCCTCGCGCACCCCAAGCCGGTCGAGCATGGCCACGCCCTCGGCCTTCAGCGCAACGAAGTGGCCCAGCGGCCGGAATTCGCGCGCGCGCTCGATCACCAGGCAGTCATGGCCCGCGTCGCGGAGAAGCCGCGCGAGGGCGAAGCCGCCAATTCCACCTCCCGAGATGAGCACCTTCATGTTCATTCCTCCTTCGGTTCGAGTGCGCGGTTTCGGCGCACACACTGCACTCAAGGGCGCAGCAGGCGCTGATAGGTGTCGAACACCACCCGCGCGTGCTTGCGCACGACGGCCCCGCTCAACGTCTTGCGGCTGGCGACGAGCGCCTCGTCGAGCACGGAGTCGCTCACCACCATCAGCGAGACCAGGAGCTCGACCGGGAGATCCGTGCGCACGCAACCGAGCTTGCGGCCCAACTGGATGACCGAGCGGAACTGCTCCTCCTGCCGACGACGCAGCATCGGGGCCAACCTCGGGCTCGCGCGCAATTGCTGGCTGAGCTGACGGAACGCGCCGAGCAACTCGGGGAATTTGCAAGCCGCCACCAGCCAGGCCGAGAAGGTCTGCTCCAGGCTCGGCCAGAATTCCTCGGCACTCACCGGCTGCTGGGGCAGAAGCGGCGGAAGCTGCGCCTCCAGGCGGTCGTACAGGTCCTCCGCGACGGCCGTGAAGAGGTCCTCCTTGTCCACGAAGTAATAGTAGTAGGCCCCCTTGCTCAGGCCCGCCTTCGCGAGGATCGCATTGAGCGAGGCCCCCTCGATTCCCTTCTCCGTGAACTCATGGAGCGCGATGCGCAGCAGCTCGGCGCGCCGGGCCTCGGGAAGTTTGTAGAACCGTTCGAGTGGCATGGACCAATGGTATAGACCACTGGTCTAAAACGCAACGCATTCTCGCCTTCAACACATTCCGTCCCCTTGGCCCCTGGTCACCGTGGGCCGGATTTCCGCTCCTCGGCCAGCAGCTGAAGTACTACAACCGCTTCGACGTGCAGGTGAGCCGCGTGGGCCCCGAAAAGGTGTCAGACGATTTGTAGTCGGCGGGATGTCGGAACGAGTTCTTTGACACCTTCCCCGGGGGCGACAGGGGGTGTGGGCCTGATGGCTCGGACCATTTCAGGAACGGTCCTCGCTCGTTATCTTATCTATGGAATGAAGTTCAGACTTCCTCGTCGGGAAGCAGGGTGAGGAGCAGTTCGTCGTCAGGTCTGAGCGGACGCCAGCCAGGCGGAGGTGGTGCGGCGAGGAGCGCATCACTGGCCTGGTCGACGCGCTCCTTATGGGTTTCCGGGGTGTAGGCGAACCACGAGCCAAGTGCCTTGGCCACCTTGAACCGGTTGGCGTCGTCCAGTACCGCGGGCCACCCGCCGGGGACGCTCTGGGACCAAAGGCGCACGAATACATCACGCACAAAGCGTGTGACCTGCTTGCGTTGCTCCGCCTCGGCGAGCAACCCGCGCAACACCTGTACCCCGGCGACATCGTCCTCTCCAAGCTCCTTGGCCAGGGCTACCAGCGAGGCGGTGGGACGCGCATCAGCGAAGGAAGTGAGCGAATCGTAGCCACGCTCGCGGACTCGCTCGTACAGTCGAGCCACCCAGTTGCCCTGCCAGGGATGTCCATCTCTCACGGACCTCTCCACGGGATGAATTTGAGCGGGATGTAGTACTCCTCCATACGCTCCGCGACGATGTCCAGGATCTCATTCCGCGTCAACATCCGGCCTGTCCTGGTCTCGGCTTTTTGCAACGCCTCCAGGATCATCCGATTCCATTCGCCGGGCCATGTGCGGCCCAGCTTCCAATTCCCACCGCCATGGATGGCCTCGTGGTTCGCCTGCTCCAGCTTGACGCAGAACTGGTCGATATCCATCTCGCCGGTGAAGCCGCGCTTCTCGAACCACTCGCGGAACTCCTTGGGCAGGATGTGGTGTCGTGGTGGCTCGTTCATGCCAGCCCCCGCTCTGCCCGTCACGTGCATTCCCTGCACCTCGGGCCCGTCGCCGAGCGCGTCGCGCACACCCTTGGGCAGCTCGTCGTGAGACTGCGCCATCATCACCTGGCCGGCCTGAATCCGCACGGCGGCGCTGACGGCCGGCAGGGAGAGGACGCCCGCCCGCACCAGGTGGCGCATCATCTCCACCCACTCGGCGGACACGACGAGGCGAGTGCCCATCATCACGCCGTCGCCACTCACTGTCAGACTCATGCCGAGCAGGGCGGGAGCGGACGGTGGAAGAGAGGGCAGCGAGAACTTCAACGCCGAGAGCAGGGTGATCGCTTCGATGGACTCCTTGAGAACCAGAATCTTCTGGAGCTTCTCCGCCCCCGCGCGCATGGCCTCACGCGTCGCCGCGAATTCGCGGGTGAGGTGGCCTACCAGGGCAGGGATGTCTCTAACCACCGCCTCCACCTGTCCTGACTCCCCGGAGGAGAGCGCCGTCATGGCGGGCTTGAGCATCTTCTGGACGCGGTCCAGGTCCACGACCAGCCACTCCACGCTGTAGATGTGCTGTTTGAGGGCGACGTCGGTGAGGTGGATGAAGTCGAGCCAGACGGCGAGCAGGAGGGAGCCCATCATGGCGGCCTCGAGCCGTGGACCGGCGCGGCGCAACAGGGCGAGTTGCATGTCCGGGTCCTTCACCTCCGAAGCAGCGTTGGCCAACTGGGTGGCGGCGGCGAGTTCGGCATCCATCCAGCGCAGTTGCAGGACACCATGGTCCACGTAGCGGACGAAGAGGCCGGAGGCCCTGCTGGCGATGCCAGGGGTGCTGGCCTCGAGTCTGGAGAGTTCGCCGGAGAGCCGACGTGTGGAGCCGGACACGTCGCCGACGGCACTGCGAAAGGCCAGATGGGCCGCGAGGGCGCTCTGCCATGTAGTTCCCTCGGCGCTGCCAGCGCCCGCCGCCGCCATGGCTTCTCGTGAGTCCTGGCGACGTTGCAGCCGCGCCGGTGCCTTGGGCTCGCGAGGGGAGGGTGGGGGAGAGGAGCGGGCGAGTGGAAACTCCTCGTTCGGCCTTTGGGGCAAAGGAGGCACCGCGACCTCGTGTGTCATGTGGCGCGAATTCATCCCATGGCTGGGCGGTGACGCCAGCGATGCACAACTGGTGGACAGCAGGGCCGTGGCGAGCAGCAGGCCTATCCACTGTGCCCCTGGTGAGTTATCGATCATGGTCCACCCCCCATCAGCCCGTGCGCCCAGCACATCCGAGGCGAAATCCTCAGCGTAGAGGGGTCCCAGTGGGGAGTGTCAACCCGGGGAAGGTGTCAAGGACTCGTACCAACACTTCGTCTCCTACGACTCCTCTGACACCTTGCCTAGCGAAGCGTTGTTTGTCGACATGAACCCGTAGGTGCGGATCGTGAAGCTCGAGAAGATCCGTAAGGGCGGGTTGGCGGTGGTCTACCTGGGCCCGGGCGTCTACAGCGCGACGCACGAGCGCAGCGGGATGCTGGTGGCCCGGCGCCCAGTTGCAGGCGCTCTACCAGCAGAACCCGAACGCGCCCATGTTCCGGGCCATCGATAGCGATGACGGGACGACGGGCTTGAGCTACCAGCGGCTCCTGGAGCACGCGACGGTCCTCGTCTCCCTCCCGTTGCCCCCCACACCCGGCTCCTCTTCGACCCGTGGGCCACCCAGCTCACACTGCGGCGTGGCATTCCGAGCACACTCGACACCCCCGCGTTGGATCCCGTGCTGATGCAGGATGGGCGCGCCCCTTTGCTCACGGCCCAGGCCCACGACGCCATCATGGGGCACGCCCAGGAGACGCGGGAGCCCACCGCCCGGGAGCTGGCGGGCATCGCCAGCTTCGAACAGACGCTGTTCTTCTCCCAGGCCTTGGAGAACCACGCGCGGACGGGCGTGGCGCCGGCACTGCCCGAGGGCAACACCGAGTCCGAGAAGCGGGGCCGGGCCTTCTTCCGGCCCGAGGGCGCCTGCGGCCAGTGCCACGGCGGCCCCCTGCTCAACGAGACGGGGCCCCGCAACATCCTCGGGCAGCCCCGGGGAAGCCGCTTCTCCAACGCGTTCGTCTCGGAGATCAACTTCCTCGCATTACCTGCCGCTCGCCGCCATCGAGCAGCCAGGCCCCGTCACGCTCCCGACCAAAACTGACTGACGCAGCCTCGCCCTACCTTGACACCAAGCGGACCCATCCTCGCCCCATCCAGGTGGGGTAGGCGAGCTGTTACGGCTTCACGGCAACCCCCCGTCTCATGACGTGGAGCCCCTGCCGCCCGCCAAGCACCAGGGGCCTGTCAAGCCGGAGGCTTCGGCGCAGGTGCCCGCGCCGAATTGGGAGAAGTCACTTCGCATCCCGTGGCTGCCACGCGGACAGCTTGCCACCCGCATACCGGTAGTGCAGCGTGTCATGCACTAGGTTACTCTCGACGCCCGTGGCCAGCTCGGTCCGGAGCTGGGTCTGGCGCACCTCGATGTCCAACCCCTGTTCCGAGGGCTTGACCTCGACCTCCGCCAGCGACGAGCGCTTGTGGGGCCCCTCCAGCTCGTCGCGCCGGAGGTCCACCGAGAGCAGCTCCTGGAACGTGGAACCTCTCAGCGACAGGAAGAAGCGGCCTATCCCATTGACGCGCTCGGTGCGCCTGAGTGACTCCGTGACGTCCAGCACCGCCGGGGCTGAAGCGAACTCGTGGAGGGTAATGGACTGAAGCGCTTGCCGACGGGTGTGAGCCAGCACGCGAGCGCTCTTGCCGATACCCGAGACCAACGCCAAGTAGCCCGCGCAGTCGGAATCCGGCGAGCCGGAGTAGGTGAGCGTCCGCGGACTCCTCGAAGACAGCAACAGGCGGCGGGCAAACTGTGCACACCACTCCCGCCGACTCTTCGGCACTTGCGAGAAGAGCAATGCACTGGCGTCGTCCGCAGAGAGCCTCTCGCTCGCCCCCAGAGGCTCCAGTTGAGACAGGAATGTATAGTCCGTGGTCCGGCTATCCAGTGCGACCTTCACCACCTGCTCAGGTTTTCCCTCCCAGCTCTTCTCGCCCACCATGGCAAGGACGGTGACGACCGTACCCGCTGCCACATTCGTCAGATCTTCCCTCTTGAGCGCACTGCTCCTGAAGAGGTCCAGCCTCCGCACTGCCTTCGCTTCAAAGGGAACCTGATGCCAGGTGGCATGTACTTCGGAGGGCTCGCTCGCCCAAGCAGCGGTGCTGGCGAGCGTAACCATGACAAGGGTGCAAAACCACGTCATTCCATACCGAGAAGACAATTCAATGAATTTTGGGCTCATGTGTCGGGGGGCATGGATGGTTACACGGTTTGGCAGACGTGGCAATCCTCGGTGCTGTGTTGATGCTCCAGCGAGGTCGACGAGTTGGACGATTTCGTCCGAAGCTGAAGCCAGGTGGACAGATCCGTCCAATCTCTTGTTTCTTCCAGAAGTACACACTTCAGGGACATGACCTCGAGGGCATTGGCACATGGCTTGCTGTTCGCGCTGGTCCCCGTTCAAGAAACCGGGTGACCAGGTGTGTCAAAGCCCATGAGGGAGTCTTCGTGACACTATTCAGAGCAAATACCGCCGCATTGATGTTCTTGCTGTCGTTGGGGTCTTCCGGCGTGGCACTGGCGGATCGCACCTACACGAAGAACGCAGATTTCGATGAGGGCACGCTCAATGGGCTCAACCATGATCCACCCAATGAAGATCAACTACAGATCAGTGAACTGCCGAAGGTCCCCCCCTTTATCTGGGTGGCCAACTATATCAACGGTACGGTCACAAAGATCAATACGGATACCAGAAAACAGGTGGCCAAGTACCACTCCGTGCTGAAGCAAAACTGGGATGGCAGTCTTCCAGATGTGGAAGATCCGAATATGATTGGTAACTGCAACTCTCCTTCGCGAACAACAGTGGATGGTGATGACAATGCCTTCGTCGCCAACCGTGGACTTTGCCTCAATGGCAGCCACACGAGGGCCTCGGTCACCAAGATCGCTGGCTCGTTGGGCTACTGTGTGGATCGCAATAAGAATGGCCGCATTGACACCTCTAGCGATCTGAACAGAGACGGGATCATCGGCAACGAGGAGGGGAAAGCCAAGGAATTTCTTGGTCAGGAGGATGAGTGCCTTCTTTGGACGAAAAATTACGCGGAGAAAGGAGACCTGGGCCGCTCGATCGCCATAGACGGTGATCAAAATATCTGGCTGGCTGGCTATGATTCTTCCAAGCTGTACAAGCTGAGTGGCAAGACCGGCGAGAAACTGTTGAAGGATCCCATCGACCTCAATGCGGAGCGTGGCGGTGGGGCCAACATCTATGGGCTTGCCGTTGGACCCGGAGGGTTCATCTACACTTCGGATGTGGGTGGTCGGAAGTTGAGGAAGATAGATCCGAAGGCTTCGGCGGGAAAGTATGTGGTATCCCAGGTCGAATCCGACGTGCCTACCTATGGTATTGCGGTGGATCGTAAGGGAATCGTCTGGCTGGGTCGTTGGATCGAGTACGACGGCGGCGAGAAGAAGGGCGGAGTGCTCAGGGTAGACTTCACCACGGGCATGTTCGAGAAGGTGGCCGTCAGTTCTTCTGCGGACTGCCAGGGGTATACCCGTGGGGTGGCCGTCGATGGCATCGGCGACATCTGGGCAGCTTGCTATAAAAACCATAAGTTGTTGCACTTCAAGCGGAACCCTACGACAGATATCGTTTCATACCATGCGAGTTATGACACGCCGGCTGGGACGTTGGGCGTGACGATTGATAGTCACCAACTCCCCTGGACATCCAATCACGACAGTGACACGGTGACGAGGGTAAATCCGCTCACCGGGATTGTCGAGTCATCTCCTGCCGGTGGCAACCCGTATTCCTACTGGGACATGTCGGGGTATCAGTACCGCAACTCCACCGTGCGACAGGGCGAGTGGGTCGTCACATATGACAGCGGCAAGCCGGGAACCGCATGGGGCACCGTCCATTGGAATCGTGAGCCGAAAGGCTCCATTCCAGCGGAGACGAGCATTGAGGTCTCCGGACAGGCCGCGGACGACCTGGGGGCGCTGCCGTCTCAGCCCATCTTCCCGATCACTCGCGCCAAGTCCTTCACGGCTGACGGCGTGACGGGCCGATACCTGCAACTGAGGGTCGTGCTTCGCACCAAGGACCTTCCGGTCTCTCCAGTGCTGAGTGATCTGAGCATCATTCCCAGCTGGAGCTGGGGCGACCATCCAACCCCCATGTGCAAGGGGTCGACTCCAGAGAGCCCTCTGCCTCCAGGCTGCAGTGTCTTGCAGTATCATCGCTCGGTGCTGCTGGACGACGGCAGGGTGTTCAGTGTTGGTGGCTACACAAATACCAGTGTGCGTTTTTTCAATCCGGCGACTGCAAGTTGGAGCGACGCCGCTCCCATGTCGGCCTCCAGGCGGCATCATTCGGCGACCTTGCTCGGGAGTGGTCGTGTCCTGGTGACCGGTGGTGTCGGAGGCAGGCCAGATGGCGCAGCCGACTTGTATGATCCGAAAAGCAATACCTGGACGCGTGCTTCGTCCATGCGGAAAGCGCGAGCCCGTCATACGGCGACGTTGCTGGCGAGTGGCCAGGTCCTGGCCGTTGGAGGTGAAGGGGCGGCGAGCACAACGGCTGAGTTGTATGATCCAACCACCAACACCTGGGTGGACACGGGTGGTTTGAACGATGGCCGTTATAGGCATACGGCTACTTTGCTGAAGGATGGCCGGGTCCTTGTGGCCGGAGGCTTCAATGCCAGCGGAACTGCCTTGGCGTCATCCGAGGTCTACGATCCTGTGACGGCTTCCTGGACGAGGTACTTCTTGACCGAAGCCCGTGTCGGGCACACGGCGACCTTGCTGAAGGATGGTCGGGTTCTCCTCACCGGTAATGGGCAGGGAGTCGCTAGTGCGGCGTCGACGGAGATCTTCGAGCCGGTTACCAACACATGGTCGCGTACCGCTAGCATGGCCTACAAGCGCTCCATGCATGCGGCGGTATTGTTGGAGACAGGCCATGTGCTCGTGGCTGGTGGCTATCACGACGCCGCCGTGGGCATCCTCAAGCAGGCCGAGTTGTATGACCCGAGTACCGGAACCTGGAGTTCGCTCGGATCGATGAAACTGCCTCGCTACGAACTCACACTCACCTTGCTTCCCAATGGCGAGGTGCTGGCGGTTGCCGGAATCGGGACGACTTTCTCAGATGTCTCCTCGGAAGTGTTCTCACCGTAGCCCCATGGGCCAGGGCCGTTGAGCGCAGGTCCGCTCCACATGCTCCGCCCCTCCTTTCATTTCGTGAAAGTAGGGGTGGGCTCTTCCTTCATCGGGCACCGAAAATGGGTGAGCCACAGGGGGTGCACGCTCGTACTCGAGCACGCCCCGGATTCTTCTCCTTCATCGGAGCACTCTTCATCGCGGGAGCATTGGGCGCATCGACGAAAGTCCAGGCGGAGCACCAGGACCCTCAACGCGAAACGACGGTCACAGCCACGACGAACGAGCAGCAGGAGCTTCCCGAAGGGCGAGCATTCAGCACGGTCCACCGTTCGGACCTCGAGCGCCGCCTGCCGCGCTCCGCTCCCGATGCGCTGCGCTATGAGCCCGGCGTCTTCGTTCAACAGAGTGGCCACGGCCAGGGCTCCGCCTTCATTCGGGGCCTTACGGGCCAGCAAACCCTCCTTCTCTTCGACGGCATCCGGCTCAACAACAGCACTTATCGGCAGGGCCCCAACCAGTATTTCTTCACCCTCGACTCCTCCACCATCGACTCCATCGAGGTGTTGCGCGGGGGAGGCTCCACCCGCTTCGGTTCGGATGCCCTCGGCGGCGTCATCCTGACCCATCCGCTAGAGCCTGCTCTTTCAGGAGAAGGCTTTCGAGTCCGTCCCCAATTGCGGTTGCGCGGCACCAGCGCGGATCGGGAGAGGGGTGGCCGGTTTCAGCTCGAGGCCAGCTGGAATGACCAAGTGAGCTTCATGGGAGGCGTTGGCGCTCGCCAGGTCTCGCTCCTGGAGAGCAGCGGACCGGTGCTCAATCCCACCGACGGGGGGCTCCCCGATGTGCCCCGCTTCGCCCCGGATCAACGCACCCAGCTCGGCACGGGTTTCAACGAACTCACCGCCGACGGGCGGGTGGTGTGGCGCCCCGCTCCGGGTCACACCCTCATCCTGGCCGGCTATCTCTATCGGCAGTACGATGCGCCTCGGACGGACCAGTGTGCGCCTCCCTATGCGCCCTACGACGAGTGTCTGCGCTATGAGCAGCAGTTCCGCACACTCGCCTACGCTGTCTGGGACATCACGGTGCTCGGCGCTCCGGCCCAGCAGGCTCGATTCACCCTGTCCTGGCAGCGCCAGCACGAGCGCCGTCGTCACGACCGCCCCGCCTCCTTCGTCTCCTCGCTCGGGACGGATGATGTGGATACCTTGGGCTTCACGGGACGGGCGCATGCTCGGCCCCTGACGCTACCCGGTGGGCACCCCCTGGTGCTCGATTATGGCGTGGAGACCTACGTGGACCTCCTGCACTCCGCGTCCACGACCAGCTTCACCGACGTAGGCTTGTCCGTGCGGCGAAGCCGGGGCCAATACCTCGATGGCTCCTGGTACCTCTATGGAGGTGCCTTCCTGGACGCAGAGCTCTCGCTGCCCCAACGCTTCGTGGCGCGCGCCGGAGCACGCGCCTCATGGATCACAGCGCACGCTCCGGGAGATGCCGAGTCCGGTTCCGCCCCCGTGAACCGCTCGTGGTGGCCCGTCGTGGGTCATGCCGGAGTGGAATGGACGCCCCTCGGGGGACTCACTCTGCTGGCCAACGTGGACCGCTCCTTCCGGGCACCCAACCTCGACGATCTCACCTCACGTCAGCAGACCGGTCCGGGCTTCCAGTTCGAGAACCCGCACCTCCAGCCCGAGCGGGCCACCACCCTCGAGATCGGCACCCGGGTCCGCACTTCGCTCGTGACGTTCCAGTTCTGGGCCTTCTCCATGCTGCTGGAAGATGCCGTGGGCAAGCGCCCGCGCGACAGTGGGGATTGCCCGGTGAACACCCCTCAGTGCGTGTCGTCCTGGTCACGCCTCCAGCTTGTCAACGCACGTGAACTGTCCGAGCTGAGGGGAGTGGAGGCCTCCGCGCGGCTGCGTCTGATTCCGGGCCTCGTTGCCAACCTCACGGGCGCATGGACCTGGGGAGAGGGACCCAACCTCGGGGACCCGCCCTCGGACCCCTCCATTCCCTTCGAGTACCGGGTACCGCTTTCTCGCGTGCCTCCGCTCAATGGCACGTTGGAGCTTTCCTGGACCCACCCACTAGGTCTGGGCGCGGGCGGGGCGTTGCGCTGGGCCGCCGCGCAGACGCGGCTCGCGGTGGCGGACCGCTCGGATGCACGCATTCCCCTGGGAGGTACTCCGGGTTTCGCCGTGCTCGATGCCCGCCTCTCCTACCGCCTGGACAGGGTGCTGACCGCGGGCCTCGTCCTGGAGAACCTGTTGGACACCCCCTACCGCTACCACGGCTCGAGTGTGAATGGCCCGGGCCGGGGGATCAGCGTCTCTCTCGAAGGAGCCCTGAAGTGAATACATCTCGATTGAAGCCCCTGTACCCGCGTTTCCCCTCGCTGACACTGGTCGCGCTCCTCTGCGCCTGTCATGGCGATGTTACCCCGCCCACGGACGAGCCGGCGCCCATCACCGATGCGTCAGGTGAATGTATCGATCGGCCCAAGTACACGGAGGACGTGTCCAACTGCACGCCGCTGGCGACTGATTACCAGCCGCGCGTGGCGGGCTCCGCTCAGGACGCGTGGGCGGTGTGCATCTCGGACGACAACACCTACCACCGCCTCTACACCAGCATCTCCACCATCGGCCGTGTGGCGGCCTTCGACTTCATCGCCGATTCGCTGTGGATGAAGACGAAGGAGCCCACTGTGGAGGACTTTACTCAGGCGCGCCTGCGCTACACCGAATCGGAGGGGCTGGGCTCGCGGGTGGAGCGGCGCGAGGACATCCACTACCCGGCGGCTCCCGCGGCCTGCAACTCGAGCGCATCCATTCCCGCGGACTACCCGGAGCGCTGCGTGGGTCCGGCGAAGCTGCGGCCGCTCATCAACGAGTCCTTTGCTTCGGGCATGCGAGGAGAGACGCCCCGGGTGAACGCGGCCCGCATCGAGGCGGCGCTGCTCTGGTTCCTTTACGTGTCACCCCTGTCCGAGGTGACGAGTTGCACGACGAAGGACGCGGACTGCGACAGTGCCTGGGCCTACTACACGGGCGGAACGCCTCGCGACGAGGCCGTGGGATTGGCTCGCTATGTGAGGGAGCTGGCACCCGAGACGCACGAGCGTGCGTACGATGCCACGCTGGCCGTGCGCTGCTGGAGGGATCTGGACCGGGCGACTCCGGCGACCCAACTCGAGCTGCGGGATCGGGCCCGCTCGCAGCTCGACGCGGCGCTGCTGCGTGGCATGGCCGTCATCGTGCGTCAGCGCTTCCAGGAGTTGTCGTGCACCTCCGGCGAAGCGCGGGAGGCGCGCTGGGCCTTCTTGAAGGTGCTCGTGCCCTTGATGGATCGCGAGGCTCGTCTGAGGGACGAGGCCAGGGCGGACACGCTCGAGCGCGAGGTGCAGAGGGCCCATCCGGAGGAGGTAGACATCCCCGCCGCTGTCGCGGCCCTGGATGCGCTCTTCGCGTGTCCATGACGCGCCACGCCGGGCCGCCGGGGCCACACAGAGGGCCTATCCCTGGAGCAGGGCCAGAACCCGTCTCCGGCCCCTCCAGGTCGCATCCGGCGTAGTGACTCTGGAGCGGTACTCCACCACGCGAAGTGCGCCTGCGAGCCCCCTCACCACTAGCCTCCTGGTCAGGGGGCCTTGGTTGCGGCAGCGGGGCGGTAGGTCTGGATGATCTCCAGGATCCGCTTCCTGGCCTCGACCTTCCCCGCCGGCTCGGCCAACCGGGGCAGCACCTCGTCCTCCAGCTCCATCAACTTCATGAAACGCGGAGGAGCCTCGGGTGGAGTGACCTCGGTGAAGTCATCCACCTGCTCGAACAGTTCCGCCCAGGTCTCCTGCAGCAGCCGCCAGTAGGCCGACCTCGGCTTCGCGAAGTCCATCGCCTGCTGGCAATCCTTTTCCGGCATCCGCAGGTACCAGTTGCGGCCCACTTCCTCCGCCAGCGGCTTGCGCTCCTCACCCGCCACCACCGTCTTCACGTTCTTCTGCCGCTCCACGAAGTGCGAGGGGAACGTGACCAGCCGGGTACCGTGCACCAGCGCCTGGTAGTCCGAGCGCTTCATGTCCCGCGTCTCCCGTCCCGGGATGGGAGCGAAGTTGTCGCCGCACTCCCACTCCAGCCGCTGTGCGCATAAGAGGAATGGGGGAAATGTCGAGGGCAGAGGGGGGAGAGCGGTTCGATGTCCGCATCGTCTCCGGCTCCGTCGCGCTCATCAACGGCGTCTACTTCGCGCGCGTGGACTTCCAGGGCTCGGGCCTGCTCGAGATAACCCTCGCCTTCAGCGCCGTCTGGGAGCAGCGCGGCGGCGTGTGGAAGGCGCTCCTGCACCACACGTCGAAGTTGGAATGAACAGGCGGGTTCACGCCGGAAATGACGAGCAGCGCGCCCAATGCCTGCATCCACGTGGGCCGCCCGCCTCGCACCAGCCACGCGGTGAGCGCCGCCACCACAGGCGCGCATGAGAGGGTTGGAAGTCATTGGGGGATGCAACACCAGACAGACGACCCATTCCAGTGTCCTGGTTGCACTGCACGGAAATGCATGATGGATTCCCTTCGCGGCATTCCGCCGCGAGTGGAGGAACCCGTCGATGCGCAATCGCTTGCTCGCAACCTGTTTGTCGCTCTCGCTCGCGGCTTGTGGAGGAACGGAAGCACCCACCACCACCAAAGACGCCCACTCCGCCCTCGCCGCGCTGCCCTCAGCGGAGATCATCGGCACGCACGAGGATGGTGTCCCCTTCATGATTCGCGGCGAACTCGGCTCGGTGGGCGGCTCCGTGCGGGGGCTCGCCGCACGCGAAGTCCATGAGCGCGTCAGCAGCACGCTGGCCGCCGTCGCCCCCGTGTTCCACCTGCGCGCCGAGGATCTCGTCGTGCAGCGCGCCTCGCGCGACGAGCAGGGCCACACGCACATCCGCTATGCACAGGTGCGCAACGGCCTGCCCGTATTCGGCCACGAGCTCATCCTCCACGTGGATACGTCCGGCCGCGTCTATGCCGCCAACGGCTCGGCGCGCGACGGCGAGTCCGCCCCCAACCCCGAGGAGGCAAGGGTCTCACCCGAGGCCCTCCAACGCGCCGCGCTCGACTCGACCCCGGGCGGCGTACGTGTGGAGGGCGAGCCCCGGCTCCTCTACGCCCGCTCCACCCGGGACCAGCGGCTGAAGCTGGCCTACGAGGTGCTGGTCACGGGTGAGCACCTCGGCACGCCCGTCCAGGAGCACGTCTTCCTGGACGCACTCGATGGCACTCCCGTCCTGCGTGACTCGGACATCCAGAACGCGCGCAGCCGCCGCGTCTACTCGGCGAACAACGGCACCTCGCTTCCCGGCACCTTGAAGCGGGCCGAGGGAGCCCCGCCCACGAGTGACGTCGTCGTGGACAAGACCTACGACAACCTCGGCATCACCTACGACTGCTACAACATCCTCTTCAACCGGCAGTCCTACGACGGCGCGGACGGGCAGCTTCGAGCCACCGTCCACTACAGCACGAACTACACCAACGCCTTCTGGAATGGGAGCCAGATGGTGTGCGGCGACGGCGATGGCGTCACGACCGGCTCGCTCTGCATGGACATGGACATCATCACGCACGAGTTCACCCACGGGCTGATCAGCACCACGTCCAACCTCACCTCCTCGGGCGAGCCCGGCGGCCTCAACGAGAGCCTGTCCAACATCCTCGCCGCCGTCTGCGAGAGCTGGACGACGGGTACCTGGTCCACGGGCGCGGACATCTGGAAGATCGGCGAGGACACGTCCCTCGGCGGCACGGTCTACAGCATGGCCGACCCGGCCGCGCATGGAGCGCTCGACTACTACACGCCCCTGCCTTCCGACGTCCACGACCTCGCGGGCATCAGCGATCTGGCCTTCACGCTGCTGTCCAAGGGCGGCCAACACCCGCGCGGCAGGAGCACCCTCACCGTCACGGGCATTGGCGTCGAGAAGGCCGGGCGCCTCTTCTACAAGGCCAACACGGACTACTTCACCGCCAGCACCACGCTCGCCCAGGCGAAGACCTACACCGAGCTGGCCGCGGACGCCCTCTACGGTACGGGCTCGGGGATGAGGACCTCCGTCACCCAGGCATGGCAGGCGGTGGGCGTCGGGGTGGTCCCCGCGCCGTGCCCTCCGCTGGCCAACGGCACCGCGCTCACCGGCCTCTCAGGCGCCTCGGGCAGCGTGAGCTGCACCTATTCGATCTCCGTGCCAGTGGGCGCCACCCACCTGAAGGTGGAGGCCTCCGGAGGCACGGGTGACGTGGACCTGTACGTCAAGTTCGGCTCGGCGCCGACCACGTCGTCGTTCGACTGCCGGCCCTATCTGGGCGGCAACACCGAGTCCTGCACCTTCCCCACGCCGAGTGCCGGCATCTACTACATCATCCTGCGGAGCTTCTCCGCCTACTCGGGCGTCTCCCTCAAGGCATCGTTCACACCGCCCGTGGGCGCGTATGTCTTCCCGAACCTCTCGGGTACCTCAAGCTCCGAGCAGTTCTTCACGTACAACGCGGCGGCCGGGCAGGCGGTGACCGTCACCCTGTCACCGGGCGAGGGAGGGAGTACGGGTGATGTCCACCTCTACGTGAAGTTCGGCTCGGCCCCCACCTCCACCGCGTACGACTGCCGCCCCTATCTCTCGGGCAACAGCGAGCGGTGTACTCTCAGCCAGAGCCAGGCGGGCACGTACTACGTCATGCTCAAGGGGTTCTCGGCCTACACGGGCGTCGATCTGACGCTCTCCGTGCCCTGAGAAAGTCTGGCGGGCACCTCGAGCGGACGGGTGGCACTCGACAGCCGCTCCGGGATGCGCGCGACGAGCACGTCGATGGCGGCGCGCACCTTCGAGGGCGAATGGGGGAAATGTCGAGGGCAGTGGGGGGCGCAGAGGGGCAGAAGAAGCCCCGCGCAGCGGTCAGTAAGGAGCCGATGAGGAGAAGACGCGGAGAGGAGACTCCCGCCGAGTTGCGCAGGAGGACGTTCGACTTGGACATGTTCGTCCGCGTGAGGTGTGGAGGACGGCGGCGGGTTGGGGGGCGGGTCCTCTCGGCTCGAGCGCCAACCGCGAGAGAGAGGCTCAGACCGTCATCGGCGCGACGACGGGCGTGTAGGCGGCCGCCGGCATGACTGGCTCGCTGATCGTCGTGCGCGCCGCGAGCTGGTGGACCGCTCGCGTCTGGGAATCGAAGGTGGGCCAGGACAGGTGCCCGTCGGTGACGAAGCGGACCCACGTGCCGTGGACGTAGTCCGCCAGTTCCTGCGGCGCCGACATCCCTGTCATGCCGCGCCGGCCGGTGGTGCTGGTGAGGGTGTCGAAGACGAACGGCAGCTCGAGGCCGTGCGCCGCACCCATTCGCCCCCCGGCGGCGGGGGAGGCCCAGTCGAACTCGTAGACGTGCGTCCGGCCCTGGTGGGCGGCGGCGAACTGGCGGGCCGGCCAGCGGAAGGCCATGTCGGTCAGGACCCGGGCGAGAACCGCTCCACCCCGACGCTCGGCGCGCGAGGTGGCCTGCTCGGCATAGGCATCGAACAACTCGTCTGCTCGTGGCGCGATGCGGCGCAGCAGGCGGCGTGAAATCCCGGTGGGCAGCCACGACAGCCGGGTGGGGCCGAACCAGTAGCTGGCCTCGGTCGCGGTGGTCCCGATGAGCAGGTCCACGTCCGCGCCTGCCCCCCGCTCCAGGGCGAGCAGCGGATGTACTGGCAGCACGTCGTCGCCATGGACCGGGTTGACGACACCCAGGCCGAAGGACGGGTCGAAGCCGTTGGCGTCGCGCAGGTCGAGTGTTCCAGGGCGGGACACCTTGTGCAGCGCCTGCACAGCGCGCTCGGGCGGCACGGAGCGGAACCCCTCGGCATCTGGCGTCACCGAGAGCGCCCGTGCCAACGCCATGGTGGTGCGCTCGGCGATCGACACCGGGTAGACCGCCGAGCCATGCCCGCTCTGCACGACGGCACGGCGGAACAGCCCGACCGAGAGGGGACTGCTCACCAGACAGGCGACCAGCATGGCTCCGCCGGACTCGCCAACCACCGTCACGTTGCCGGCGTCCCCACCGAAGGCGGCCACGTTGTCCTGGAGCCAGCGCAGGGCGGCGATGACGTCGCGCAGGCCCAGGTTCGTGGGGGCGCCGGGGATCGGGACAAAGCCCTCGACGCCCAGCCGGTAGTTCATGGCGACGGCCACCACGCCGTCACGCGCGAACGCCGTGCCGTCGTAGACGGCGGCGTCCTTGGTGCCCAGCACGAGCCCACCGCCGTGCACGTACACCACCACCGGCCGAGCGGCCGCGTCGACAGGCGCCCAGACGTTGAGGGTGAGGTAGTCGTCACCGCGACGCCAACGCGCACCGGTGACCGCGAAGGCATCCAGCCCCGCGAAGGAGTCGAGGGCTCGCTGCGGTGCGCTGGGCCCAGCATCGAGCACGGGACGCACGCCCTCCCAGGGCCGCACCGGCTGCGGTGGTCGCAGGCGCAGTGGCCCCATCGGCGGCGCCGCGTACGGCACTCCCAGGAAGGTCGCCACCCCTCCTGACTGCTGGCCCCGGACTACGCCCTGCCTCACGGACACATCGATGTGCATGGCACCTCCCTCGCGGTTGATACTCAGTCTCAATATGAGACTCGGTATCATGTCGAGTCAAGGTCTCACGTCGCGCCGGACAACCACCCACGGGTCGGCGGGGCTGAAAAGCCAAGTCATTCCGGATGTTTGGATGCCATGCGCCATCGAGAAAACCGATCTGGACCGCCTCGGCCGGGATGGGTCCATTCCGGGGTGCCTGTCCTTTGAGCACCAGAGGGGTGTGCCCGCGGGCCGAATCCAGTGAACGGTCACGACGTAGGATGGGCGGCTGTGAGCCGAGTGACCGGAAGAGATACCGCCTGGGACCGTTCCCGCCACGCCGTGCAGCAGAAGGTGCAGGAGTTGGCCTTCGCGCTGTTCGCCGAGCACGGCTTCGACGCGACGACGGTCGAGCAGATCGCCGCGGAGACCGGCGTGTCACGAGCGACGCTGTTCCGGTACTTCGGGACCAAGGAAGACATCGTCCTCGGCGACACCGCCGAGCAGTGCGCGGTCCTCACCACGGCCTTCGCGGCGCGCCCGCCGGAGGAGGACGTCTGGATCTCGCTCCAGAGAGCGGCCGAGGCTCTGCCGAGCGCGCAATCCCCGGAGCACGCCCGGCAGGTCGCGATGCTGGTGCACAGCAGTGCTTCGCTGCGCAGTCGCTACCTGGTCAAGATGGCCGCGTGGCAGGAGGTGCTGGTCCCACTGGTCGAGCAACGCCTGGGCGCCCAGCGCGGGACGCGTTCACGGGTGCGGGCCGCCGCCATCGTCGCGTGCTCGCTGGCCTGCCTGGATGTCGCCGCCGATGCGCTCCGCCACAGCGCGGAGCTCACGCTCGACCAGTTGTACGGCGAGGCGGTCTCCGCGGTCAGAGGCCCGGCCGGACCGAAGAGCTGACCCGAACTCAGGAGCACCAACAGCATCGCCATACCGCATGACTTCAGGGCGAATGCCCGTAACGGGAACTCGCGGGCCACCGGACGGCGCAGAGGTGTCAGAACGAGTCCTTTGACACCTTCCCGAGACACCTTCCCGAGCGCTCGCGAGTGCCCACGGGAGCGCGTTCTTCGCCTTCGACCCCGCCCGCCCCCGTCCCCCTCCGCGTCTCGACAGCGCGGTCGGCGAGCCTGTCCTCCCATCAACCTGTCACTCATTCTTGTCTTCCAACAAATCCATATTCACTTGCTCTTGTCTTCTAACAAATCTGTATTCATCTACCCTTGTCCGCAGCAGACCCGCACCCAGCGTATGGGCACGCAAGGTATGCAATGGAAGACAACCCGCACTCCAGAGACGGCGCTCCCGCTCCCCTCGAAGGACGCGTGAGAATTCACGTGCATGCACCCCGTGAATTCGCGCCTGGGTGCATCTCGTCGTGATATGAGACAGACATCCCAATCCGGCGCTCTCGCCCGTTCTGGGAAAGGAAACCGCTTTGTCGCCAACCGGGTTTCCTGCGACCCAACTCAAACAACATGGAGTTCCGCAATGCGTCGCGTGCAACACCCGCTTCTGCTGCTGGCCGGCCTCGCCGCCCCATGCGCCCTCGCGCAGACCGCACCGGTCAATCTCGCGCTGAACAAGCCCATCACCGCCAGCAGCACCGAGAACCCCGAGGCGTTCAAGGCGGCCAACGCCAACGACGGAGACCTGGGCACCCGCTGGAGTTCGGAGTTCGTGAGCCCCTCGTGGATCACCATCGACCTCGGCAGTGAGCAGTCGATCGGCCGCGCGGTGCTCCACTGGGAGAACGCGTACGCCACCACCTACACCATCCGGGTCTCCAACGACGGCACCACCTGGAGCACCGTGCACACGAAGACCAACGGCCAGGGGGGCACGGAAGACATCTCGTTCACGCCCGTCCTGGCGCGCTACGTCTCGATGTACGGCACGCAGAAGAGCGGCCCCTACGGCTACTCGCTGCACGAGTTCGAGGTCTACGCCACCAGCGGCGGCAGCCAGCCAGATCCGGATCCGACCGACCCGCAGCCCCCCGCCGAGCCGGGCACGGCGCCCACCGTGTCATACAACGCGCGTGTCACCGGCAACCAGACGGAGCCCGCGGCGCCGTTCAACATCACCGATGTGGCGGCCTTCACCAACCCGTGGGGTCTGGACTTCCTGCCCGACGGCCGCATCGTGGTCACCGAGAAGAGTGACCGCATGTACATCGTGACGCCGGCCGGCGTGAAGACGTCCGTCAGCGGCCTGCCGGTCTCCGTGGGCGCCAACGGCGGTGGCGGCCAGAGCGGTCTCCACGACGTGGCGACCTCGCCGACCTTCGCCCAGGACCGCAAGCTGTGGTTCAGCTACGTGGCCAAGGGCGCGGACAACAACAATCACCTCACCCTGGCGTCCGCGCGCCTCGATGAGGGCGGCGCTACCGCGAGCCTGTCCAACCTCCAGGTCATCTGGCAGGAGCCGTCGAGCTACTCCGTCCGCGGTCAGCCGGGCGCGCGCATCGCGTTCGCGCCGGATGGCCAGCACGTCTACCTCGCCGTGGGCGATGGCGACATCCCGGCCGCCAATGGTGACCGTGGGCACGTCGCGCAGCAGACGGACAGCGCGCTGGGCAAGATCATCCGCCTGAACCTCGACGGCAGCACCCCCAGCGACAACCCCGAGGCGTCCTTGGGCGGCGTGCGCGGACAGGTGTGGGCCAAGGGCTTCCGCAATCCCTACGGCCTGGCGTTCGACGGCAGCGGCAACCTGTGGCTCAGTGAGATGGGCCCCGCCTCCGGCGACGAGTTCAACTTCATCATCAAGGGCGCCAACTACGGCTGGCCGCTGGTGAACAACGGCAACCGCTACAACGGCGATGCCTACCTGCCGGGCCAGCCGTATCCGCGGCATGACACCGCTCCGCAGTTCACGCCGCCGGCGGCATACTGGGGCTGGTTCTCCACCACCGCCTCCATGTCTCCGTCCGGACTGGCGTTCTACAACGGCGACCTCTTCCCCCAGTGGAAGGGCTCCGCGCTGATCGGCGGAACCTCGTCCATCGCGCTGTACCGTATGGTGATCGACCCGGCGACCAACAATGTCACGGGCGTCGAGCGCTACGGCCGCAGCGCGAACGACGTGTACACCGGGAGGGTGCGCGCACTGAAGGTGTCTCCTGACGGCAGCATCTGGTACCTCAGGGACGGTGGCGACGGCTTGCTGCGAAAGCTGACCCCTCGGTAGTCGAGCGTCACGATGGGACCGGGTTCGTCCCGGTCCCATCCGCCGATCCAGGAGCCCCCTTTACCGGTGAGCTTCATGTGTTGGATCGGCTGGCGGGCCACATTGATGAGCCCCCACAAGAACCCTCGTGACGACCACAGCCAGACCAGCCCCAAGAACAACGCCCATCCCTGAGAGCCATGGAGGGCCAGATAGACAATTCCACCGAACATGCCCACCATGACGGGCAGATAGGGCATCCACATGAAGAAATCTGCCTGGTCCGCCCTCCTTGGAGGGGCGACAGGGGGTGTGGGCCTGAGGGCTGTGGCTGCTCGAGCCTCAACACCCACGGGAGGCCAGGCCATGGCCTGTTACGCTCTCGGAGTCTGCTATGACGAGGGCCGTGGAGTCGCGGTCGACAGGAAGCGGGCGCTCGAGCTGACCAACAGTGCGCGCCAGGCCGGTTTCGCCCTGGCCTGTGGCACCAGGTAGGCCACGGGATGGGGGCCTGAGAAGGTCCTCACCATGGCTGAAGTTCTCCAGGACGCCTCGAAGACAGCCACCTTGAAGGGAATGGTCCGTGCTTCGAGGTTTTACCTGTTTTGCATGCTTTCCTCGCCGAGGTGGGGTTAAGCTGGTGACGTCCCCGGCCTGGGGATGTCAACGACACAGGGAGGCTCCGTGGTCACGTCGCGCTTTCTCGCCTTGTGCGCTCTGCTGCTTCCACGCCTGGTCGTGGCGGAGCCCTTCCAGGGACTGGCCGACCCCGGCGCCGTCATCGGTCAGCTGGACGGCGTGGTGCTCGAGGGAGACCAGTACTTCCTGCACGGGTGGACTTGTCAGCAGGGGGTCGCGGCTTCCTTGCGGATCCATGTCTATGCCGGAGCCTCGGCGTATGACGAGCCCCGGGGCCAGCTGGTCCTCGAAGGGGCCTCGCAATTCATGGCCGAGTCGGCGGTCGGAGAGCGGTGCGGAGCGGGCAACGGACGCTATCGCTTCCACGTGGCCATTCCGGAGAGCGTCCTCGCGGCGGTCGGCGGGCAGCCACTCTACGTCCATGGGCTGCGCGTGCTCGGCACCGTGCGGAACTCGGCCCTCGTGAACTCGGGGAAGATTCGCTTCCCCCATCCGCTCGGGAGCGCACCCCGTGGGTGCATGCCGTCGCTCTGGAACGACAACGTGGAGCGAAATGCGTATCCCTCGGGCAACGCCCAGGGCCAGGGCCAGCCCTGGGTCTACATGGCCTGGGTGTGGCGGGAGACGCCCGCGGTGGAGACCAATCACAGCGTCTCGGTGGCCCGGAGCCAGGATCTGGTGAACTGGTACAACACCTGCGGGGAGAAGCTCACGCTTCCCCTCACGACCGCGTCCCACGCCGTCGTCGATCCGATCCAAACCCACCAGGGCGTGCTCAACAACCTGAATGTCGGCTTCGATGGCGAGGGCCGCCCCGTCGTGACCTATCAGACGTACAAGGTTGTCTATTCCGCGGACGTGCCGCCCGTCTGGACCACCCAGGTCTACAACGCCCGGCTCGAGGGCGGTCAGTGGAAGATCCATCAGAACCGCCTGGAGGGGGGGAGCGCGGATATCTCCGGGACGGGAGAGATCGCCTCACTCGGCGCCACGGATGGACCGCTGCACTGGGACGCTCAGGATCCGGCGCTGACCTATTACCTGCGCTGGGAGTCGATGCCCACGAATCGGGACCTGCCCTATGATTGCTCGGGACGCGCGCTCTCCGTGTCGCAGCCCACGGAGACGACCTGCCCGGACAAGTTCCTGACGGATCTCGTCGTCTGGAGCTACGACGCGACGGCGAAACTCTGGCGCGCCAGCCGCGTCGACCGGGCCTGGGGCGGGAGCTCCGCCACGTTCGACTTCGTGGTCTTCAAGCGGCACCAGCTCGTCGCCTACTACGACGCCAACCGGCGCGTGAAGGTCGCCATCCGCAATGGCGACGGGGCATGGACCTACAAGGTCCTCGATGATCAATTCAAGGGCTGGGACAGCCACAACTATCTCACGCTGGAGGTCGACGACAACCACGACATCCACCTGTCGGGCGACCTGCACGGCCATGCGCTCACCTACTGGCGGTCGCGCGGGCTCGTCGCCTCGTCGTTCGCCCGTCAGCCCATGGTGGGAACACTGGAGACGCAGGCCACCTATCCCCGCTTCTACCGGGGCCCACAGGGCGATTTCCTCTTCAAGTACCGGCAGGGGGGCAGCGGAGACGGGGAGTGGATCATCAACCGTTACGATGTCAGGACGTACCGCTGGTCGCGGCTCCTCGCCCAGCCGCTTTTCGGAAGGTAACGACCGACACGAAGGACAGCACTCGCGCCAGGGAGATGACATGTCGATTCAAACAAGGAAATCCTTCTCATGGGCGGTCGGTGCCGCGACCTCGCTCGTCGCCGCACTGACGCTCGGTGGAACCCAGGCGCGGGCCGACTATGTCGTCACGCCCAACCCCTCCAGCACCTTCGGCACGTGGCAGGGGTGGGGCTGTTCGCTGGCATGGTGGGCCCATGCCTTCGGTGACCGCGAGGACCTGGCGGATGCCGTCTTCACCCAGAACGCCTCCGTGAGCCTGTCCACCAACGCGGGCACCTACTCCGTGCCGGGTCTCGGCATGAACGTGGTCCGTTACAACATCGGCGGTTATGGCACCCGGGCCGTCGGGACAACCGTTCCCCTCTATCCCCCCACGAGCACGCTCCCGGACTTCAAGCGTATCCCTGGCTATTGGCTCGACTGGTCCAGCACGGATCCCTCCTCTTCCAGCTTCGACTGGAACATGGACTCCCGGCAGCGCAACATGATGTGGAAGGCACGGGATCGCGGTGCGAACGTCTTCGAGGCGTTCTCCAACTCACCCATGTGGTGGATGGACTACAACAAGAGTTCCGCGGGCAGCAATGGTGGCGGTGACAACCTCCAGTCCTGGAACCATGGCGACTTCGCTCGCTATCTGGCCACCGTCGTCAAGTACGCCAAGGACCACTGGGGGGTGAACTTCACCACGGTCGAGCCGTTCAACGAGCCGGCGGAAACCTGGTGGACGTACCCCAAGAACCAGGAAGGCTGTCACTTCGACAACGCCACGCAACGCCAGGTCCTCGGCTACCTCCGCACCGAGCTGAACAACCGGGGGCTCCAGGGCGTGGGTATCGCCGCCTCGGACGAGAACTCTCCGGACCGGGCGCTCAGCACCTGGAACGCCTTCGATGCGACCACGAAGGCGCTGGTCAACCAGATCAACGTGCACGGCTACAGTGGCCTCGAGCCCTACCGGGGGCCGAACCGGGGTCCCCTCTACTCGGCCACGAGCGGCAAGCGGCGCTGGGTCTCCGAGTATGGGGATGGAGACGGCAGCGGCATGCCGATGGCCGACTCCATCATGCGCGATCTGCGGGAGTACCACCCGACCGCCTGGGTCTACTGGCAGCCGTTCGACAGTGGGGGGTGGGGCCTCGTCCAGTCCAACCCCGGTGACAACTGGATCGGAACGGCCAATGCCAAATGGTATGTCATGGCTCAGTTCAGCCGACACATCCGGCCGGGCATGACCCTGCTGAGTGGAGATGACCGGAACACCGTGTTCGCCTATGACGCCGTGGCCCGCAAGCTGGTCGTGGTGACGGTGAACTTCGCGACGGCTCAGTGGATTGACTATGATTTGTCCCGATTCGGCACGGTCAGCGGCCCCATCACCCGTTGGACCACGGTGACCGCCAGCGGGGGAGAGCGGTACGCGCAATACCGTGACACGAGCTTGAGCGGGAAGCGCTTCTGGTCGTGGTTCCCCGCCAACACCGTCCAGACCTTCGAGATCCAGGGCCTCTCCCCTTGAGGCGAGCAGCCCATTCACCGTTTTCCCGCCATCCCGATTAATGTTCTCGGACCTTGGTTTCCCTCCATCGACTCGTCTTCCTCACGACCACCTTGCTGGCGCATAAGAGGAATGGGGGCAAGGTCGAGGGCAGCGGGGGGAGCAGAGGGGCAGAGGAAGGCCGCGGAGGGGAGCCCACGAGCTGTGAGCCATGGCGGTGCACTCTAAGTGGAGACCCCTTGGGGTACACGCCTGCCGGGTCCGCCCTCCTTGGAGGGGCGACAGGGGGGGGCCTGAGGGCTGTGGCTGCTCGAGCCTCAACACCACGCGGCCTGGGGTGGCCCTCGCGCTGGGGCCAGGCGCGCACCTGCCATGGGCAATCCCAGGTGCTCCAAGATCGCTCCCACCCCGCCCCCTTCCTTGTCAATCGCAAGCGGACCTTCGAGGTTGATCCGACGACCCTCAAGCTCAGCGAGGCGCCACCGTGGGAGGCCGGCGCCTTCGGCGGATGGCACGAGCTCGTCAAGAACCGCTTCTTCTACCTGCCGACGCACGACGCCCTCGTCTAGGTGCGCAAGGGAGAAGAGAACGTGCGCATCTTCCGACTCCCCTGAGCTGTGGCCCACCCGCTCGACGAGTGAACGCGCGGCGTAGGCTTCGAACTGCAATCGACCGACGCGGCGGCCCACCAATCCCTCCGCCGGATTGTTGTCCAGACGCAGCGCCACATCGGCCTCGCGGCGAAGGAGCGAGACCTGCACATTGGTCACGCCGAGGGTCACTTCCACCCCCGGATAGAGGAGGGGGGATGGGCATCGCCGCAGGCGGCGGGAACGCACTATAGGCGCCCGGAGGGGGCCTTGCCTGGGCGATGGAAACGGGGGTAGAAGCACGGAGCATGACGTTTTGAGTAGGAGTCTTCGGAATGACCTCCCGCGTGATGGGGCTCGGCGTGCTGGTCGCCACGGCGGTTCATGCCCAGGCAGTGGCTCCAGCTCCACCTCCAGCTCCGTCCATCCCAGTGCCTGTTCCCCGGTACGTGCCCGCGGGAGCGGGGGCACCCGTGGTGGGACAGCCAGGCGATCAAGCCGCGCCGGTCGCACGCTCGCCCAACACTCGCGTGCTTCCACCAACACCCGAGCCTGGGCTTTGGGCTGCGGATGAGTTGGGCGCCGTCAAGAGGCCCACCGCCCCCCAGCCGGACGTCGACGAATTGCTCCTTGCCCGACCGAGTCCGGGCGCTCCCGCGCTGCCGATCTGCCGTCAGCGAGTCTTGCGCGCCTCCAAGGCGTCTGGCAGCGAGGAGACCCGCCACAATCTCCCTCGCACCTCCCGGGAGTGCCTGACGGCGCGCCTCCTGCTCCACTGCTTCCACCGGGAGCAGTACGAGTTTGAGGCGAGCCTGCGTCAGACGCCCCGGACGGAGGAGGTCATGCGCGCCATCGAGCGGCGCGAGAAGGAGGCAATCACGACGGCCCTCTGGCAGGCGAGACTGTGTGAGGCGTTCCAAAGCCTGCCGTCAATCGAGGGTCTCCACGCGGTTATCGTCGCCTGGCTTGAGCGGCAGTTTCCCCGTCCGGTGTCGCGATGACGGCCACATCAGGAAAGACAGAGGCGGCCTTCCGCCTTTCTGGGGTCACGGGCAGGATTGAGAAAGTCCGCGAGAACGCGGGCCGGGACGTCGAAAAGCTCGCGGCACTCTCCGCCGAGCTCGAGCGCGAGCTACGCGAGGAATTCCCGGGCGAGCCGCTCATCGCCTATTATGCCAAGACAATCCTAGCGGACTTCTGCTCGCTAGCCCGTCACGGCATTTTTCCGGAGCCGTTCCGCGAAGAGCTTTAGCCTGGCTAACTCCACAGTTGGACGTCACCCGACGAGGCCCATCGTTCTGGCATGGAGCACCTCCTACCCTGGGATACTGGCACCCTCCTTCCATGCACCGAGGGCGCCAGTACCCGTATGGCGGCTATTTGATCGTCACGGTGACCGCCGCGGACGTGGTGACATTGCCGGCCGCATCGGTGGCCCGGGCCGTCAGCGTGTGCTGGCCCTTGGCCGCGAACAGGATGCTCCAGCTCACGCTGTAGGGCGCCGTGGTGTCCGTACCGATGACGGTGCTCCCATCGTAGAACACCACCTTCGTCACGCCGCTGGGGTCGCTCGCACTGGCCTGAAGGGTGGCGTTCACGGACAGTGCCGACAGCGACGCCCCATTCGCCGGAGAGGTGATGGCCACGGCCGGGCCAGTGTTGTCCACGGTGAAGGTGCGCGAGGCACTCTGGACATTCCCTGCGGCGTCATAGGCCTTGACGGTGATCGTGTGGCTGCCATCGGGCACCCCCGTGGTGTCCCAGCTCAGGTCGTGAGAGGTCGAGGTATCCGTCCCGAGCAGCGTCTGCCCGTCGTAGAACTCGACCTTCGCGACGTACTGGTTGTCGGTGGCGTTGGCCATCACCGTGACGGTTCCCTGGATGTTCGTGGCCGTGGGCGCGCTGACCGACACTTGCGGAGCGACGTTGTCGACGAGCACCGAGAGCCCCGAGGAGGTCGCCGTGAGGCCAACACCATCGTAGGCCTTCGCCGTGAGCGTGTGGGTCTCCTCCGCCGCGCCCACGGTATTCCAGCTCACGGAGTACGGCGCGCTGGTCGCGGTGCCGATCAGCGTCGCGCCGTCATAGAACTCGACCTTCGCGAGGGTCTGGTTGTCGCTGGCGGTGGCCGACAGCTGGATGGTCCCGTGGACATAGAAGGCGCCCAGAGAGGTGAGCGACACCTGCGGAGCGGTGTTGTCGACGATCACCGTGACCCCAGCGGAGGTCCCCGTGAGGCCAACGCCATCGTAGGCCTTCGCCGTGAGCGTGTGAGTGCTCCCAACCGCGCCCAGGGTATTCCAGCTCACGCTGTAGGGCGCGGTCGTGTCTGTCCCCAACAGCGTCGCGCCGTCATAGAACTCGACCTTCGCGATGGCCTGGTTGTCGCTGGCGGTGGCCGTCACCTGGACGGTCCCCTGCACGTAGGTGGCCGTGGGAGAGGTGATCGACGCGGTCGGAGCCGTGTTGTCGACGCTCACCGTGACCCCAACGGAGGTCCCCGTGAGGCCAACCGCATCGTAGGCCTTCGCCGTGAGCGTGTGGTCTCCATCCGCCACCGCGCTCGGGTTCCACGAGATCGCGTAGGGCGAGGAGGAGCTGGAGCCGATCAAGGAGCCGTCCACGTAGAGCTCGACACGGGAGACCTGTGAGTCGTCGGTGGCGCTGGCCTGGACCGTCACGTTCCCACGCACCGTGGTGCCCGCCGAGGGAGAGGTGATCGACACCGTGGGCGCGGTGGTATCGCGCACGACCGTCACGTTCACCGGCGGCGAGACCTCCACGTTGCCCGAGGAGTCGTAGGCACGGGTGGTCAGGACATACGGACCGGTCGGATCGGCGATGGTGTTCCAGCTCGCGCTGTAGGGAGACGAGTAGTCGGTGCCGAGCAGGCGGGTGCCCGCGTAGAACTCGACCCGCCACACCTTGCTCGGGTTGCCGGCCGTGGCGGAGAGCGTCACCGTTCCCGCCACGCTCGCCCCATTCGTGGGGCTCGTGAGGGTGGCGAGCAGCGACGCGTGATCGTTGGTCACCGTCACCACCACGGGGCTCGAGGTGCCCGGGTTCCCGGCGGCATCCCGGGCCACGGCGGTCAGCGACTGGCTGCCGTTGGGGACGTTCCAGCTGTTGAAGCTCACGCTGTACGGCGGCGTGTCATCCGTCCCGAGCAGGGTCGTCCCCGCGTAGAAGTCCACGCGCGCCACGTCGTAGTCATCGCTCGCGATGGCGGTCGCCGTGGCCATCCCCGTCAGCACCGCACCCGCGGCCGGAGAGGTGAGCTGCGCGAACGGCGGCGTGGTGTCCGGCGCGTCGGCGAGCGTGAAGACCAGGTCGTCGTGGTCATTCCCGCTGCCGGAGCTGCACGAGGAGACATTCGTGGTCGTGCGATAGTTCGCGCGCACGGCCTGCACGCTTCCGGAGGGCAACCGGTACTCCGCGGAGAGCGTCTGCGAGCCATACACGCTCGGCTTGAGCGTGGTCAGGAACGTCCACGACGGGTGGGCCGCGTCACTCGTGTAGTACAGGTCCAGGGACTCCTGGGTCTGGCTGTAAGACCAGACGTCGACGTCGATGCGGACCCGCTTTCCGGCGGCCAGGTTCGTCCCATCCGGCCGCGACACGCGGATCCGATCGATGGACACCGTGGAGGAGTGATGGTTATACGCGGTGCCGTCGGCACAGCCATCCAGGGTGTTGGGCCTGTTGGTCTCGTAGGAGCCCATTCCACTCAGCAGCTTGCCCGAGTCGCAGTAGTTGGAGGCCAGGGTGCAGGTCGGGGCCTTCAGGGTCGCATCGTAGGCCGCACCGCCCGGGTTGCTCAGGTTGACAGTGACGGCGGTGCTCGTCTTCGAGTTGTATTGACCATCGACGGCCTGCGCCGTCAGCGTGTGGCTGCCATTGGTCTCGATCGTCGAGTCCCACGTCGCCGTGTAGGGAGGCGACAGGCTTCGGCCGATCCAGTTTCCATCGACATGGAAGTCCACCCAGGCGACCTGCCGATCATCACTCGCGGTGGCCTCGACGGAGACCTGGCCGCTCACGGTCGCTCCAGCGGCCGGCGAGGAAACGGCCACCGTCGGAAGCGTGTAATCGTTGTCCACCACCACGTTCACCGGCCCCGCGAGGGTGGAGTTGCCCGCCCCGTCAGTGGCCTTCACGTAGATCGCCATGGTGCCGTTGGCGTAATTGCCGCGGGTGCTCCAGTACACGTCGTAGGGCGGCGTCGAGCTGCTGCCCATGGAGCTGTAGGGCGAGGGAGGGTTCGTATAGAAGTACTCGACACGCACGCTCCCGCCCCGGTCATCACTGGCGCTGGCGCTCATGTGCACGGACCCGTTCACCGCCTCTCCCTGCGCGGGCGTGAGGAGGGTCACCTGCGGCGGGACGATATCGTTGTTGAAGATGAGGTCGATGGGGTCCGACGTGGTGTTGAGGCCCACGGCGTCGTAGGCCCGCGCCGTGATACGGTGCGTGCCATTGGGCGAGCCCTTCGTGGTCCACTGCACGGTGAAGGGAGGCCGGGTGGCGCGGCCGATGAAGGTCGTGCCGTCATGATACTCGACGCTCGCCACTCCGAAGTTGTCGTCCGCCGCCACCCCGAGGAAGAGGGTGCCTTCCACCGTGGCGCCCGCGACGGGAGAGTTGATCGCCACCGTGGGCGGAACGTTGTCCGTCTCCTGGCCCACCGCGAAGACCAGATCATCCTGGTCGTTGCGAACCCCCGTGTTGCACGCCTGGGCGCTTCCCTGGGTGCGGTACACACCGCGGATGGCCTGCACGCCTCCCTGGGGCAGGAGGAAGGTGGTCGAGACGACCCGGTCGCGAGAGCCGCCAGGATGGAGGGTCGTGAGGAACGTCCAGACCGGATTGCTCGCGTCGGCCGCGGAGTAGAGGTCCAGGTATTCCACCCCGTACTGGTGGCTGGCCCGGACCGTCGCCTGGATCGTCACCTGCTTGCCCGCGGCGAACGCGGTGCCATCGGACCGGAAGATGGCCAGCCGCTGCAGCGCGGGAGCGGGGAGAGCCGGCCGGTCCGTTCCATCCGCGCAGCCGCCTCCCAGGGTGTTCGGGGCATGGAGCTCGGGACCGAGCGGTCCCCGCCCCTCGAGCAGCCACACCGAGTCGCACCGGCTGCCCACGGTCGCGCAGGCGGGCACCTGCCACTGCGTGTCGAAGATCGCGTTGCCCGTGTTCAGGACGGACACGTCCACGGGAGTGCTCTGCGTCCAGCCGCAGCTGTCGTCGTACGCCCGGACGGTGAGGGTATGAGAGCCATTGCTGGCGGCGGTGGTGTCCCACGTCATCTCGTAGGGCGGCGACGTGTCCGTGCCGAGCAGGTGCGTGCCCGCGTAGAACTCGACCTTCGTGACGCCCATGTCATCCGTGGCGGTGGCGGAGAGGGTCACCGTGCCGCTCAGCGCCGCTCCGGCCGCCGGTGCGGTGAGGGAGACCTGCGGTGGCTGGGTCATCTCCAGCACCGAGCAGGGGGTGAACAACATCCGGTTCGGCGCGCCCTCGGGATAGGAGACCTTGTCCGGCGTCGCGCGGCTGATGAGCCTGTTCGCGACCTGCTCGGGCGTGGCGGTGGGATCGCCTTCCAGGTAGAGCGCGACCGCGCCCGTCACATGGGCGGCGGCCATGGAGCTGCCACTGGCCGTGAGCGTGGAGGAATAGGGGCCACCCGGCCAGGCCGAGACGATCTGCGCGCCCGGCGCGAAGAGATCCACGCAGCTGCCATAATTGGCGGTCGACCACCGCTTGTCCGTGGAGTCCGTGGCGCTGACCGTGATCGCCGCCGGAAGCCGCCCGGGAGAGCGGCCGCACGCATCCGCGCCGAAGTTGAAGGGGCCGCCGTCGTCGTCACCCGCGGCCACGACGTAGGTGATGCCCGCGTTGATGGAGCGGGTGATCGCGTCCTCCAGGGCTTGCGTATCGGCCCAGGCCGTCAGGCTCATGTTGGCCACCGCCGGCTTCACGTGGTTGGCCGTCACCCACTCGATGCCCAGGATGGCGTCGGAGACGTACCCCGCGCCGTCGCAGCCGAGCACGCGCACCGCGTGGAGCGTCACCCCCTTGGCGACGCCATGGGTCTTGCCCCCGATGATTCCCGCCACGTGCGTGCCGTGGCCATTGCAGTCCGGGTTGCCCTGGTTCCAGCTGTAGCTGGCCACGTCGTACTCGAAGCGGGCGCGCCCCTCGAACTCGTTGTGGGGCGTCCAGATACCCGTGTCGAGCACGTAGACATGAACCCCACTGCCCGTCCGGCTGTAGGAATAGCTCTGGTCCACCGGCAGAGCCCGCTGATCGATTCGATCCAGGTTCCACGGGGGCGCCGTCTGCGTGCTGCTGGCGGCCTTGAGCATGCCGTCCTCCTCGACGTAGCGCACGCGCGGGTCCAGGCTCAGCTTCCGTGCGTCGGCCTCGGACATCGTCGCGACGAACCCCGAGAGGGTGTGCGAGTACACATGCCCGACCTTCGCCCCGTGGAGCGCGGCCAGCTCGGTGGCCATGCGCTGCATCGGCGCCTGACGCGCGGCGTTGTCATCGAGGACGACGATGTACCGCCCGGGGAAGGCCTTCTCGGTCTTCAACAACCGGGTGCCGGCGACGAACGCCTTGCCGCCCGGAAGTGAGAGCCGCGGGGACTCGGCATCCACCGCGCTGGGAGAGGTCTGTGGATCACAAGCCAGGAACGTGAGGCTCGCAGCCAGCAGAAATGGAAAAATGCGCATAACCATAATTGTAAGATGACCGTGAAAATGGATCACGCTCCGTGTGAGGATTCGCTCAGCGGGACCCATGCTGCGGCACGTCAAAACCGGAGAACCCTACAGGACTTGTCAGTCGTCTTGACTCGTAGGGTCAAATCCGTTCCCCTGTTCGTCCAGGAAGCGCGCATCCACGGGGAGGCACGAGACCCAGTGTCTTCCACGAGCCTCGCGTGTGCGGGTTGCCCGGGAGTTGACGTTGGGGCCCCCACAGGGGGTACTCCAGAGCCGAGGCGGCGCACAGCCGCCTCACCCCGGCGTGTAGATGACCAGCTTCAGCGCGGGATTGTCATTGGATTGAAAGCTCGCGTACTCGAAGCGCAGCGCGCCCTTCTGGGGATGGTTCAGCAGCTTCTGGCCGGCCGCGACCTGGCGGATGTCGTGTGCCTCCCACCAGAGCGCGAACTCGGGGCTCTTGCTCCGCAGACGCTCCAGCAGCTCGAGGAACGCGGGATCGTCGGCCCAGAGGTCATGCGTCGCCCGGAATTGGGCCACCATGCGCCTGGCCTCGTCGGCCCAGGACGCGCCGAAGATGCGCCGGGCGCCCGGATCGCTCAGCACGTAGACGAGGACGTTGCGATCCGCCTCGGCCAGCCGGCCGAAGTCCATGAAGAGGTCGGCCGCGGCGGCATTCCACGCCAGGACGTCCCACCGGCGGCCGGTGACGTAGGCGGGATGCTCGAGTCCCTGGAGCATGCGGTGGATGACGTCGGGGACGGTCTCTCGGCAGAACGCGCGGTGGTCGGCGTTGCGCGCCAGCTCCCTCAAGTGGGCGTGCTCGGCCTTGTCGAGGCGCAATGCGCGGGCCAGCGCATCGATCGTCGCGACAGAGGGACTGACGGTCCGGCCCTGTTCCAGCCGGACGTACCAGTCGATGCCGATGCCCGCGAGCTGGGCGACCTCCTCCCGTTTCAAGCCCGGCGTGCGGCGCTTGCGCCCCCCGGGCAGACCCACGGTCTCGGGGTGCAATCGTTCTCGTCGCGATCGGAGGAAGTCGCCGAGTTCGCTTCGGCTCGAGCCCGCCATGGCCTTCGCTTTCCGTGAGGGAGGTACTCGCCAATCCTAGGATGGCGCCAGGCCTTCCCGCGAGCGCGAGGCCCTCGAAGAATAGAGGTCCATTCCCCGAGGAAGGACCCACCATGAAAGCCGCGATCCTGAAGTCCTTTGGAGCCCCTCTCGCCATCGAGACACTTCCCGAGCCCCTCTTGGGGACCGGAGAGGTGATCGTGGATGTCGTGGCGGCGCCGGTGCTGCCCTACGCGAACGAGGTCTTCAGTGGCGAGCGGCGGTATCTGCTGACGCCGCCGGTGGCGCCGGGGTGCGGGGCGGTGGGCCGCGTGCGCGCCGTCGGACCGGACGCGACCCGGCTCGCCCCCGGGGACTGGGTCTTCTGCGATCCCACCGTGCGGTCGCGTGACGGGGGGCTGTCTCCCGACATCACGCTCCAGGGCTGGAGCGCCCGGGGTGAGGGGGGCCAGCGCCTGCAGAAGCATTTCCACCATGGCTCCTTCGCCGAGCGCATCCGGGTCCCGACGGAGAACGCCCATCCCTTGGGCCCGCTGGACGACGCGGAGGCGGCGCGGTGGTGCGCCCTGGTCACGCTGCTCGTGCCGTATGGCGGTTTGCTCAAGGCGGAGCTCCGGGCGGGGGAGACGGTCCTCATCAGTGGCGCCACGGGGAACTTCGGCAGCGCGGCCGTCGCGGTCGCCCTGGCGATGGGCGCGGGCTGCGTCATCGCGCCGGGCCGCAAGGAGACGGTGCTCGAGGACTTGAAGCGCCGTTTCGGGCCCCGCGTCCGAACCGTGAAGCTCGGGGGCCAGGAGGAGGAGGACCGGGAGCGGATGCGGCGGGCGGCGCCCGGCCCGATCGACTGCGTGATGGATCTGCTGCCCCCCTCGGCCAGCACCCTCCCGGTGCGCGCCGCCCTCATGACGGTGCGGCCCTCCGGACGGGTGGTGCTCATGGGGGGCGTGGGGATGCTGGGGGGGGCGGGCCTGGACCTGCCTTACCCGTGGATCATGCGCAACTGCATCACCCTCCACGGGCAGTGGATGTGCCCACCCGAGGCCGTCCTCCGCATGGCCAGCCTCGTCCGCTCCGGGCTCCTGCGGCTGGAGGAGTTCGACGTCACGGCCTTCGCCCTGGACGACGCGAACGAGGCCGTCACGCACGCGGCCGCCCACGGCGGCCCCTTCAAGCTGACGGTGCTGCGGCCGTGATCAGAACGGGAGCTGAAGGCATTCGTCGGTAACGGCGCGACCTGCTTGGGGTTTTGCTTCCGCCTTGCGGCGGGTTCGATTCCCGCTGCCTCCATGCAGAACAATCCGCCGCTTTGAGCCGCGTCCGCTCCGATGAGCGTGCCTATTTCAGGCGCACCTTCAAGCGCTCCACCGAGGCGTTGGGCCGCCCCATGAAGGCATCGAGCAGGCGTTCCTCAACCCCCACCTCTTCCCAGACAGCCGAGCACTCAAGCCCGACACACTCCTGGGGCTCCGCGCTTCTCTCATTGCCAACGGTGTCGAAGATCGTGCAGTCGCGGAAGTTCCCAATGTCCTGCATGAACTGGACGATCGGTTGAGAAAACTGCTCCTCCAGCTTTCTCCACCCAATGAGCTCCCATGCCCGCTCCTCCATATGGCGAACCATGATCTTGAAAAGGATAGGCTTGGAGGCAATCCGATCCAGATCTGGATCTGGAGTGTCGGTCCTGTAGTCGTAATAGGCATCATGCGGCAGTTTGAGCACCCTGCCGTAACCGAAAGAGCCGTCGGCAAGGGGGATTCTCAAGAACGAGCCCGGTTTGTAGATTCGCGGCATCCCTAGTATCCCGTGTAAGGGTGAAGTTGGCCCCACGACTCCGTCGCGGCGGCGTGGAGCCTTCTGCCTTGTGGATTTTCTTTCGCCACTCCGCGTACGGCATTCTCGGTGCGATAAGGCTCTCCGGTGTCAGAGCGGGCTCCTCCAAGGGAATCAATCAACTGCTGCTCCCTCCCGCGAATCCGCCAATAAGCGACGTCGTCATATCTCCGGCTATAGTCAACTGCGGTGCCGACATCGAATCGATCAGTCCGCGCCAGGTCGAACATGGCGCCCGCCGGTTCAGCATTCTCGTCCAGGTGGTGATTCCGATCTCGAAGGAGAACTGCCAGTGCAGCCTGAACTCGCAGAGGCTCAGCAAGATCGACGACCATGCTGGTCCGCCCGGCGTAGTAGCGGTGGGTCATCTGATTGAGTTTCGTGTAGGTGACATAGATGCGCCCCAGCCTCTTGTCGGTGCTCTCGTCGGGTTTCGACCTGGGCGCTGCGCCAGGAGGAGGAACCTGGGCCGGGTATTGACCTTGAACCCACCCCTTCACGTCTCCGAAGTGTGTGCCGTAATACTCGTCCGCAATCTCGATGGGGGTCTTCTCCCCATCCAGGGCCGCACGGGCCGTCAAGCAGACCAGCAACCCACTGCCCACGGCTGCGACGAACGCTCCCCCCACCACCACCGTCTCCCCTGCGGCACCGCCAGCCCCTACCTCCGCGCCCGCGCCTGCTTCAGGCACCAAACGGAGCACTCCCCGGGGAATGCCGTTCCCCAACCCCTCACCCGACAGCCCTTCCAGGGCAGGGGCCGGACTTGGGGCAGGGGGAGCCACGGGCGAAGCCCCCGCCGTCGCCGAGCCAAGCACCACGTGCACACCCGCGCGAGCGGAGGGCACCTTCTTCTTCCAGGCTCCGGCCGCCTCGTCACGGGACGGGACATAGACACAGCGCCTCTGCTCATCCGGCGTATGACGGACGCTTGGAGCAGCGCCGCCACACCCCATCAGGGCCACGCAGAGCAGCACCAGTGAACAACGCATCACGTAGCACCTCAGGGTGTGGGCTCCTGCCTTGAAGCGTTCGAATCTACGGAATCCTATGAGTGGCGCATAGGGCGGCCAGCGGAGGGAACGGCGGGCGGGGCGTAGCCGGCCACGACGCTGGCGACGTGGGCAACTGCCTTGCGCGGGTGCCCGCCGCCGGAGGTGTCAAAGGATTTGAAACGAGAGACCCGAACCAGAACGAGACTCGGCGTGGACGGTTGAACCCACCCCCTTCAAATGCTTCCGCGGACTTGCGAGTTGGCGCGCACGATGCATGCGGCCTGGCGGAACGCAAGCAGGGGGAGGGGGATGGGCTGGCCGCTGAGGATGTTCCAAGAGGAGGGCTACTACTTCGTCACCTCCAGGTGCTTCCAGGGACGGCTGTTGCTGCGCCCCAGCGCGGAGTGGGAGGCGTGCTGGCCCGCGCCGTCCAGCAGAGTGCCGGCACCATCCGGCTGTACGCCTTCACCTTCGCCTCCAATCACTTCCACTTGTTGGTGTGGGCACGAGGGGCCGCGCTCGCCGGCTTCATGCAGTACCTGAGAGCCAACCTCTCCAAGAAGGTGGGGAAGTTGGTGGATTGGAGTGGAGGTTTCTGGGAGCGGCGCTACTCCGTGGAGCCGGTGCTGGACGACACCGCGCTGGTGGGCCGGCTGCGCTACGTGCTGGCCCATGGGGTGAAGGAGGGCCTGGTGGACAGGAGCGCCGAGTGGCCGGGTCTCACGTGCTTGCCGCAACTGTTGGGGCCCGCACGGCGGCTGTTCCGGTGGTTCAACTGGACCAGGCGCTGGAGCAAGCGCGGAAGCGAGGACATGGCAGAAGAGGGACGCTTCGCTCAGGCATGGGCCGAGCCGGTGGAGTTGGAAATAGCGCCCCTGCCGTGCTGGCAAGGACTGAAGGAGGACGAGAGGCAGCGAGCGGTGCGGGGGCTCGTGGAGCAAGTGGAAGCCGAGGCTCAATCCCGGGGCACGCCCGTGTTGGGAGCAAGTGCCGTGAGGGCGCAACACCCGCATACCCGGCCCGAGCACCTCAAGAGGAGCCCGAGGCCGTTGTGGCATGCCTCCACGCGGCAGGCGTTGAAGGAGCTGCGCGAGCAGTACCGGGCCTTCGTCGCGGCATTTCGAGAGGCGGCGGCCCGGTGGAGTCGAGGAGACTTCTCGGCGCTCTTCCCGCCCTTCTCCTTCCCGCCGCGTGTCGCTCCAGCTCGTGCTGCTCAAGTTCTTTGACACCCTCTCGGCTCCTGGAGCGACGGCTCCAAGCCGAGCTCCGCGAGCTTCTGGTTGTAGTCGATCGTCAGCTTCAGGGCCTCGGGCGAGACCGTGTACGGATTCATCCTGGCCTTCATGGTGCGACTCCTGGGTCATCGGCAGGGGATATCGCCTGCACAACCCCAGGACGACGCAGGCCGGGCCGCGTGTGACATGCCCCTCGAGAAAAGAGTCCGCCCCCCTCACCGGCCGGACGCTCGCGACTGGGGAAGGGAGCGGCGGGCCTCCTCGGCGAAGTGGTCCATGAAGACCCTCACCCGCGAGGCGAGCTGCCGTCCCTGGGGGAACACGAAGGAGATGGGAAGACCCTCGTCATCGGGCGCATCCCCGGGCAGGCGCACCAGGGCGCCCCGCCGCAAGTCCTCGAGCACGGTGAACTCCGGCAGCCTCGCGATGCCCAGGCCGTCGAGCGCGAGCTGGCGCAGCACCGCGTTGCTGTCGGCCGCGTAGGGCGCCCGGATCGAGAGCCGTTGCTTCGTCACGGGATTCCAGCCCTCCTGCCGGTTGCCGCGCAGGTAGCCCAGCCAGACATGCCGGGTCATCTCCCCCATGTCGCGCGGCGTGCCCCGCTCCCGGAGATAGGCGGGAGCGGCGCACAGGCAGTTGCGGAAGCGGCCGATCGGCCGGAGCGTGAGCCGCCCGTCCTCGACGGGACCCACCCGGAGGGCCACGTCGAAATGCTCGGACAGCAGGTCCACGACCTTGTCACTCAGGCTCAGCTCCAGCTCTATCTGGGGATGGAGCCGCGCGAATCCCGTCAACCGGGGCGCGAGCCAGTCCCGCCCCACGTCGGGCTGCGCGCTCACCCGGAGCAGTCCGCGAGGCGCGCGGGCGCGGGTGACCTGGGTGCAGGCCTCCTGGACATCCTCCAGCGCCCGTTCGAGCCGCAGGTAGAACTCCTGGCCCTCGGGTGTCGTGCGCAGGCCGTCCGCGCCCCGGACCACGAGGCGCAACTTCAACTGCTCCTCCAACCGGGCCACGCGCTTGCTGAACGCCGAGGGGGTCTTTCCCGCGTCCCGGGCCGCCGCGCTGAAACTCCCCGCGCGCACGCTGTGGACGAAGGCGAGAAGGTCGGGCCACGAGTCCATGATGCTTTTCCTCCCAGGCACAGGCCCTGTGTGTCCAGCGCCCCTGCCGCGTTCGAGCGCCGGAGTCTATTCCCCTCCCATCACCTCGCGGAGGACTCAGACATGAAGCGTGCATTCGTGATGGGAGTGACGGGTTACATCGGTGGCTCGGTGGCGCGGCGGCTGCTGCGCGACGGCTACCAGGTCACGGGACTGGTGCGCACCCAGGCGGCCAGCGAGCGCGTCGCCGCCCTGGGCATCCAACCCATCCTGGGAGACATCGAGAACGGGGCCCTGCTGAGCCGCTGCGCCCGGCAGGCCGACGTCGTCATCAACGCGGCCAACATGCACCACCGGGGCTCCGTCGAGGCGCTCCTCGAGGGTCTGAGCGGCACGAACAAGACGCTCGTGCACACGAGTGGCTCCTCCATCGTGTCGGAGTTCGGTGAGGGGGAGGTCTCCGAGCGCATCTTCGAGGACGACACCCCCTTCACCCCCGAGCCCGTCAAGGCCGAGAGCGTCGCCATCAACCGGCTCGTCCTGGACTCGGCCGCGCGGGGGGTGCGCGGCATCGTCATCTGCCCACCGATGATCTACGGGCGGGGAACGGGCTTGAAGCGCGACTCCATCCAGGTGCCCGCGCTGATCCAGATGGCGCGGACCCAGAGCGCGGGCGTGCATCTGGCCCGGGGACTCAACGTCTGGTCCAACGTCCACATCGACGACCTGGTGGACCTCTACGCGCTCGCCATCGAGCGGGCGAAGCCTGGAGACTTCCTCTTCGCGGAAGCGGGCGAGGAGCGATTCCTGGACATCGCCGCCGCCATCAGCCGCATGCTCGGGTATGGAGGGCGCACCGTCTCGTTTCCCATCGCCCAGGCGGTCGCCCTCGTCGGCGAGACCGAGGCTCGCTACAGCGGCGCGTCCAACAGCCGGGTGCGCGCCACGCGGGCGCGAGGTCTCGGATGGACCCCGAAGCACACCTCCCTGCTGAGGGAGATCGAGCAGGGCAGCTACCGCGAGGACTTCGCCGGTCCCGCCTGAGCCCGAAGAAGGTGTCAGACGATTCGTAGGAGGCGAAATGTCGGAACGAGTCCTTTGACACCATCGACGGACACCATCGACGGGCCGCTGTGAGCCGCGCCCTCTGCTGGCAGGGGGGCGCGGTTTGCTTTTGGGGACCAAATCGGGCTCCTCGGGACCAAAGAAGGACCAAACGGAGGGGTTCCGACGTGGGCAATCGCAGGGTATGGACTGGCAGATAGCTCTGTAGCTCTATCGGCCGAATTGGGACTGCAGGCTCTCTGGGACGCGCGCTCCTTGGAGCTGGATGTGCGCGGCTGCTTCCTCGATGCTCTGCAGGTCTCGAGACGTCAGCTCAAGGTCGATAGCGCCCAGATTTTCTTCCAGTCGATGCAGCTTGGTGGTGCCGGGGATCGGCACAAACCACGGCTTCTGCGCCAGCACCCAAGCAAGCGCGATTTGCGCCGGGGTCGCCTGTTTGGCGGTAGCAATGTGCTGGAGCAAGTCGACTAGCGCTTGGTTGGCTCGCATGGCTTCGGGCGCAAAGCGGGGCAGCAGACGGCGTAGATCGTTGTCGGCCAACGGTGTGGTGAAGTCCATTTTGCCAGTAAGAAAACCCTTGCCGAGCGGGCTGAAGGGTACAAACCCAATACCCAGCTCCTGAAGCGTTGGAATGATTTCCAGTTCGTGCTCTCGCATCCACAGCGAGTATTCGCTCTGCAACGCAGTCACACGTTGCACGGCGTGGGCGCGGCGAATGGTCGTTGCACCGGCCTCTGACAAACCGAAGTGCTTGACCTTGCCCTCTGTAATCAGGTCTTTGACTGTCCCGGCTACATCTTCGATAGGCACGTTCGGATCGACACGGTGCTGGTAAAGCAGGTCGATGCAATCGGTTCCAAGACGCCTGAGCGACGCTTCGGTCACTCGACGGATCTGTTCGGGTCGGCTGTCGACGCCCGAGAGCGGGCTTGGCCCGTGCTCGCCGTGCTTGATACCAAACTTCGTTGCGATCACAACTTGGTTGCGTACAGGCGCTAGCGCCGAACCGAGTAACTCCTCATTGAGGAATGGGCCGTAGACTTCGGCAGTGTCAAAGAAAGTCACGCCACGATCGACTGCAGCGCGCAGCAACTGTGTCATCTCTGTCGAGTCGGGCGGCGAGCCATAAAAGAAGCTCATACCCATGCAGCCCAAGCCCATGGCAGAGACTTCGAGTTCTCCAAGTTTGCGCTTTTGCATTGACGATTCTCCTGCCGCACGCGGGGCCGACGCACAAGCCCTTTATCTCATTGACCGCTTGAATGCCTCCGACGAGCCCGCATGGTCGCCCACGGCGTGAACGACATGCGGGCATGCGGGCTCGCCAGACGGCAACAGTTGACGTTAGCGAGCGTTCTTCGGCGCTCTGCCTTGGTTGCGTAGGAACTCGATCATCCAGCCCGGGTATTCGGCGGGCAGTGCGCTCACCTTGTCGAGCTCGGCGAGCTCGGCGGGGTCGAGCACGAAGTCGCTCGCCTTCAGGTTGTCCCTGAGCTGCTCCTCGTTCTTCGCGCCGACAATGATCGCGGAGACGTGGGGCTTTGCGAGCAGCCACGCAAGCGCGACGCATGCGACGCTCGCGCCCTTGGCGTCGCCAATCTTCCGCATCGCGTCGATGCAGTCGAAGGCGCGCTCCTTGTTGACGGGCGGGAAGTCGAAGCTGGCTCGGCGCGAGCCGTCAGGGCTTTTGCCGTCACGACCATGCTTTCCGGACAGCAGGCCCCCGGAGAGCGGGCTCCATACCATGAGCCCCATCTGCGCGTCGTTCAGTAGAGGCACGAGTTCGCGTTCGAGATCGCGGGTGGCGATCGTGTAGTGGGCTTGCAATGACTCGAAGCGAGCCCAACCATGGCGCGCCGCGATGCCGTTGGCCTTGGCGAGCTGCCATGCTGCGAGATTCGAGCAGCCGACGTAACGCACCTTGCCAGAACGGACAACGTCGTCGAGGGCGCGCAGCGTCTCGTCGAAGGGGGTCACCGGGTCGAAGCCGTGAATCTGGTAGAGATCGACCCAGTCGGTCCCGAGGCGCTTCAGGCTGCCCTCGATGGCGCTCATGATGTGAGCGCGGGAGAGGCCCTGCTGGTTCGGACCCGTGCCGACCTTGCCGCGCACCTTCGTGGCGAGCACGACGTCTTTGCGGCGCGCGCCGAGGGCCTTGCCGAGGATCTTCTCGGACTCGCCCTCGGAGTAGACGTCAGCGGTGTCGAAGAAATTGATGCCGCTCTCGAGCGAGATTGACACGAGCTCGTCGGCCTCGGCCTGGGCCGTCTTACCAATGGGCTCGTAGAAGCCCTTCCCGCCGAATGTCATCGCTCCGAAACAGAGTTCCGAGACGTAAAGGCCAGTGCGGCCGAACAGTCTATAACGCATGCGAAATTCTCCTCAACGCAGGCCACCGGACGCCCCGGTCGGCCTGCTCACGGCGCTCACGATACGACCGGCGTGAAAGGTTGCCAGAGGGAGGTTTTATCCTGGGACTGCCACCACCAGACTGAAGGCGTAGCTGCTTGGGGCTTCTTTAGCCCGCGGTACTCGCGGACCTCGTGGGCTTCGACGACGTTGACGCGTTCGCGACCGAGACCTCGGTAGGGTGGACCCCGAAATCTATCCCGATCGGCTCTGGGCGGTGAGCGAGCACTGGACCGGCGCGCCGTTCACCTTGTGATCGGCCCGAAGAGTCGCCTCGTGCGCTCCTCGCTCTCGCCAGCCTGCGGTGAGTAGAACGTGACACGAAGCACGCGCCCGTCGGGCTCCGCCTGCGTGAGCGTCACGTACTCGAAGCGCACGAGCCCCACGTCCGAATGGATCAGCTCCTTCGAGCCCTCGCCCACCTCGACCACGTCATGGTCGCCCCACCAGCGGGTGAACTCGGGGCTCACCCGCGACAGCGCGGCCGCCAGCTCGTCGAAGGCCGAGCGGTCGGCCGAGCGCGCCGCGTCGAGGCGAAAGCGCTGCACGCTGGCTCGCGCGATCTGCTCCCAGGCGGGTATCATGCGGCGCCTGTTCGGGTCGGTGAACAGTCTCCAGAGCCCGTTGCGGAGCGCGGGCGTGAGCTTTGAGAAATCTCCGTAGAGCCTCACCGCGGCCGTGTTCCAGGCGAGGTAATCCCAGCGCATCGTGGCCACGAGCGCCGGGAACGGGTGCACGTCGAGCACCCGCTGCAGCGCCTCGCTCACGCCGGCCGGGGCGATCAGCGGGCTCGCCGCCGGCCGCCCCTGGGCGAGCGCAAACAGGTGCGCTCGCTCGCTCGGAGTCAGCCGCAGCGCCTGCGCCAGCCGCTCGAGGAGCGGCTCGGACACATGGATGTCGCGCCCCTGCTCGAGCCACGTGTACCAGCTCACCCCCACGTCGGCGAGCTGCGCGACCTCCTCGCGCCGCAGCCCCGGCGTGCGCCGCCGCGCGCCCTCGGTCAGCCCCACATCGGACGGCCGCAGCCGCGCCCGGCGGGTCCGGAGAAAGTGCCCCAGCTCGGAGTGCGGAGACGACAGGGACGCGGCGGTCACGGGCCGCAGTCTAGTGGAGTGTCCGGCAAATAGTTGGACATAGTCGCGGAGCCCGTACTGTTCCCGGCGCAGGAGTCCGGGCGCTGGGCCTTGGACGACTATGTCCAAGAACTTCGCGGACACTCCACTCGCGCGCCGCGCGCCTCACCTCCGCCGGTGACCCCGTGAATCAGGGCTCCTCGTCGCACGGCTCGTCGAAGGCGGCCAGGATCTTGGCGGAGATGCGCTCGAAGTCCTCGAGGTCGCGGTCGTCGAGGACGGCGGCGAGGCGGTCGATGATGCCCTCGCGCGCCTGCTCGACCCGGTCGCGGGCGCGCCGGGCGTCCTTCGCCGCAGGTCGAGCAGCGACGTCGTGAGTTGGAAACAAGCGAGGTGGTTCAGCGCGAACGTCAGCGGTGAGCGGTGAGGAAGAACAAACCACGAAACGCAGGCGAGGGGTGAGTCGCCGGGAGGCGCGCGAGTCGCCGGCAGGACGCCGGGAGTGCACCGTCCGCGCCGCTTCCGCGGCCGTCCGGGCGTGCGGGCGTGCGGGGGCATGCGCCGGCGAGAGGCGCCCCCTGCAGACACGTCTCCGGGAAGGGCTGCCGGGAGAGTCGGCTTCAGGCGCCCCTGGCGAGGGCGCCCGCGCCCGCCCGCCCGCGCGACTCCAGCCGCGCCAGCCACTCCTGGGCGGACGCCCGGGACGTCACGCACGTCAGCACTCGCCGCACACCTCCGCATGGGCAGCGCCGCACGTCGGCTTCAAGTGAGCGCAACTCCTCCTGAATGTCCTTCGCCATCGCCCGGTCGATGGTCCACCTTCGCGCCACGTCTCCGGGCAGGCCGTGCACAGGGCGAGCACGAGTGACATCCATGATCAGCGCATCAAGAGAACCCCCATCGACTCAGCTTCTCACGGCCGATATCGGGGAGCCCAGGCCCTTCTGCTCTACGGCGAAGACCTGGGAATGTCGAGTGTGCAGACGGCGGGGCCTTCTGGGAGGTCCGTGCACTTGAAGCCCTCGTCACAGCGGCCATCGGGTGAACACCGCGCGAGGCACTGGTTATCTTCACAGATAGTCCCCTCGGGGCACGCAGGCGCTCCCTTGCGGCCACAGCCCTGGGTGCACTGCATCCAGACCTCCCTCGCGGGTTGAGGATAGGTGCTCACCGAGCAGTACTGGCCGGGAGCACAGGGCTCGGATTGACAGTCCTTTCCATGAACGCGCGCGCAGATGGAACGTTTTCCTCCCACGCCGATACATCGCTCTCCCTCGGGGCAGGCGCGTCCCTCGCAGGTGGGCTGGCAGGCCGCGCCCGCACGGGCCTTTTCACAGAAGAATCCTTCTGGGCAGGTGGAGGGATCGTCCGGATCGCAAGGACGGCCACAGCGCGTATGGCAGAGCAGCCCCCGCTCACAGCCACGCTCCGGATCTCGAGTCCACTCCGAGCACAGCTCTCCCTCCTGCCTGCGGCCCACCACCGAGCAGATCCGGATCAACTCCGGCCGTTGGCGCACGGGATAGGTCTGACAGGAGAAGCCTTCCGGACAGTGTTTGTCGACCACGCAGTCGCTGTCCATGCAGTAGCGGGATTCCAGCGTCAGACTCGAAAAGCAGCGCAGTTGGGAATCACAATCGTCATGGGTACGGCATTCCCGGCCGTAGGTGAGCGTGCCTTCCCGCTCCGCGGGCGGGAGCATGGGAACGAGAGTGAGTGCCGGTGTCTGTGCCGTGCGCATGGAATATCCCCCAGGCAGGGAGACGAAGAGCCAGACCAGCGGCACGGGCAAGAGGAGGCTCCCGAGGACCGCGAGCCATGTCCGGATCCGTCCGTCCCCTCGCATGCTAGGGCTCACACGCACGATGGCAGGGGTTTGATTCCTCCCAGTCCTCACTGCCAGCACACTGCTCCTCCCACTCCTCCTCGGAAAGGGCGCAGTGGGAAGGAAGTTGCCGATCCCGCCATTCGGCCTTCACGTCCTTCGCCAGGGCCCGGTCGATGCGGCCACCCTTGCGCCACGTCTCGGGGCATGCCGTGCAGAGAACGACGAGAACCAGGGCCGACACTGAACGCGTCATATGTTCGAGCCTACCTGTTCTTTCCGCCGGCGCCTACAGGGCGCTGGTGCTCCACGAGTGCGCGCCGCGCGAGGAACTGGATGAGTTCAACGTCTGGTCCCAGTTCAAAGACCTCCGCGGCGAACGGGACGAAGACCTCGCTTTCAGCCCTCTCCTTCGTGTGAACGATGCGGCACCTGAGCTGGTAGAGGCGATCCATGGTGTCCTGCAGGAGGTCTCGCTCGGTGTGCGTGATGTGAATGTGCTCGCCAACGATGGGCATTTCCGGCTTGGCGTAGAACGCACGCAGTTCTTTGTTCTGCCCAATGAATGCCCGGAGTTCCTCAGCCGTCACCAAGTCCTCGAGGGTCTTTTTGAACAGGACCTTCTCGTTTCCCTTCCCATACCTGGTAAAGAAGTACTCCAGCGTCTGGTAGAACCCGAGAAACCGAGCGGCGAGGTTGTTTGTCTCCAGTCGCGCGTGCATGTACAGATTCAGGGGCGCCGCGTCCGGAGTCAAGGTGACGGGCCCCAACGCCGTCGACGGTAGACCAAAGTCAAGTCGAAACCTGAAGGGCCGGTAGGCCTGGAGTCGGGCAGCGCTGTCCGTTTGCCGCTCAAGTTCCAACAAGGCTCCGTTGCCGAACGCCTCTAACTGCGCATTGGCCTCGCCTTCCGAAGCCAAGGACAACCCCTCGATCCGCAGGCACGGGATGAGCGCTCTTCCGAAGAGGCTTGTTGTCTCTGTATCCATGACGTTGACGCCCGTCTTGCGCCACACGCGCAGTGCATCTGATGCGAAACGCAGGGACACTCGTGGCGCGTTCGACTCCGAGGGAAAGGTTATCTCCAGGGATTGGATGTCCTCACCCAGAGGGGGACGGCCCAACCGATGGAGCACGTGGGTAAAGGGGTGGTCACCGGGCAACTGCGTGGGAAGGGCGATTTCCGCCTCGATGACGCCCAGCTCGCGCGACCACATGGCCACGTACCCGGAGATAGGTCGGTACTTGTCAAAGTCCGTCGCGACGACGAACTCCCATTCGAAGCGGAGTTGGAAGTGGATCCAGGTCTCATCGTCCTTGGATCGGATGGCCCAGCCCCGAACCCCACCCTCCTCCACCTGCTTTTCCAGGAAGAGTTCCGTACCCGCGAAGCGGTGCTTGAAGTGGTTCTCCATCTCTTCTTCGGTCATCACGTTGGCTCCTCTGGGGAGTGTCCCCCAGGTTGAGTCCCCCGGCGCGGGGCCGGGTGGCGGAGGATGGTCCTCGCGGTGAGGGCTTTCCTGACGCCCAGGGAGGCCACCCTCCCCTCTTCCTCGGGAACACCCCCGGGGGGCGGCCCGGTTGGTAGCTTCCGTAGCTCGTGCTGCTCAAGTTCTTTGACACCCTCTCGGGCTCGTGCTGCTCAAGTTTTTTGACACCCTCTCGGGCGAGCGCTCGACGACCTGCTCGATGGCATCGATCTCGAGGCTCCGTCGCGGTCCCGCCGACGCGACGCCGGCGCGGCGGACACTGCCGAGCCGACGATCGTGACCGCACCGCTGCCGCCGCAGATCCTGCCGCGCGCGCTCGCGACACCTTCGCTCCTGGCGCACATCCTCAGCGACAAGTTCTGCGACGGCCTGCCGTTCCATCGCCAGGAGTGTATGGCTTAGACTCGCCGCATGGGACTCTTGACCTTCAGCATCAACGTCACCCTGGACGGCTGTGTCGACCACCAGGAGGGAATCGCCGACGACGAGACACACGCCTTCTTCACCCGCCTCATGGACGAGGGCGGGGCGATGCTGTGGGGCCGCGTCACCTACGAGATGATGGAGAGCTACTGGCCGGCGGTCGCCCGCGGCGATGAGGAGGCGCCGCCGGCGATGCGCGAGTGGGCGGTCAAGCTGGATGCCAAGCCGAAGTACGTGGTGTCGTCGACGCGAAAGGACTTCCCGTGGACCAACAGCCACCACATCGTCGGCGACCTGCGCACGGGCGTGCAGAAGCTCAAGGACGCGACCCCGGCCGGCGTGCTCCTCGGTAGCGGCAAGCTCGCGACCGAGCTGGACCGGCTGGATCTGATCGACGAGTACAAGTTCCTCATCCACCCCAGGATCGTCGGCCACGGCCCGACCCTGTACCAGAGCGGGCTGCCCAGCACGCGACGGCTCGAGCTGGTCTCGGCGAAGCCGCTCCGCGGCGGCGCGGTCGCCATGCACTACCGGCGCGCGCGCTGAGCAGATGTTCTTCAAGAACGTGATCGTCGGTGGTGGCCCAGCTCCAGTGCGCGCTTACATCCGCGAGCTCCTGCCGGAGGTTCTCGAGGGAACGATCGAGCCTGGGCGGGTGTTCCGGGAAAGGTGTCAGACGATTTGTAGTCGGGGAAAACGGGTGGCGTGCCCTGGTCCCGAGTGGGGGCGGATCCACCCGTAGCGGCTTCGATCCCGCCGCCTCCACATTCAGAAGCTCAGCAGTCTCAAACCCATGTCCTCAGCCGGAGATGGGCTTGCTCCGTCCCGCTCGAGCCCGCGACTGCTTGCGCTCTGCTGCGCTCTTGCGCGCGTGGGCGGCGATCTCCCGGTCGATCATGCGTTCCAGCTTACGTAGGAGCGCCTTGGGAAGAAACTCCGGGTACGTCCTGGGAAATCCCAGGTAGCCGTCATCGCTCCCCACCCACCGCAGGTCCTCTTCGTCCCCGTTCACCAGGTCCCCGGCGGCTCGGAGAGCGAGTTGCAGCGCCTGCATGGAGTCGATTCCCCAGAGTTCGAACAGCTCCCTCTTCCCCGAGTGCACCCACTCCACGCAGCACCTGTAGTTGCCTGTCCGCGAATCCCTGGCCGGTGCACGGACACGGATGGAGGCACGAGCGCCACCAGAACTCTTGAACTTGCGCTCCGCCAAGATGGGCCCAGTGGGTTTGCGGCCGCGCATCAGTCGAGTCACCGTGGTCATGGCAGAGACCTCTCAGCTTCCGAAGTAGTTGGAACAAAATCCCCGACACTGCTGCTCGCTCTCATTGGCTTTGGAGAAGCAAACGGCACGTGTCGCGGGTTTTTCGATGTCGTTGCAGAAGTTGATGAAGACCGCGCCACCAGCGGCACACGAATCGAGGCAACGACTCAGATTGACCGGGCGCTTCCGCGGCTCCTCTTCCTTTCCTGGGGACTTGGGTTTCCTTGGAGGTTTACGCGCTCCCCCTCTTTCAGGACCAGATGAGAGGAGGGGTAGCTGATGCCATGGGGGCTCTGCCAGAAGCTCGAATCCTGGCAGAGTACAGGCCGTAATAAGCACGAGCGTGTGTGTCCAGGTCATGACGCGTCCTTGATGGCCATGCTAACCCAGGCCACGAAGCGTTAGCACTGAGGTAGCCACCGCCCTCCTCCGCCGCCGTGCAACCCCCATGGCGGCGGAGAGCGGCGCGCCGCTCAGGAGCGGGTACCCGGCTCGAGCCAGGCGAGGAGCTGGGGGAGGAAGGCGGTGAGGCCCTTGTAGTCGCGCGTCTCGGGGGGGAGGGTGCGCAGCACGCCCGCGAGCAGCCGGCGCCGCTCGGGATCCTCCACCTCGGTGGCCACCGGGGCGCGGTAGGTGTGGATGGTGAAGAGGATGGCGCCCGAGGTGGGCAGCATCGAGAGCGTCTGCCGCTCCAGCCGCAGGTAGCACTTCTCTCCGGCGTTGCGCGCGGTGACTTCCTGGCGCAGGTGGCGCCACTCGGGCTGGGTCCAGGGGGCGAGGTCGAGCTGGGGGGTGACGCTGATGCCCCAGTTGACGCGGGTGACGGGGCGGCCGGACTTGAGTCCGCGCATGAGGCGCACGGTGGCGCCGCCGAGCTGCTCGCCGAAGCCGGGCACGGTCGCGTGGATGTCGAGCACCGGGTGGCCCAGCTTGTCGGCGAGGCACCAGCCCGCGGGGAAGCAGAGCTGACCGGCGATGAGGGGCAGACCCTCGTGCGTGCCGTCCATGAGGAGCAGATCCTCCTGCACCTGGCGGCCGAGCCAGTCGAGCGGGGCGAGGGGGAGGCTGTCCGCTTCGCCGGGGATGAAGTGCGTCCGGGTGTCGAGCAGGTGGTTGTGCCAGTGCCAGGCGTCCGCCGTGCGCTCCAGGGTGAAGTGCTGGGGGTGCTGGTGGGCCATGAGCGGGAGCAGCTCGGTGACGGCCTCCCACTGCGCCGCGAGGGTGCGGGGGAGGGCGGCGAAGCGCACGCGCTGGGCATCGGCGAGCAGGGACTGCTTGAGCGCCAGCTCCTCGGCGTAATGCGGCTCCTCCACCTCGATGAGCGGCTCGCCCGGGCGGAGCGCGCGCACGCCGAGCCGCATCGCGAACAGCTCCTGCTCGAAAGGGAAATAGGGCAACACGGTGTCGGCTCCTCTCTCCTGGAGAAGTGTAAAGGATTGGGACCGCGGTGGGTGTTTCCGTTCGTTTCCGGCATCGACGGGGCGACGGAAGGAGCAGACGGACGAGCGGGCCCCCGGGTGCCCAGGGCTAGGGCGAGACGGGCTGCGAGGCAGGGAGAGCGGCCTGCTCCCGCTCGTGGGGGCGTGCGTAGGTTTGCGCCACGGCGGGGGCCGAGGCGGGGGGAGGTGTCCCTCCACGCGGTCAGCCCAGGGGAGACACGCCATGAGTGGCACCGTCAGCGACTACCTGCTCTACCGGTTGAGCCAGTGGGGCGTACGCCGCATCTACGGCTATCCGGGTGACGGCATCAACGGCGTGATGGGCGCGCTGCGGCGCAACTCCGAGTTCCAGTTCATCCAATCGCGCCACGAGGAGATGTCGGCCTTCATGGCGTGCGCGCACGCGAAGTTCACCGGCGAGGTGGGCGTGTGCATGGCGACGTCGGGGCCGGGGGCCATCCACCTGCTCAATGGCCTGTACGACGCGAAGCTCGACCATCAGCCGGTGGTGGCCATCGTGGGGCAGCAGGCGAGCATGGCGCTCGGGGGCCACTACCAGCAGGAGGTGGACCTGTCGACGCTCTTCAAGGACGTGGCGGCCGAGTACATCACCCTGGTGACGCACCCCTCGGCCATCCGCCACGCGGTGGATCGGGCGATGCGGATCGCCCAGGCCGAGCGCACGGTGACGTGCATCATCCTGCCCAACGACATCCAGGAGCAGCCCTACGAGTCGCCGCCGATGAAGCACGGCACGGTGCACTCGAGCGTGGGCTACAGCGCGCCGCGCGTGGTGCCCCAGGAGCGGGACTTGAGGCGCGCGGCGGACGTGCTCAACGCGGGCGGCAAGGTGGCGATGCTGGTGGGCGCGGGCGCGATGCGCGCGGTGCCCGAGGTGCTCGAGGTGGCGGACCTGCTGGGCGCGGGCGTGGCCAAGGCGCTGCTGGGCAAGGCGGTGCTGCCGGATGATCTGCCCTTCGTCACGGGCGCCATCGGTCTGCTCGGTACCCGGCCGAGCTGGGACCTGATGATGGGCTGCGACACGTTGCTCATGGTGGGCACGAGCTTCCCGTACTCGGAGTTCCTGCCGCCCGAGGGCCAGGCGCGGGCCGTGCAGATCGACCTGGACGGGCGCATGCTGGCCATCCGCTACCCGGTGGAGGTGCCGCTCACGGGCGACTCGAAGGAGACGCTGCGCGCGCTCATTCCGCTGCTCAAGTGCAAGGCGGATCGGAGCTGGCGCGAGGGGGTGGAGAAGGGCGTGCGCAAGTGGTGGAAGGTGGTAGAGGCCCAGGCGATGGTGGACGCCAACCCCATCAACCCGCAGCGCGTGTTCTCCGAGCTGTCGCCGAAGCTGCCGGACCGGGTGATTCTCGCGGCGGACTCGGGCTCGACGGCGAACTGGTTCGCGCGGGACTTGAAGATCCGCGGGGGGATGATGGCGTCGCTGTCGGGCAACCTGGCCACCATGGGCTGCGGGGTGCCGTATGCGATTGGGGCCAAGTTCGCCTACCCCGAGCGGCCCGTCATCGCGCTGGTGGGTGACGGGGCCATGCAGATGAATGGCAACAGCGAGCTCATCACCGTGGCGAAGTACTGGCGCGAGTGGAAGGATCCGCGCTTCATCGTCCTGGTGCTCAACAACCGCGACCTGAACATGGTGACGTGGGAGCAGCGGGTGCTCAACGGCGACCCCGAGTTCAAGGCCTCGCAGGAGCTGCCGGACTTCCCCTACGCGCGCTACGCGGACTCGATTGGCCTGCGCGGCATCCGGGTGGACAAGCCGGAGCAGATCGCCGGGGCGTGGGAGCGGGCGCTGGAGTCGGACCGGCCGGTGGTGCTGGAGGCGTACGTGGACCCCGACGTGCCGCCGCTGCCGCCGCACATCTCCCTGGAGCAGGCCAGACACTTCTCCGAGGCCCTCCTCAAGGGGGACCCCAGGTCGGCGGGCATCCTCAACCAGTCCATCAAGGCCATGGTGGAGAAGCTCAAGCCGCACAAGAGCTGACCCGCGTTTCACCTCAACACCCATCACCCGCGGCGGGCAAGCCGCGGCAGCAGGAGTGGTGCATGCAAGCGATGGTCTACGAAGGGCCCTACCGCGTGTCGGTGGGCAAGAAGCCGGATCCGGTCATCCTCCACACCAATGACGCCATCGTCCGGGTGACGCACACGGCCATCTGTGGCTCGGACCTGCACCTGTTGCACGGGCTCGTCACGGACACGCGCGTGGGGTGTACGTTCGGCCACGAGTTCGCCGGCGTGGTGGAGGAGGTGGGCCGCTCGGTGCGCAACCTCAAGCCCGGGGATCGGGTGGTGGTGCCCTTCAACATCTCGTGCGGCAGTTGCTTCTATTGCAAGCGCGGCCTGTTCGCCAACTGCGAGAGCAGCAACCCCAACAGCGACCTGGCCTCGGGGGTGTATGGTTATTCGCACACCACGGGCGGCTTCGAGGGCGGCCAGGCACAGTACGTGCGCGTGCCCTTCGCGGACGTGGGGCCGATGAAGATTCCGGACGACATGGAAGAGGAGGAGGTGCTCTTCCTGAGCGACATCCTGCCCACGGGCTACCAGGGGGCGGAGATGGGCAACATCCAGCCGGGGGACACGGTGGCGGTGTTCGGCTGCGGCCCGGTGGGCATCTTCGCCCAGAAGTCCGCGTGGCTCATGGGCGCCGGGCGCGTCATCGCCGTGGACCACATCCCCTACCGCCTGGAGTTCGCCAGGAAGTACAGCCAGGTGGAGACGCTCAACTTCAAGCAGGAGGAGGACATCATCTCCACCTTGAAGGAGATGACGGACGGGCGCGGGCCGGACGTGTGCATCGACGCGGTGGGCATGGAGGCCGAGGGCGAGACGCTCAACAACATCCTCGGCGTGAAGCTCAAGCTCCAGGCGGGCTCGCCCACGGCCATCAACTGGTCCATCAACGCCGTGCGCAAGGGGGGGACCATCTCCATCATCGGCGTGTACGGGCCCCCCTTCAACTTCATCTCCATCGGCACGGCGATGAACAAGGGCCTGACGATGCGCATGAACCAGTGCAACACCAAACGCTACATGGCCCACCTGCTGGAGCACATCCGCGCGGGGCGCATCGACGCCAAGGGCATCATCACCCACCGCTTCCCGCTGGCCGAGGTGTCCAAGGCGTACGACCTCTTCTCGGGCAAGAAGGACGGGTGCATCAAGTGCGTGCTGTTGCCGCACGGACACGCGTGAGGAGACCGGACATGGCACGGCGAGAACACACGGAAATCAATGGCTGGGGCGCGGACGAGGATCCGAGGAACCGGCCCGGAGTCCCCATGCTGCTCGAGCCCCGGGTGCGCGGTGGCGCGCACTGGGAGAAGCCCGAGCGCCAGCCACCTCCCGAGGTGCCCGTGTTCAAGCGCACGTCGCTCGAGGAGCTGACGCCCGTCTTCAGCACCGCCATTCCGCCCAGGGGGCTGAGCGGTCTTCTGCGGAGCGTGGCGTATGACATCCCCGAGCACTACTTCCGGCACGTGGCCCTGCTGCTGCTGGCGGACCGGGTGGACGTGCTGGAGTCGCGCGTGCGCACCCAGCCCGTGCGCACCCTGGGCACCGTGCTGGGCCTGGCGGGCGGGAGCTGGCTGCTCAGCCGCCTGCGCAAGTAGACACGCGCAGACAGAAGGCGGGCGCGGGGTCCCTGGGGCGCTATGCTCCGGGCCCATGCGCCTGCCCTGCCAACGCCACCTGTTCGACCTGCCCGAGGGCCTCACCTGGCTCAACTGCGCGTACATGTCGCCCCAGTCCCACGCCGTGACGGAGGCGGGGCGCGAGGCGGTGGTGCGCAAGGCGCGGCCCTGGCTGTTGCGGCCCGAGGACTTCTTCTCCGAGTCGGAGGCGCTGCGCCGGCTCTTCGCGAGCCTGGTGGAGGCGGACGCGGAGGGCGTGGCGCTGGTGCCCTCGGTGAGCTACGGCATGGCGGTGGCGGCGTCCAACGTGCCGGTGCGCGTGGGCCAGCGCCTGCTGGTGCTCGCCGAGGAGTTCCCCTCCAACGTGTACCCCTGGCGGGAGCTGGCCGGGCGCTCGGGCGGGCAGATGGTCACCGTGCGCCGGCCTCCGGACGGGGACTGGACGCGCGCGGTGCTCGCCGAGCTGGACGAGCGCGCGGCGCTGGTGGCGCTGCCGCACTGTCACTGGACGGATGGGAGCCTGGTGGACCTGGAGCGCGTGGGCGCCCGGGCGCGCGAGGTGGGCGCGGTGCTGGCGGTGGACGCGACGCAGTCGCTGGGCGCGCTGCCCCTGAGCGTGGAGCGGGTGCGGCCGGACTTCCTCGTGACGGCGGGCTACAAGTGGATGATGGGGCCCTACAGCCTGGGCTACCTCTACGTGGCGCCGCGCTGGCGCGAGGGCCGCCCGCTGGAGCACAACTGGCTCACGCGCGCGGGCAGCGAGGACTTCGCGCGCCTGGTGGACTACCGGGACGACTTCCAGCCGGGGGCGCGCCGCTTCGACGTGGGCGAGCGCAGCAACTTCGCGCTCGTGCCCATGGCGCTCGCGGCCCTGCGCCAGCTGTCCTCCTGGGGCGTGGCGGACATCCAGGAGACGGTGGGCGCGCTGACGGCGCGGCTGGCGTCCGGGGCGCGCTCGATGGGGCTGGAGGTGGCGCCCGAGGGCCTGCGCGCCGGTCACCTCATGGGCCTGCGCAACCCGGGGGGCTATCCCCCGGACGTGACGGCGAAGCTCGCGGCGCGCCGGGTGTTCGTGAGCGTGCGCGGTGACAGCCTGCGCGTCTCGCCCCACCTGTACAACACGGAGGCGGACGTGGACCGCCTCCTCGAGGAACTGGACACGTTCGCGTGAGCGCGCGGCCTCAGTCGAACTTGTAGTTCTTGGGCACCACGACGATGCCGCTGTCCGTCACGGTGAAGCCGCGCGCCTTGTCCTGCTCCCGGTCGTAGCCAATCTTCGTGTGGGGTGGCACGCGCACGCCCTTGTCGATGATGGCGTTCTTCACGTGGGCGTGCCGGCCGATGTCCACCTCGTCGAAGAGCACCGAGCGCTCCACGAGCGAGTAGGAGTTCACCCGGACGCGGCGCGACAGGATGCTCTGGCGCACGGTGCCGCCGGAGATGATGCTGCCGCCGGCCACCATGGAGTCCAGCGCCCGTCCCATGCGCTCGCCCGCCTCGTGGACGAACTTGGCCGGAGGGCTGAACTCCACCGCGGTGCGCAGCGGCCACTCCGGGTTGAAGACGTCGAACTCGGGGTTGGCCGACACCAGATCCATGCTGGCCTCGTGGTAGGCCTCGAGCGTGCCCACGTCGCGCCAGTACGTGTTGGCGCGGTCCTGGCCGGGGATGGGGTTGGAGTGAAAGTCATACGACTGGATGTGGTAGCCGTCGCGCAGCGCGCGCGGCAGCACGTCCTTGCCGAAGTCGTGCTGGCTGCCCTCGGTCTTCGCGTCGATCTCCAGCAGCTCCTCGAGCACCTTCCTCTTGAAGATGTAGTTGCCCATGCTGGCCAGCGCGTGCGTGGGCTTGTGCGGCATGGCCGGGGGGTTCTTCACCTTCTCCTGGAAGTCGGTGATGCGGCCGCGCTCGTCGATCTGCATGACGCCGAAGCGGTGCGCCTCGGCGAGCGGCGTGGGGTAGGCGGCGATGGTGATGTCGGCGCGCGCGGCCTCGTGCTGCTCGAGCATGTGCGCCACGTTCATCTTGTAGATGTGATCACCGGAGAAGATGGCCACGTTGTCGGCGCGGTAGTTCTCCACCAGGTGGAGGTTCTGGTAGATGGCGTCCGCCGTGCCGCGGTACCACACCGGGCCCAGCTCCTCGTAGAGGTACATCTGCGCGGGCACCAGGGTGATGAAGTAGTCGGCGAGCAGCCCCGAGCCGAAGCGCCAGCCACGCTGGATGTGCTCGGTGAGCGACTGCGCCTTGAACTGCGTGAGCACGTAGATGGAGTAGACGCCCGAGTTGAGGAAGTTGCTCAACGCGAAGTCGATGATGCGGAACTTCGAGCCGAACGGCACGGCGGGCTTGGAGCGTTTGGCCGTCAAGGGCGCCAGGCGTGTGCCCTGGCCTCCCGCGAGAATCATTCCGAGGATGCGCTTGCTGCTCATTCGTGGGTGAACCCCCTCTGGGCGCGGCAGTATAGGAGGCTGTTCACGGAAGGCGCGGTTCTCTTCTACTTCCTCGATTCATGCCGCACGGCGGCATGATTGGGGACCCAACGCCACGGGTGCGCGGCCGCTCCGTTCCCGGGGGAGCGGCCGGCCACGCGAGGGCCGCCTGTCACTCGCGAGCGCGCTGCTCATATTCGCCTCGGCGCACACACCACGGAATTTTCGAAGGAGGGGCGTATGACGAGGACCAGGCTGTTGTGGACCGGACTTTTCGCGGGAGCGATGGCGTTGGGGACGGCGTGCTCGTCGGACATGTCCGCCCGGCGCTCGGAGCCGGCACCCGTTCCCCAGGTGGGGCAGCCCTCCGAGGTGGGCACGGGCGGCGCGGGGGATGAATCCGGGAAGGGCAACACGGGCGTGTATGACGACTACTCGGTGCCGCAAGAGGACCGCGGGAGCACCGGGGGCTCGGGCTACGAGGATTCGGTGACGAACCCGGACGCGAGTGGCACGAGCAACTCCAAGGAGGACGTGCGCGACCAGGATCCCTCGCAGGATCCAGGCACGGGCGGCTCTGGCTACGAGGAGGACAGCCAGATGTTCGAGGAGAGCCAGGAACTGGGCGGCAGCCGCTTCCCTGGAGACAAGGCCGTTCCCCAGCACCTGTAGCCCCTGATGCGGGCGTGAACGGGACAACATCGCGGAAAACGGGACGTGCCGGAGGGGCGCGCGGCGCTAGAGTGGCCGCGTGGCCCATCAATACGCTGGCAAGCCCCCTCCCGATTCCATCCTCATCAACCCCGACACCCTGCGCTCGCAGTACTACTCGGAGCTGCCGGACGTGCGCGAGCCCGAGCAACGCGTGGCGTTTGGCACCTCGGGTCATCGTGGCTCGGCCGCGCGCCGCAGCTTCAACGAGGCGCACATCCTGGCTGTCGTTCAGGCCATCTGCGAGTACCGGGAGAAGCAGGGCATCAACGGCCCGCTGTTCCTGGGCATGGACACGCACGCGCTGAGCGAGCCCGCGCAGCGCACGGCGCTCGAGGTGCTCGCGGCCAACGAGGTGCGCGTGCGCTACACGCCCGGCGCGACGCCCACGCCCGTCATCTCCCACGCCATCCTCACCTACAACCGGGGGCGGCAGACGGGCCTGGCCGACGGCATCGTCATCACTCCCTCGCACAACCCGCCCGAGGACGGCGGCATCAAGTACAACCCGCCCAACGGCGGCCCGGCGGACACCAACATCACGAGCTGGATGGAGAAGCGCGCCAACGAGCTGCTCGGCTCGGGCAACGCGGCGGTGCGGCGCATGCCCATCGAGCGCGCGCAGAACGTGGCCCATCTGGAGCGCTACGACTTCATCACCCCGTACGTGGAAGACTTGCGCAACGTGGTGGACCTGGACGTGGTGCGCGGGGCGAAGCTGTCGATTGGCGCGGATCCGCTGGGGGGCTCGAACCTGGACTACTGGGAGCCCATCGCCGCGCGCTACGGGCTCAACCTCCAGGTGGTGAACAAGACGGTGGACCCCACCTTCCGCTTCATGCGCGTGGACCATGACGGGAAGATCCGCATGGACTGCTCGTCGCCCTACGCCATGGCGGGGCTGGTGGAGCTCAAGGACCGCTACGACATCGCGTTCGGCAACGACACGGACTCGGACCGGCATGGCATCGTGACGAGGAGCGTGGGGTTGATGAACCCCAACCACTACCTGTCCGTGGCCATCAGCTATCTCTACCGCAACCGGCCCCAGTGGAAGCAGGACGTGGGAGTGGGCAAGACGCTGGTGAGCAGCAGCATGATCGACCGCGTGGCGGGGGACCTGGGCAGGCGCGTGGTGGAAGTGCCGGTGGGCTTCAAGTGGTTCGTGGACGGGCTCTTGGATGGCTCGCTGGGCTTTGGCGGCGAGGAGAGCGCGGGTGCGTCCTTCCTGCGCCACGACGGCACCGTGTGGTCCACGGACAAGGATGGCATCATCCTGGACCTGCTGGCGGTGGAGATATTGGCGCGCACGGGCAAGGACCCGGGCGTGCACTACCAGGAGCTGACGAAGAAGTTCGGCGCGCCGCTGTACACGCGGATTGATCAGCCGGCCACGTCCGCGCAGAAGGCGGTGCTCAAGAAGCTGTCGCCGGAGGCGGTGCGGGCCACGACGCTGGCGGGCGAGCCCATCACCCAGCGGCTCACGCGCGCGCCGGGGAACAACGCGGAGCTGGGCGGGCTGAAGGTGGTGGCGGACAACGGGTGGTTCGCGGCGCGGCCCTCGGGTACGGAGGACGTGTACAAGATCTACGCGGAGAGCTTCCGGGACCAGGCGCACCTGGACGCGCTGGTGAACGAGGCGCGGCAGATCGTCGGCGACGCGTTCTCGCGCGGCTGAAGCCGGGAGCGAGGTGGAAATGCTGCAGGACGGCAGAGGCCAATGCCGTCCGAACGCAGTTGAGCGGGGTCAAATCAGGGGGCGATGGCGGCGGACCTCCTCGACGAACCCGGGGACGGACTTCGCCAATCCATCCAGAAGCTGAGCGAGCGTCATGGGAGGCTTTCTGAGAGCCTCGGCTTGAGCACACAGCACTTCCATCATGATGAGCCGGTTTTGATCGAAGAGGTGCTGGAGGAACGTGTCCGGATCCTGGGCCTGGATTCTGGGGGGCAGGTGCTCTTTTCGGAAGTCACGCAGGTTGCTCGTCACGATGGTCTGGGCGCCAACATGCACCGCCACGGCGAGGACGTGCCGATCATTGACGTCATTGCGCATCGCCGGAATGAGCCAGTCATGTCCCGAGACCATGGCTTCGGGAAATGCCTCCTTCATCGCGCGGATGAGCTTGGTGGCCTTCTCTTCTGGAAGCTGGAGGGCCCGGATGAGGTTGCGTCGTACCTCGTCCAGGATCTCCTCTGACCAGTAGGGCTGGATGAGCCCTTCATTGGCGGCGCGGAGCAGAGTGTCCCGGATGCTGAGCGGAATGAGCACGTTCGCATCGAGAACAACCGGGAATGAGGCGGGAAACACAGTGTACGAGCCTGGGACTCATTCCAACTCGGGATAGCCGCCCGCGTCTTGTGTCTCCTGGCTCATCGCATCGAGCTGTGCGCGACGTTCACGCTTCCTCTGTGCGCGGTACTCCAGGACGTCCTTGCTGTAGAGCCGCCGGTGTGTACCCGTGCGGTGGAAGGGGATCTTCCCCTCATCGAGGAGTTGCACGAGGTATTGTCGTGACACGTTGAGCAGGTTCGCCGCTTCTTGGGTCGTGAGTTCCTGGTGCACGGGTACGACCGTGACGGCATCTCCCGATGCCAGGATGGCCAGGAGTTGCTTCAGGAGGGTGAGGACGTCCGCGGGAAGTCGCTCGGACGTGTAGTCGGGTCCGATCAGGCCGAATCGAGGCTGACCTTCTTCGTCGCGGAGGTCTCGGTTGACGAGCTGCATGAGCCGCTGAACTTGATGCAGGGTGGCCTCGGTCGCGGCAATAGGCTCTAGGGCCCGCGGAGCATCGAGGACATCAGGAGAAGAATGTTGTGCGGTCATATGCCCCTCCATGGGCGGACAGACGCAGTGGAATCGTCGGTTGCACACAACTGTGTTGACGTAACAATGCGTACATTCGACGTAACCGCAAGCCGATTTCGACATGTACGTGTGTAGAATCGAGATATGGATCCAACCCATTGAAATCAGGTGGGTTTTGGACCGTCCTCCGTTCTGCTCCCTTGGCGGCTGAGACGCCTGGTTGCTGTAAGTGCAACCAATGGCCCTCCATCCCCTCGTGGAAACGCCCTTCTCCCTGGTTGCCCAGTGTCGGCGCCGTGCGTGTACGAGAAGAAGCACGTGCGATTCGCAGTCGATGATTGGAGGGGTAGCCTCCTGGAGTCTCCGTCATGCATGCCTGGGGAGCACCGGGCTCGTCCGGGTCCAGTCGGGGACGGCTATGCTTCGAACCACCCCTCCATGGCCTCCCCGCCTCGTCCTCCCTCCGCGCAGCCTCCCTCTCCAGCGTGTCTGAAGCCGCACGAGGTCTCCCTCTTCCTCCAGGGACAGCTTCCTCCCGAGCGGCGGCAGCGGGTGGAGGCCCACCTGGGCGGGTGCGCGCGGTGCCGGGCGGAACTCGCCCCGACCGCCGCGGATCCCCCCCGCGACTCGCGCCCCGCCGCCCCGGTGCGGCCCTCCGAGCCTCCCTCCCAGGACACGACGCGCACGGAGGACTCCCAGGACGCGACGCGCGCCGAGGGCTCCCGGGCAGCGCCGCGACCCCAGGCCTCCGCCGCACCCCAGGACTTCGAGCCCGGCAGCCGCGTGGGCCGCTACGTCATCGAGCGCGTGCTGGGCACCGGTGGCATGGGCGCCGTCTACCTGGCTCATGACCCCGAGCTGCACCGTCGGGTGGCCATCAAGCGGCTGCACTCCTGGATGTCCGAGCGCCCGGAGCACGAGGAGCACAAGACCCGCTTCCTGCGCGAGGCGCAGGCCATGGCGAGCGTCTCGCATCCCAACGTGGTCACCATCCATGACCTGCTCCACGTCGAGGGCCGGTTCTTCGTGGCCATGGAATACGTGGAGGGCACCACGCTGCGCGAGTGGTCCCGGACGCCCCGCTCCACGCGTCAGATCCTGGAGATCTTCCGTCATGCAGGCGCGGGGCTGGCCGCCGCGCACGCCGCGGGCCTCATCCACCGCGACATCAAGCCGAGCAACATCCTCATCGGCGTGGACGGCTCGGTGCGGGTGTCGGACTTCGGACTGGCCCGCTCCCGGGAGGGCCTCCCGGACGCCCCACGGTCCGAGGGCGCACCCGGACAGGAGCGGTGGCTCGGCCAGGAGTTGACCCGGGCGGGGTTGGTGGTGGGCACGCCCGGGTACATGGCGCCCGAGCAGATGACCCTCCTGTTCCCCGTCGACGAGCGCAGCGACCAGTTCAGCTTCTGCGTGGCGCTGTACGAGACGCTCCACGGCTGTCGGCCCTTCGCGGGTGACAACGACGCGGAAGTGGAGTGGAACATCCGGACCCGGCGCTTCCAGCCCTCGAGCACCCGCACCCGCGTGCCGCCGTGGTTGAGCGACGTGGTGCTGCGTGGGTTGAGCCATGACCCCAAGGAGCGCTTCCCCAGCATGGAGGCGCTGCTCCAAGCGCTCGCGAGAGACCCCGCGCGCGAGCAGGAGAGCGCCCGGAACCGGGTGCGACGGCGGGTGCGGCGCGGCGTGCTGCTGGGCGCGCTGGCCACCGCGCTCGTGATGGCCCTGGCGCCCACGCACGCCTGGCGCGGCTTCGAGGAGCGCGCGCAGGGGTTGCTGCTGACGGCCCGTCCCCGGCCGTGGAACAAGCAGGTGGTGCTGCTCGCCATCGATCAGCCCACCATCGACACGGTGGGCTGGCCCCAGCCACGCCACGTCCAGGCGAGGATGGTGGAGGCGCTCGGGCGGGCCGGGGTGAAGGCGCTCGGAATCGACTCCTTCCTCTACCTGCCGGCGCGAGACGGCCCCAGCGCGGACGCGGCCCTGGGCGAGGCCATCGCCCGGTACGGCCGGGTGGTGCTGGCCGCGCCCTGTACCTTCGAGGCCAACGACAAGGCCCAGGCGCTGGCCCAGCGGCTCGAGTCCTCCTCCCTCGCCCCGGGCCCCTCGCCCCGCTTCGGGTGCCAGGGCGTGCTCGCGCCCCAGGAGCCCCTGCTGCGCGGCTCGGTGGTGGCGCAGGTGGAGGTGGCGCGCTCGGCCTCCGGCAACGTCCGCGGCGCATACCTGTTGTCGAACCTGGCGGGACGGGCCCTGCCCACGTTCGCGCTGGGCATGTACATGCGGGGCCTGGGGCTGCCCATCTCCGACATCCTCCAGGAGCCGGACGGCGTGCGACTGGGTGCCCTGCACGTGCCCACCGACGACAGCAGCGCCGTGCTGGCCAGCTTCCGCAGGCCCGGGGCCACGGACGTGCTCTCCTACGGCGCGCTCTACGCGGAGCTCGCCCAGGCACGCGAGCCCGTCTTCCCCCCGGCGCTGGCCGAGCACCTCAAGGACAAGTACGTGCTGGTGGGGCAGACGGCGGAGAGCGTGCGCGACCTGGGCCCCTTCGCCAATGGTCAGACGTTGCCGCTGGTGCTGCTGCACGCCTCGCTCCTGAGCGATCTGCTGGAGGCGCGGCCCGTGCGCGAGCTGCCCCTGGGACTGCAACTCGCGCTCATCGCCCTGTGTGGCGCGCTGCTGACGGGGGCGGTGCTGGTGCTGCGCCCCTCGCTGACGTTCGCCTCGGTGCTGGTGGTGCTGCTCGGGGTGGTGGGCGGAGCGCTGCTGCTGGCCGAGCGCGGGGTGGTGCTCGGGCCCCTGGGGCCCATGGTGGCCTCGGTACTGGTCTTCGGTCTGGTGCTCGCGGGGCGCATCTCCGCCGACGAGCAGGAGCGCTCGCGGATGCGTCACACCTTCGAGGGCTATGTGGATGACGCCGAGCTGGAGCGGCTGGTGTCCGCCTCGGAGGGGGTGCTGAGCCTGGAGGGCTCCCGCCAGCGCGTGTCGGTGCTGTTCGCCTGGGTGCAGGGTGCCACGGGCGCCCTGGAGCGCCTGCCTCCCGAGGAGGTGGTGGGCGAGCTGCGCGAGGTCCTCGACGGGGTGGTGCACGAGGTGCTCGCGCGCAAGGGGCGCGTGGACTCGCTGCGCGGCGAGGGGGTGCTCGCGGTGTTCGGGGATCCGCAGCGGATGGTGGACCATGCGCGGCGCGCGGTGGAGGCGGCGCTGGCGGTGCGGTCCCGGCTGGAGGCGCGGGCCACGTCCCGGGTGGCCCTGGAGGTGCGCGTGGGCGTGGCCACCGGCGAGGCGCTGGTGGGCAACGTGGGCTCGCGGGGGGGCCGGTGGGAGTACACGGTGCTCGGCTCGCCGATGGATCAGGCGCGGCAACTGGCGCGGCACGCCCCTCGAGGAGGCGTGCTCGTCTCGGCGGACACCCAGGCGTCGTGCGGAAGGCGGTTCGACTTCACCCCCACGCGCGGCACCGAGGCGGGACAGCTCGCCTTCGTGGTGCGGGACGGCGGCGGGAGTCAGGCCGCGTGACAGGCCATCTCGCGGGACTCGACCCCCACGGACCTATCTTTCCGCGCTCCCGGAGTTCGAGCTCCCGCCCGGGTTGCCCGTGTCGCCACTCGCGCCCTTGATGCTCCACTTGCTCAGGTCCGAGGAGGGCGCGGTCCCCCCGTTCTGCGCGGTCGATGCACCCGCGATGGATTCCGAGCTCGTCCCGAAGAGCTGGCGCAGGTTGTCGCCGAACAGCCCCACCACCCCGATCGTCCCCACGGCCACGAGGAACGTGATGAGGGCGAACTCGGTGAGGTTCTGACCCCTCCGGCGCCACGGCGCGGAGCTTCGGGGGGACGGAGCGAGGCGGGCGTTCATGAGGAGGCGCAGGTTAAGCAACATATAACGCGGAATTCCAGGACTTCCTCCGCGCCTCCGAAGGGAGGGCGGCGTGGGCAGGGAGTCGTCGTGCATGGCTCAGTTCCCCGGCGTCGGCGCGTGCGCGGGCAAAAGGCCCTCCTGCTTCAGCTCCCGCCAGAACGCGCCGGGGATGGACTGGCGCATCAGCTCCACGTTCTGGCGCACCCGCTCGCCGCTCTTGGCGCCGGGAATCACCGAGGCCACCACCGGATGCGCGGCGCAGAACTGGAGCGCCGCCGCCTTGATGTCCACGCCATGCCGCTGGCACACCGCCGCCACCCGGTCGCGCGCGGCCACCTGCTCGGGGGGTGCTTCCGCGTACTCGAACGTGCTGCCGCCCGCGAGCAGCCCCGAGTTGTAGGGGCCGCCCACCACCACCTTCACGCCGCGCGCGGCGCAGGCGGGAAACAGCGTGTCCAGCGCCGTGAGATCCAACAGGCTGTAGCGCCCCGCGAGCAGGAACACGTCTGGATCCGACTCCTCCAGCGCCTTCTGGCAGGCCTCCACCCGGTTCACCCCCAGCCCCCAGGCGCGGATGAGGCCCTCCTCGCGCATCCGCGTCAGCTCCCGCGCCGCTCCCTTCATCGCCGTGGCGAACACCTCCTTCCACCCCGGGCCGTGATGGTCCTCGGCCACGTCGTGGATGTAGGCCACGTCGATGCGCCCCACGCCGAGCCGCTGCAGGCTGTCCTCGATGGACCGGCGCGCGCCCTCGGCCGAGTAGTCGTACTGCACCCGGAAGGGCAGCACCCCGAGGAAGGGCCCCAGGTTCTCGGGCGCTCTCGGGTCGGGGAGGAGCAGCCGGCCCACCTTGGTGGACAGCACGTAGGCGTCGCGCTCGAAGCGGCGCAGCACGCGGCCGAAGCGGTGCTCGGACAGGCCACACCCGTACATGGGCGCGGTATCGAAGTAGCGGATGCCGCTGTCCCAGGCCGCCAGCAGGGCGCCCTCGGCCGTCTCCTCGTTCACGCGGTTGAACATGTTGCCCAGGGGGGCGCCCCCGAAGCCGAGCGGGCCGGGGGGTGAGAAACGCTTCGAGCTGTCGCGCATGGGGAATCCTCCTGGGGGCGTATGTACCGGCCCGGCGCGCCGGGACAAGGGCCCCGTGTGCGGCAGCGTTGAATGCAGAGCGGCGGCGTGCTCGGGGCCGCCCGGTCCGCCCGGTTCGGTGCTCCAATCCAGACATGGAGTTGCTCCTCACCGTGCTCGTCGCCTTCGCGTTCGGCTTCATCGGCTCCATGCCGCTGACGGGGCCCGTGGCGGTGATGGTGTTCTCCGAGTGCTTGCGAGGGCATCATGGCGTGGCCCTGCGCGTGGGCCTGGGCGCCGCGCTGGCGGAGGCCTGCTATGCCGCCGTGGCCTTCTGGGGCTTCACCCACTTCTTCTCCGCGCACCCCGCCGTGCTCCCCGTGTCCAAGGGCCTGAGCGCGCTGCTGCTCGTGGCGCTCGGGGTGTACTTCGCCCGGTGGTCCCCACGAGGGGACTCGGCGCTCGAGCCGGAGCGGCACGTGACGGGGTTCCTGGTGGGCTTCTCCGTGTCCGCGCTCAACCCCACGCTCCTGGCCACCTGGAGCGGCGTCGTTGCCTTCCTCTACGCGCGGCAGCTCGTCCACTTCACGCACCTGGGCGTGCTGCCCTTCGGATTCGGCGCGGGCGCGGGCGTGGCGTGCTGGGAGGCCGCGCTCGTGGGCCTGCTGTGGCGCCACGGCCGGCGCTTCTCCCTCCGCGCGATGACCTGGGTGGTGCGGGGCATGGGTGTCCTGCTGCTCGGGGGCTCTGTCGTCTCCGGGATGGATTTCGTCCGAAGCTTCCAGCGGTGAGCACATGGGCCGGGCCGTTCATGCCCACGCACTGGCGCCTTGCTATGCGCGAGGAGCATGAAGCCCTCCCGCGCACTCACCGCGCTCCTGCCCGTGGTGCTGCTGGCCCTGTCGGCCTGGGTCCTCCACCGCGAGCTGCGCGACTTCCACTGGCGCGACGTGTCCGCGGCGCTCGACGCCCTGCCCCTCGGCCGCGTCGGCCTGGCGGTGTTCGTCACGGCGGCCAACTACCTCCTGCTGTCGCTCTATGACGTCCTGGCGCTCGCGTACGCGGGCAAGGCACTGCCCTATCCCCGGGTGGCGATGACGTCCTTCATCGCCTACGCCTTCGGCAACAACCTGGGCATGGCCATGCTCAGCAGTGCTTCCGTGCGCTACCGCCTCTACTCCGCCTGGGGCCTGAGCGTGGTGGACGTGTCCCGCGTGGCCGTCTTCTGTGGCCTCACCCTGTGGCTGGGCCTGGGATTCGTCGGGGGCCTCGCCCTCGTGGCCGAGCCCGTCCAGGTGCCGGGCATCGTGGCGCTGCCCCTCGGCTCGCGGCTGCTGGGCGCCGTCCTGCTCGCGGCCACCCTGGGCTACGTCGTCCTGTGCGCCGTGTGGCGCGAGCCGCTCTCCGTGCGCGGGCATGCCGTGGCGTTGCCCTCGCTCCGGTTGGCGTTGGGACAGGTGCTCGTGTCGGGCGCGGACTGGCTGCTCGCCGCGATGGTGCTCTTCCTGCTCCTGCCCGAGGGCGCGGACCTGTCCCCGCCGGCCTTCATCGGCCTGTACATGCTCGGGCAGGTGGCGGGGCTGCTCAGCCAGGTGCCCGGGGGCCTGGGCGTCTTCGAGTCCATCCTCGTCGCCGTCCTCACCCCGCGCGTGCCCGCCCCGGCGGTGCTGGGCTCGCTCATGGCATGGCGCGCCATCTACTACGTCGGGCCCTTCGTCCTCGCGGCGGGGGTGATGGCGGCGAGCGAGCTCATGCGCCGGCGCGAGCGGGTGTCGCGGATCGTCAGGGGCGTGCATGCCTCGTTCGCTCCGGTGGTGCCGTTGGTGGCCGCGGCGGGGGCGGTGCTCGCGGGCGCCGTGCTGCTCTTCTCCGGCGCGACGCCCACCGTGGCGGAGCGGCTGCTCGTGCTGCGCCGCTGGCTGCCCCTGCCCCTGCTGGAGCTGTCCCACCTGCTCGGCAGCCTCGCGGGCGTGTCGCTCGTGCTGCTCGGCCGGGGCCTTCAGCGGCGCCTGGACGCGGCGTACGTGCTGACGCTCGGGCTGCTCGGGGTGGGTGGCGTGGTGTCGCTGGTGAAGGGCCTCGACTTCGAGGAGGCGGGTCTGCTCTTCGCGCTGGCGCTGGTGCTGGCGCCCTTCCGCGCCCAGTTCTACCGGCACACCTCGCTCTTCGCCGAGCGATTCAGCGCGCCGTGGCTCCTGGCGCTCGCCGCGGTGGTGGGCGCGTCGGTGTGGCTCGGCTTCTTCTCCTACCGGCACGTGGACTACGGCGGGGAGCTGTGGTGGCGGTTCACCTTCGAGGGCGACGCGCCGCGCTTCCTGCGCGCCTCGGTGGGCGTGTGCGGGGTGGTGCTGTTGTTCGGCGTCGCGCGGCTGCTCGCGCCCTCCTCGCCCCGGAGCGAGCTTCCCTCGGAGGAGGCCCTGGCCCGGGCCCGTCCCCTCGTGGCGCGCTCCCCCGAGTCCATGAGCCACCTGGCGCTCGTGGGGGACAAGTCGCTGCTCTTCAACGAGGCGGGCACGGCCTTCATCATGTACGGCGTGGCGGGGCGCGCATGGGTGTCCATGGGGGAGCCGGTGGGGGGCACGCCCGAGGAAGCCACGGAGCTGGCGTGGCGCTTCCGGGAGCTGGTGGACGTGCACCACGGCTGGACGTGCTTCTACCAGGTGGGTCCTGGCTCGCTGCCGCGCTACCTGGACCTGGGGCTGTCGCTGCTCAAGCTGGGCGAGGAGGCCACGGTGCCGCTCGCGGACTTCCAGTTGGACTCGCCCGAGCGCCGCTCGCTGCGCCACGCGCACCGCAAGCTGGAGAAGGAGGGCGTCATCTTCGAGGTGGTGCCGCGCGGGAGCGTGGAGCCGCTGTTGCCCCAGCTCGAGGCCGTGTCGGATGCGTGGTTGGAGGAGAAGAACACGCGCGAGAAGGGCTTCTCGCTCGGCTACTTCTCCGAGCGCTACCTGCGCGAGGGCCCGGTGGCGGTGGTGCGCCAGGGCGGGGAACTGCTCGGGTTCGCCAACCTCTGGGCGCCCGAGTTGAAGGTGGAGCTGTCGATAGATCTGATGCGCTACCGGCCGGGCGCGCCCCGGGGGGTGATGGATCACCTCTTCGTGTCGCTCATGCTGTGGGGACGCGAGCAGGGTTACGAGCGCTTCAACCTGGGCATGGCGCCCTTCTCCGGCTTCGAGTCGCATGCGCTCGCGCCACTGTGGCAGCGCGCGGGCGCGTTCCTCTTCACCCACGGCGAGCACTTCTACAACTTCCAGGGATTGCGTCGGTTCAAGGAGAAGTTCAAGCCGGTGTGGACGCCGCGCTACCTGGCTTCTCCTGGAGGGCTCGCGTTTCCGCGGGTGCTCGCGGGCGTGGGTTCACTCGTCTCGCGGGGCATTGCCGGATTGGTGGCACGATGAATCACCTGAAGGGCTGGGTCGTGATGGGCGCGCTGCTCGCCGCGTCGGTGGGAGGGGCGGCGGACGTGGGGAGCACGGTGTCCTTCGGCCGCTTCGGCGAGGTGGCGCTGGTGCGTCCCACGGGGGCGCCGAGCGCGGTGGTGCTCTTCCTGTCGGGAGACGCGGGGTGGGGAGCGGGGGAGCGGGCGCTGGCGAAGGAGCTGGCGGGCCAGGGCGCGCTGGTGCTGGGCGTGCGCACGCCCGCGTACCTCGCGGCGGTGGGGGCGGGGAAGAAGTGTGCCTACCCGGCGGGGGACCTGGAGGCGCTCAGCCAGTCCACGCAGAAGAAGCTGGGCCTGCCCGAGTACCTGCATCCGGTGCTGCTGGGCACGGGGGCGGGGGCGGGCCTGGTGTACGCGAGCCTCGTGCAGGCGCCGGTGAACACCTTCGCGGGCGGGGTGAGCCTGGGGTTCAACCCCGTGCTGCGCATGGACGGGACCCTGTGCAGGGGCAGCGGGCTCGTGCGCCAGCGCACGCGTGAGGGTGAGCGGCTCGGGCCCTTCAAGCCGCTCTCCGAGCCCTGGCGGGTGCTCGTGGGCGAGAAGGACACGGTGTTCCCGGTGGAGCGGGCGCGGGCCTTCGCGGAGGGCGTGCGGCGGGCGGAGGTGACGCGGGTGCCCGGGGTGGGACGGGGCCTCGTGCCGCTGGGGGGGTGGACGGACGCGGTGCTCGCGGCCGAGGCGGAACTCGCGCGTCACGCGGCGCCCCCGCCTCCGGTGACGGCCACCCGGGAGGAGGAGAGCGGCGCGCCGCTGGAGGACGTGTCGGACCTGCCCCTCATCCAGGTGCCCGCGGGCAAGGAGGGAGGGGATTCGCTGGTGGTGCTGCTGTCGGGCGATGGGGGCTGGGCGGGCATCGATCGCGACGTGGCCTCGGTGCTGGCGGCCCAGGGCGTGCCGGTGGTGGGCTGGGACTCGCTGCGCTACTTCTGGAAGCGGCGCACGCCCGAAGCCACCGCGAAGGACCTGGAGCGCGTGCTGGCGCACTACCTGCGGGACTGGAAGAAGGCGCGCGTGGTGCTGGTGGGCTACTCACGCGGGGCGGACGTGCTCCCGTCGGTGGTGGCGAAGCTGTCCGCCGAGGCCCGGAAGAACGTCCAGGCGCTCGCGCTCATCGCGCCGGGCCAGGAAGCGGAGCTGGAGGTGCACGTGGTGGATCTGCTGGGCGGGGGCGGGGGAGAGCCCATCCTTCCCGCGGTGAAGTCGCTCGGAGGCCTGCCCGTGGTGTGCCTGTATGGGAGCGACGAGGCCAGCGAGAGTCTTTGTCCTCTGCTCTCGGACGTGCCGGGCGCGCGGGTGTTGGAGCTCGAGGGGGGGCACCACTTCAGCGGTGACTACGCCGCCGTGGGCCGTGCCATCCTGGCCCCCCTGCGCGAGGGCCAGCATCTGTAGAGAGCCTGGCGGGAGGGGTACACTGCGGACCCTGTCGACCCCTTGCCTCCCGAGTCATCCGTGATCGAGTCCGAAGTGGTGGCACCCGCCACCTCCGAAGAGCGTTGGTCCTGGCCCCCCCTGTTCGGTCTGCTGGAGATCCAGTTCGGCGCCGCCGTGGGCTTCCTGCAGACGGCGGTGCCCTACTGGCTGGCCCGCGAGGGCATGCCGCTCGCGGAGATCGGCCTGCTGTCCGGCACCGCCTTTTCTCCTCACGCCTGGAAGCTCTTGTGGGTGCCGCTCATCGACCTCGGGCCCTGGCGGCGCATCTGGTACGGCGTCTGCACGCTGCTCACGGCGCTGTTCCTCCTGGCGTGTGCCTTCCTGGACGAGCCCTCCAAGCACCTCGGGCTCTACACGCTGCTGCTCACGGGCATGCAGGCCACGGCGTCCACGGCGCACGCGGCGCTCAACGGGCTCATGGCCACCACCACGCGGCTCGAGGACAAGGGGCGCACGGGCGGCTGGCAGATGGCGGGGAACGTGGGGGCCACGAGCATCCTCGGTGCGCTCTGCATCTGGCTCGCCAGCTCCTTCTCCCGGCAGGTGGTGGGCGTGGTGATGGCCGTGCTGGTGCTGGGCAGCGGGGTGGGCATCTTCTTCATCGTCGAGCGCGCGGGTGCCCGGGCCGAGCCGGGGCCCCTGCTGCGCGCGGCCTGGGAGCGCGTGAAGGGAATCGTGATGGACCTGGTGCGCACGGCCTTCAGCCGGGAGGGGCTCGTCATGCTGGTGTTGTGCCTCCTGCCGGTGAGCTGCGGCGCGCTCACCAACCTCTTCAGCGCCATGGCGGGCGACTACCAGGTGCCCGAGCACGTGGTGGAGCTCGTCAACGGCCTGGGCATGGGCGTCACCGGGGCGCTCGGCTCGCTGCTGGGCGGGTGGCTGTCGGACCGGGTGAATCGCAAGCTCAACTACGCGCTCATGGGCGGGCTCACGGGGCTGTGCGCCCTCGCCATGGCGGCCGCGCCCATGACGCCCACCACCTATATCTGGGGCACGCTGGCCTACAGCTTCGCCAACGGCGCGGGCTACGCGGCCTTCGCCGGCATGGTGCTCGACATGGTCAGCGAGGGGGCCGCCGTCACCACGAAGTACACGCTCTTCGTCGCGACCTCCAACTTCGCCATCAGCTACGTCACCGCCCTGGACGGGCACGCGTCGGGCTTTCGCGGCCTGGGCGCTCGCGCGAGCGTGGCGTTCGACGGCCTCATCACCTTCGCGGGCATCCTGGGCGTGGGGCTGCTCTTCCTGTTCTTCCTGCGCCGCAAACCCCAGCCCACGGCGGCTTGAGTCCTCGCCGCCGTCACACGGAAGTCGCTCCCCGCGCGGCGCTTTTGCTTGGAACCCCTGGCGAGTGCGGCTGTCTACTGCGCTCGCGATGAAACAAGAGGGGGTGCACCTGATGCGTCATTCGATGCGGTGGCTGTCCGTGGTGGGCGCGCTGTGCGGGTCGTGGAGCGCGGTGGCGATGGCGGAGGGCCCGCCCGTCGATTGTGGAGGCATTGACGGCGAGGCCATCCGCGAGATGAGGGCGCTGTACGAGGCGGAGCGCTCCTGGCTCTATGAGAAGGACAAGTATTCACAGGACCTGGCGCAGGTGGGCTTCGCGCCCCTGGGCTGCACGGATGGCACGCGCCCCTCGGGTCCGGACAGCTCGTGGGTGGGCGGATGCCGCTTCATCTACCAGGTCGGGGTGACGGGCCCGCGCTCCTTCATCGCCACGGCGCGCGCCGTGTCCGGGGTCATCTCGGGCCTGACGCCGCGGATCGACGAGACCGGCACGCTCACCCGCACGCCCGCTCCCTCGGGCGCGTGCCCGTGAGCCGGCCGCCGGAGGTGGGCCGGACGAGGTGACCTCCGGCGTCAGGTCGTGGTATTGAGCGCTCGTCCCGGCGGTGGGACGAGCGCGGAGGTGCACGGGTGGCCACGAGTCCTGGAACGGTGCGGCTGTACCCGGAGGCCCTGGCCCCGGGGACGCGGGTGGGCCGCTGGCGCGTGGTGGAGCCGTTGGGCGTGGGAGGCCAGGGCGCCGTCTACCGCGTGGAGGACCTGGAGCACCCGGGGGACTTCTACGCGCTCAAGTTCGCGTGGTACGCGAGCGACGGACGGGTCGAGCGCGAGGTGGAGCTGATGATGACCCGGGCGGCGCATCCCCACGTGGTGGGGTTCCACGGCTGGACGCGCTGGCCGCACCCTCGCGAGGGGTGTCTGGGTTTCGTCATGGATTGGGTGCCCGGTCTGGCGCTGGACGTGTGGGCCGAGAAGGAAGGTACCACCTTCCGGCGGCTCGCAGAGGTGGGGGCGACGGTGGCGAACACCCTGGGCGAGCTGCATGCGCGAGGCGTGCTGCACCGCGACCTGAAGCCAGAGCACATCCTGGTGCGTGAGTCGGATGGACAACCGGTGCTGCTCGACTTCGGCGTGGGCTGGTACGAGGGAGCGGCACCGCTCACCACGGGTCCGCTCCCTCCGGCCACCCTGTACCTGCTCACCCCCGAGGCGGTGCGCTTTTTGTGGAAGAGCCGCGAGCACCCCGGCGCGCGTTATGCCTTTCAACCGGGCGATGACCTGTATGCGCTGGGCGTCTGTCTTTACCGAGCGGCCACCGGGCATCAACCCTTCCCCGAGGGGCTACCGGCGGACTTGTTGCAGATGGCGATCCTCGAGGCGCGGCCGATGGCGCCCGTGCTCGTCAATCCCCGGGTGCCCCGGGCGTTGAGTGATGTGATTGTGCGGCTGTTGTCGAAGGACCCCTCGGAGCGCTACCCGAGTGGCGCGGCGCTGCACGAGGCGCTGGTGGCGGCGGCCAGCGATGGGGCGCCCGCGTGGGACGCGAGCATCTTCGAGTGGGAAGAGGTGCCGCCGGCTCAGGAGGGGGGCAGTCCCGAGCGGCGCCTCGTCCGGCCCCCGAGGCCAAAGCCCTCCTGGATCGCTCCGCCGCCGCCCCCCGTTCCCGCGCGAGTGGAGCGGCGGAGCCACTGGCCCAGGGGGCTCGTGCTCGCCGCGGTGGTGCTGTTGGCGCTGGTGTCCATGGTACGCGTTTCACCCGAGGCGCCGAGTGTTCAGGCTCCAGACGAGAAGTGGGCCACGGATGTGCGGGTCGACCCGCCGGGCTCCGCCCGGTACGAGCAGGCACCGCTCCCGGTGAGGAATCAGAAGCAGGCCCCCTGTACGGAAGGGATCGAGGTGGAACTGTCCGGCACCTGCTGGCGTACGCTCGAGCAGAGATCTCCAACCTGCCCACGCCTGACGTTCGCGTACAAAGGCAGATGTTTCCTGCCCGTGTTGAAGGAGCAGCGTGCTCCCACCAGCGTGGATGCTGGAGTGCCCGAGGAGCGGTGAGTCAGGTGGGTGCGGGCCGTGGTTGAATCACCAGACGGAGCAGACCCTGTTCCTCCAGCAGAGTCTGGACGCGCCGTGCCAGGGCCACATGTTCGGGATTGCTCGGGGTGAGTCGTTCCGGGGTGAGGATGACGAGCGTGCCCTTGTCTCCTACCGGCTCCACCCGTACGGGGGCGGGCAGAGGTGCAACTTCCCCACGTTCGCGCGAGAAGTATGTCATCCAGCCGATGAAGCAGCCGAGCCGACTGCCATTGGAGAGCTGGTCCCACAGTCCGTCCGCCGTCGCGAGGGCCCATTCTGGCTCCCAGGCCACGGCCATGGCCCGCATGATGCCGGAGACAACTGGCGAGCTGAGCATGCGCTCGTGGCCCAGGGGTTCAGTCGGAAAGAAGAGGCGCAGCACGTTGGGCGAAAATTCGGCTTTCGACCCGCAGTTGAACATGACCATGCCGCCCTGGTCTTGTTTCTCGCGCCCCGTCCAGGCGCTGAAGTGAAACCCGTCATTCCCGCTCTGGTACTTCTTCCGCCCGAAGAACCTCACGAAGGTCTCGCGGGTAGGCTCGAAGCCGAGCTGCAGCGCTTTCCGGATGGAGTTGCTCTGCTCGTACCAGCGGGCATAGTTCGGGTGGCACTCCGCCATGAGCCGGAAGAATGTTTCCGCACGTCGAGCGCACTCTTCGACCGACTCAGGGCGACGCCCCCAATAGGCTCCAGCTCCGTAGGATTCACTCATGGGTGGCGGTCCTCACGGCTCCGGGCTTCGTATAAACAATTTCTATGCGGTGAAAACCCTGTGGAGCAAAATGCTTACGGAGCACATCCACCATCCGTGGTTCCGCGACGTGCCAGCGAAGCGGGAACTCACCCGCTACCCGTAGCTGTCGCCGAGCTTGATCAATCATACTGTCCAAACCCCTGTATTCAAATCTAGGATCTAGATTCTCGTCGAACCACTTGTCGTACTCGCGTGCCTTGGCTTCGAGCAGGGTGCCCGTCTGCGGATCGTAGCCGTCGTAATTCACGCACTCACCGTCTCGACAAACCCTGTAGGCCCATCGCTTGGGTGCGCCCGTCACCTGGGCCTGGTAGTCCCGGGCCTGCTCGGACATGCTGGAGGTGTCCTCCACCCACTGCCCGGGCCCACCCACTGGAGGCCACCCACCACCGGCCCCAGCGCCCCGGGCTCCCGTGTTGGCCATGTGAAGCACGTAGGTGGCGCTCAGTGCGTTGCCCGCCACGGCCACGGCACCTCTCGCGGGTACCGCCACCAGGCGCACCGCCAGGAGACCGTCCCCCGACATCGACAGCAGGGGAACACTCATGCCGCCGAGCTTCCCGCCCCACGATGCGGCCTTCGAGGCCCCTGCTCCCGAGGTGCCCACCGTCAGGACGATGCCCGTCGCGAGCCGGGACACGGTGCGCACCCTCTCCGCATAGGGCTTGTGGCGGAACTCCTCCCAGAGCCGCGGCGAGTTCTCGTAGAGCTGGCGCACCGCGCTCGGGAGTTGGGACAGCCCCTCGAGCGTCTCGCCCGTGTGGAAGACGAGCCGGTAGAGACCCTCGACCATGTCCACGACCGCCAGCACGGCGCCCTCGGCCACCGCGAACCCGGCGTTGTCGTCCGGCTCGTAGCTGCCCGCTGGTGGAGCCCCGTGCGGCACCTCGAGCTTTACATCCACCGGGAAGAGTCGCCCGCCGTCGATCGCGTAGAACGGGCCCACCTCGAAGCGGCCGGCTCGCAGCGTCCCGTCATTGGCCAGCACCACCTGGCCGGCCTTCTGAACCGCCACCCCCGAGGTGGCCTTCACCAGGTAGCCATCCGGGCGGAGCACCAGCAGCCGAGAGAAGCGCCGCATGCGCGCGTGCAACTCGTCGCGGGACACCGGAGCTCTACCCGTGGCCACTTCCAGGAGCAGGTGCGCCGCCATGCGTCGCGAGCCGAAGTTGCCCAATGTCACCGGCGTGGAGAGCAGGTGCGGCACCAGCTCCAGCGCTTGCCTTGGGGACAGCGTGCGCCCGTCCGTGGGCACCGCGGTGGTGGGCACCCCGGCCTGCACGAGGAAGCCCTGGAAGTAGTCCAGGGTGATGGGCACCGTGAGGGGCCGGCCATCCCCCACGCCATCCGGCCAGCCAATCGCGCTCCCTTCCCGGTGTTCCGCCTCGTCTACGTCCCTCGCGCTGCTGGGTTGGCTCCATGGCCGCGAGTGGGTGCTCCTGGCTTCGCTCTCTGCTAGTTCCTTCGTGGCTGGGTTGTTCGGGTGGGTCGCGCGCTGGTGGCGGCGTGTCTCCACCGGGGATGCATCGAGGGAAGTGTTCGTGACACACGCGGTCTGCACCACGAAGGCCAGCAGGCAGAGCGCCATGCCAGCCAGCCCTCGCGCGCCAACACTCCCCGCCACCTCGGAACTCATGGGCTCCTTGGACATGACAGCGGCCTTTCTCCCGGTGAAGAGATCCTGGAGGGTAGGCTACCACTCACCCGATTCGTCAGGACCGCCTGCCTCCATGGTCGTGTTCGCGGTCATCCACGAGAATCCTCCGACAGAGGCATGCCGCTGGACACCTGAGGACCGGCACGTATTCTCGGCGTTCTCCTCCGTGGGCGCGTTGCGCCGCAATCAGGTGTCCGATGGTCAAGCTCCAGTGGCTCCAGGTGAACAAGTTCCGCTCGGTGAAGCCGGGAACGCGGCTGACGTTCAACGCGGGGCACAATGTGCTGCTCGGACAGAATGGCACCGGGAAGACCACGCTGCTCAACCTCATCGCGACGTCCGTTAGGTCAGATTTTACTGGCTTCAAGGATGAAGAATTCGACATTTCCTACGAATGGGCTTCGGACAAGGCGTCAGCCACCGTCTCGGTGCGTAACGAGAGTCGGTCAGCTATTCCCTCGGAGCTGAAGAGCCTTTCACCTCTGTATTCGGACGTCTTGGCCTCTGCAGGTGAGTTGCGCTCTCCAGAGATGTCGCTCACTGCTGTCTTCCTTGAGAAGTCCACAGGAATTCAAATCAAAGTCGATGCTAAGGGTAAGAGTGGATCGGTTCGACGCATAGATGAACCAGAATCGGAAGTATCTCTTGAGAGTTTTCATTCACGGATTTGGGTGACGATGGTTTCGGGGTTGGGGGAATGGTTGCTAAGTCGAGGTGCGCCCGGGTTGGAAGATACAGTTTCCAACTTGATGAGCTTGTTCCTCGAGGCTATGACGCGCCGCTTTGATGAGGCTCTCGAGTATTTTGACAGACTTGGTAAGTATCGGCTTCAACTGAAGCAGGATGATGATGGACAGCTCTCTTTATCTGGAGACCTGGGGCTCAATAGTGATATATTCAAAGAGCAGCTCGCCGCTCAGGCCACGCAAAAGTGGGCAGCAGATCGGTACATCCTGACGGATGCTGATCTTCCGTTCCTCAGGCGTACAATTCAGCTTCTCGACTTTGAATCTGCTGAAGCCATCTTCGAGTTGCAGGACTCGACCAGAAAAGAGACAGGTGGTGTCATGCATCTGGGTGGTTTGAGATTTTATTTCCAACACCGGGGAGGATGGAGGGTGTCGGAAAAAATGCTCAGCTATGGTCAAAAGCGCATGCTGGCCTTTATGCATTATGTAGCTTCGGCGAAGTCGACCATCATCGCGGACGAACTCGTCAATGGGCTTCATCATGAATGGATTCGAGCCTGCTTCGAGTTGCTGGGTGAACGGCAGGTCTTTCTGACCAGTCAAAATCCACTCCTGCTCGACTACTTGAGCTTCGAGTCTCCAGTGGATGTCCGATCTACATTTATCCTCTGTAGTCGGGACAGGAACTCGGAACAGATGGTCTGGGAGAACATGTCCCAGGAGGCCGCGGAGGATTTCTTCGACTCCTACAAGGTCGGCTTCCAGCAGGTGGGCGAGTTGCTCCAGGCGAAGGGACTCTGGTGAGCGGCTACACCAATACCCTGTCGGTCATGGTGCTGACCGAGGACTCCGGAGCGGGCGCCTACGACACCGTGCGCGCACTCGTGAAGGAGATGTTCAAATTGCTCGTCCCCGCCGTGTGGACCCACCGTATCGACTTCAAGCCCCTGGAGGACGAGAGCGCGCGTCGCGCCATGCACGCCAACCTCTGGAAGAGCAACAATCCGCTCGACGAGCGCAATCGTAGATTGCTCATCCGCAGCATCATCACCGAACTCCTCAAGCCCCACGGCTTCGTCCTCTACCACATCGATGGAGACAAGCCCTGGTCCCGGCATGAATCGAGCGAGAACGTCCGCGAATTTCTCACGCGCATGCGCTCGCCTATTGAAGCGGGCGTGCGTTCTCAACTCCCAGCGGAGGTGGAGACGCGGATGAAGCGCCTGCGTCTCCTCGTGCCCTTCTACAGCATCGAGGCCTGGCTCTATCAGCACACCCGCGAGGCATGGCAGCTCTGCGCGGAAGAGGGCTGTGGTCGGTGCCACACGCAGCTCGGGGATTGGGAGAAGAACCGCGCGAGCCTCGATGAAGTCACCCAGCCCAAGGAGACGACGCTGTGCTTGAAGGACAAGCACAACGCACGGCTCGCTTCTTCCGGGTTTCCCGCGAGGCAAGTCTACGAGGCCGAGGCGTCCTTCACGGGTGCTGTTGATGGGCTCCTGGAGTGTGACGAGCTGACGGCGGCGCTGGAGCGGACCTGCGCCACCTCCTTTACCCCGTCGCCTTGAGCCTCACGCCTTGAAGGTCATCAGCGGGCGCATCCGCGCCACCTCCCGGACGATGCCCGCCTCCACCTGCGAGGCCACCACCGGGCCAATCGGTTTGTAGGCCGCGGGCGCCTCCTCGATGCGGCGCTCGGCTCGCAAGGTGATGCAATCCACTCCCGTCAGCCCCAGCGCCTCCTCCCGCTGATCCGCTCCGCCCCGCGCCATGGAGAAGCGCGAGCGCGCCCGTCCCGCTCCGTGCGACGCCGACGCCAGCGCCCGCGCATTGCCCAGCCCCACCATCAGATAGGACTCGGCCCCCATGGAGCCGGGGATGATGACCGGCTGCTCCTCCTCCGCCGGGCACGCGCCCTTGCGCGCCAGCCACCCGCCCTCCCACGGCAGCGTGATGTTGTGCGGCACGTCGTAGACGAGCGGCGCCTCCACGTCCCCGAACAGCTCCCGCAGGGTGAGCCGCAACAGCTCCGCCAACAGCAGCCGGTTGAGGAAGGCATAGTTGGCCGCCGTGGCCTCGGCCCGGAGGTACTCGCGCACCAGCGCCGGATCCGCCAATGGCAGGATTCCGCTCTCCGGGAAGGGCGCCCCCACCGGCCACGTGGCCCTCGCCCGCTCCTGCCACGTGAGCCCCACGTGCTTGCCCAGGTCCCTCGAGCCGGAGTGCACCATGAACGCGAGCTGCCCCTCGCGCACGCCCCACCGCCAAGCCCGCGCGCGATCCACCACCGCCTCCACCCGCTGCACTTCAACGAAGTGGTTGCCCCCGCCGATGGTCGCCAGCCCCGGGTCTCGCACCACGCCCTCGCGGCGCAGCCCCATGGGCGCCCACGCTGGATCTCCCTCGAGTGCTCCCCCCAGGTGCACCCGCGTGGACTCCCGATCGAGCTGTCCCAGGTCCGCCCTCGCCACCGCGCCCAGTGGCTGCTCCAGCGTTTCCACGAGCCAACCCGGCAGGCCGTCGCGCAGGAGCGCCTCCACCGCGCGCGAGCCCAGGGCCACGTCCCGGGTGCCGAAGAAGTAGTGGCCCTTCATCCGTTCGACGAAGGCGTCGCGGCGGGCGAGGAAGGCCTCCACGGGAATGTCCGCGACGTGCAGACGCATGCCGCAGTTGATGTCGGTGCCCACCGCGCCGGGCACCACCAGCCCCTCCGTGTGCACCACCGAGCCGATGGCCACTCCGGAGTCGCCCGGGTGGAAGTCCGGCGTGGCGCGCACGTGCTTCACACGGCCTCCGTCCGGATGCTTCAGCGCCGCGAGCGCGGCGAGTTGTTGGAAGGCCTTGCCCTCTACGGGCAGGTCGGGCGGAAGAAGCACCTCGGCGGGGGGAGCGTGCGCGTCCCGCTGGAGGCGTACCGTGTAGACACGACCGTCGTACGTCACATCGAGCCCCTCGCGGGCGAGCGCCCGCAGGAGCCGGTTCAAGTTCGGCTGCATGACCTTCTCGGAATCTGGCCCGCGCCCGGAGGGGCACGGGGGACGTGTGCGAATGGATTCGAGACCTCGGGTCAGCAGCCGCGGTCGTGGACGCCGGAGCGTCCGCCGCGCCAGGGACGTCCTGGCTCCTCCGGGCCTGACGGGGAGCCGCTCGTGTGGACCTTCGGAGGCGGACGCGGAGGGCTCATGCGAGCCGAGCCTGGTTGAAGGCGCGCCTGGGGAGGGTCCTGGCGCCTCCCCCTGTCCGCACGCGGGATTGCGCCACTACCTTCTCCCACAGCAGAAGACTCCCTTGGGGAACACACCCATCGAAAGGGGGGGACATGAGTGCGGAGGACGAAGCGCCGGAGAAGGCGGCGGCTCCCGAGACGACGATCGCGGAGTTGCTCGCGCTGGTCGCGAGGATGGCAGCCCAACAGCCGCATGCTCCGATGCACGTGGGGAGCGGACCGCTCGCTCCGCTGGCCGTGGCGCTCAACGACCTGTCCGCCCGGCTCGAGGCGCGCCGCACGAAGAAGACGGAGGACGTGTTTGGCATCCAGACGCTGATCGCACAGTCGCCGAACATCATGTTCGCCTGTGATGCCGAGGCGAGGATCCGCTTCCTCAATTACACCCTGCCCCTGCACACCCCCGAGATGGCGATGGGGACTCTCCTCTATTCCTGGTTCGAGCCGTACATGGTCGAGCGGGTCCGCGGCATCATCGAGAAGGTGCTCACGACCGGCGAGCGCTATGCCTTCGAGATTCCTCCCTCCCTCCACACCGGCGCCGAGTGGTACATGGCCCGGGTCGCGCCCATCCGGATGGGTCAGCAGCTCGTCGGCTTCACGGTGATCCTCACCGACATCTCCGAACTCAAGCACTCCCAGCTCAGTCTGGAGCGCTCCAACCGCGAGCTGGAGAGCTTCGCGTATGTGGCCTCGCACGACCTGCAGGAGCCGCTGAGGAAGATCCAGACCTTCGGCGAGCGCCTGGTGAAGACGTCCGCCACCACGCTCAGCCCCGAGGGCCGCGACTACGTCGATCGCATGCAGGGCGCCGCGACTCGCATGCGCCGGCTGATCGATGATCTGCTCGCCTTCTCGCGGGTATCGTCGAAGACCCGGCCCTTCTCCCAGGTGGACCTCGCCGTGGTCGCCCGCGAGGTGCTGGCGGACCTGGAGTCGGCGATCGAGCAGGCGGGAGCGACCGTCACGCTGGAGGCGCTGCCCGTGCTCGAGGCCGATGCCACGCAGATGCGCCAGCTCCTGCAGAACCTGGTGGGCAACGCCCTCAAGTTCCGCCGCGAGGGCGTGCCTCCGGTCATCTCCGTGCGCGGCACGGTGGATCCTCGCTCCCAGCGGTGTGAGCTGGTGGTGGAGGACAACGGCATCGGCTTCGAGGAGAAGTTCGCCGATCGCATCTTCAACGTGTTCCAGCGCCTGCACGGGCGTGGCCAGTACGAGGGCACGGGGATTGGTCTCGCCATCTGCCGGAAGATCGCCGAGCGTCACGGGGGGAGCATCCGGGCACGGAGCACCCCTGGAGAGGGAGCGGCCTTCCTCGTCTCGTTGCCGCTCAAGCAGCTCATGCGCCAGTGAGGCGTCCCAGGTGCTCCTCAGGTCCTCTCGAGGAGGCCGTGGCGCTCGGCCCACTGGAGCAGCAGGATGGTCTTCGCGTCGATGATCTCCCCGGAGTCGATCTTCCGCAGGGCCTCGGAGAATGGGAGCTCGAGCACCTGGATGTCCTCGCCCTCGGCGGCGAGCCCCCCGCCCTCCGCAGCCCGTGTGTCCCGGGTGTAGGGCGCGGCGAAGAAGTGCAGGCGCTCGGTGACCGAGCCCGGGCTCATGAAGAGGTCGAAGACGGGTTGCACCTCGCCGATGCGTACCCCGGTCTCCTCCTCGACTTCCCGGCGGATCGCCGCGTCGGGGTGCTCGCCATCGAGCAGGCCCGCGGGGGCCTCGAGGAGCATGCCGTCGGGGTGGCCGTTCACGTAGGCCGGCAACCGGAACTGGCGGATGAGCAGCACCGTGCCCCGCGAGGCGTCATGGAGCAGGACGGTGGCCCCATTGCCCCGGTCATAGGCCTCGCGGTTCTGCCGGCTCCAGGTGCCATCCGAGCGCCGGTAGTCGAACGTCACCTTGCGCAGGACGTACCAGTTGGAGGACAGGACCCGCACGTCGGTGATGCGCACGGCGTCGTTGCGCGAGGGCTCCGTCCGAGGATCTCGGAAGCCGCCCGGGTTACGGGGCGCCGGGGGCGGCGAGATCTCTCCATGGGCCGGGGGCAGCTCGTCGAGCCCGAAGTACACCGCCTTGCCGTGGGCGCGAGCCATGCTGACCATTTCGTCCGCGCCCGCCGAGGGGCCTCCGACGCGCAGCACGGCGTCACAGTGGGGGATGAGCCGGCGGGCGATGGGGTGGAAGATCTCGTTGAAGACGCTGTCCCCGATGGCCTTGCTGCCGGCCAGTTCGATCAACGGAAGCGCCAGGGCCTCGCCCGTCACCGGCAGGTGTCCCGCCCGGTAGAGGGCGAGCGCGGCCTCGTTCATCACCCGCACGTTCGCGGCGAGCTTCGCGGGATCATCCCCCGTTCCGGACCGGTAGGGGCCCGCCACGAGGACCATCAGGGGCGTATGCGCGTTCATGCTCGGAAAAGTGCATGAATGTAGAGGAATTCGCAACCAAAAGAGCAGATATGAGCGTATTCGCACAAGAGTAGCGGGCGAAAGGGGCTCCCTGTCGCTCTCCCAACCCGCTGGGGTAGCAACCGGGGGCATGCAAGACGCCATGACGGTGGTGCTCCTCCTGGGGCTGGGGGTGTCGCTCGCTGGAATCGCGCTCCTGGTGGTGGGCCGGACGCTGCGCGCGCGGTTGCGGCGCATGCCGAGGACGCTGGTGCGAGAGGCTCGCGCGGGCGCGTTCGTGAAGATGGTGGGGCAGGTGGTGGCCCGGGAGCCCGTGCACGCGCCGCTGGCCGACGTGGACTGCGCCTACTTCCAGATGACCGTCCAGGAAGTGCAGGAGGAGATGAAGAAGCTCGTGGAGACGGTGTACTCCGAGAAGGAATACGCGACGGGCTGTGGGCTGGACGACGAGTCCGGCCGCATCGAGCTCGAGCCCGAGGGGGCGGTGTTCCATTACCTCCGCGCGCGCGAGTTCGCTCCCGGCCTCGCCGCCTGGGTTCCCGAGATCCGGCAGGATCTGCTCGCGCGCTACATCAGCGCTCGCGAGGGCAGGACGGACCTGCGCACGCGGCTGCGAGAGGAGCGGCTCGAGCTGGGGACGACGGTGGTCGCGCTGGGGTGGGTGAGGGAGGGGCCACGAGGGCTGGTGCTCACGGGGGGTTCGGAATTGGAAGTGTTTGGCGAGACGGAGAAGCAACTCTCCTCGCTCAAGGGCTCGGACGTGCTGGGCGGGGTGCTGCTGGCAGTGGGCCTGCTCCTGTGCGCCGCGGGGGTTTCCGCGCTGGGTTAGAGGCTTGGGCTCCGGTCTTTGTCAGTCCTGGGCGGGGGGCGGCTTGGGGGGCTCTCCACTGAGGCGCGGAATCAGCGACCGCGCGGACTCATCGAGGAACGCGCTCAGCCCGCTGGGCCCGCCGCGAGCACGCAATCGCGTGAGGGGCGCTTCGGTCCAGCAACGGACCGCCCGATCGCGCTCGCCGGCTGTGAGTTCCTCGAGCACGCGCTTGGGATTTCGCCTGGCCTGCTCCTTCTTCGCATCGAGCCGGTGCGCCTCTTCACAGGGGTTGAATCCGAGTTCCTGGCGCATGGCGGCGAGGCGTTCCCGCTCGGCCTCCGTTTCGGGCTCGAATCCGGCGAGCACCCAGGCCTCGCGCATCGGGTCGGGACAACCGAGGACGATCTCGAAGGGGACGAGGGAACGCGCCTCGGTGCTGGCTTGAGTCAGACCCTTGCGTCTGTCCTGTCCCTGGTCATCCATGTCCCAGACGAGGATGACCGCTTCGAGCTTCGTGTCCTGGAGCGCGAGCTCGCGGGCCACGAGAAAGGCCGTGCGTCCCATCAGGGCGCCGGCTTCGCCCGGCCGACCCGCGAAGTGCCCCTGGGGCACACGGAGCTTGTGGCGGCGCGCATAGGCTGACAACTTGTGGAGATCGAAATAGCTCCGGCCCTCACCATCGGGCATCCACTCGCGGAACTCTCGGGCTCCTTCGTCGGGACCATCGAGGAGATCCCGGACCCAATCAGGACCCTGCTCCCGGAGGACGCGCTCGACGAGGGCCTGAATGGTCTCGAGATCGGCGGGGGACTCGCAGAAGACGAGGAGCTTCGCCATCTCAGCCCTCCCCCGCGACCCAGCGCCACTCCGGATCGAGACTCCAGAGCTGACCGGTGGTGAGGACTCCGCGCATCTTCTCCGCTTGCGGATGATCCGAGAGGCTCCGGCATGCGATTAAACCATCCTTACGCGGAGCGAACACCCGGACATCGGAGGGCTCAATGGCGTCGAGGATGTAGGGGGAATGCGTGGTGGCGACGAGCTGGAGCTCCGGGAAGTTCTCGAGGAGGCGTTTCAACTCGCCCATCAGCTCCATCTGCGCCTGGGGATGGAGGGATTGATCGATGTCGTCGAGCAGCAGGATGCGCGGGCGGTTCGGGCTGAAGAGCGCGGTCAGCAGCGCGAGGGTGACGAGCGTGCCTTCGCTGGCACCGTGGGCCGGGACGTCGGGGGCGCCCTGGAAATCGATGAAGATCTTGTTGCCGACCCGGGGCTCATTGGAGTTGTCGGTGGGTGGCATCTTGACCCGTCGGACGCGAATCCGCTGAACGCTCGGGACGATCTTGCGCAGCTCCGACTCGATCTGCTCGAAGATCTCTTCACGTTCGAGCTTCAATGCCGCGAGAACGACCGCGGTGTTCCCTCCGTCCGCGTCGACGGCTGGGTTTTCCTCGGAGCTGTAGGCGGCGGCGGCGATCCGGCGGGCGTCGAAGTGGTAGAGCACCGCCGGGCTGACGAGCGATGGGATCTTGTTGCCCTCCGCCTCGGATCTTGCGTGTTGGAGGGCATGCAATTCTGTCCGAGGGTCACCGGAGTACGAGCCATACAACCATTCCGTCCTCCTCAGGATTTCCTTGTGGACGCCCTGCGGGTCCGGTTCAGCGAATTGCAGGACGAGGCTCCAATCCTGCGCGTTGTCCCTTCCCTGCACGGCGAGGGTGGTGGGCCCCTGTCGTGAGCGGCTCAAGAGATCCTGAGGTCTCAGGTCACCGCGAAGGACATTCTCAGCCCGATTGTGCGCCAGCTCGGAGATCAGTCGGAGCGCCTGGAGCACGCTGGTCTTTCCGGTGCCGTTCGGACCCACGAGCACGGTCAGACGTTCCAGGGGCACGATGGTGTCGAGGTGGCCCTTGAAGCTCCGGAGTTGAATGGACGTGATCATCCTGGGGGTTCCTTCGGCCGTTCCTGGCGGCGCAACCTAGCAAGGCCACGCCGCTGAAGGTGGCGCATAACAACGGGCCACGCCCTTAGCGCTCATTCCACGGCTGGAAGCGCACGGCGGCCGTGAGTCCGGCACCGCCCGTCCCATCACGCAGGACGACCTCGGCCTCCATGTGCTGCGCGAGCGAGCGGACGATGGGCAGGCCCAACCCGCTTCCGGACTGGGACTGGTCCCGCGGCAGTCGGTGGAATCGCTGGAACACGCTCTCGCGCTGCTCGCGAGGAATCCCGGGGCCGTCGTCCTCGATCTCCAGCCAGGGCGCTCCGTCGCGGGACGTCACCCGCACCGTCACCTGCCCGCCCCGCCGGTGGTAGCGGATGGCGTTGTCCAGGAGGTTGCCAGCCACCTCGCGCACCAGCACGGGATCCGCGCGGATGGGCAGCTCCGGCTCATGGCCCTCGAACTGGACCTCGACGTCCGCGCGCAACGCCTGGGGCACGAAGTCCGCCGTCACCTGGGCCGCGAGGCCATTCAAATCCACCCGTTGCAGCGCGGGCAGGGCGCCGCGCTCCTCCGCTCGCGCCAGTGTCAGCAATTGCGTCAGGAGCCGCTCCAGCGACAGCGTCGCGTCCCGCACCTCCGACAGGGCGGTGTGCCGCTCCTGCTCTGTCGCGTCCTCGCGCAGGGCGAGCGCCAGGTGCGTGCGCAGCACCGCGAGCGGGGTGCGCATCTGGTGGGAGGCATCGCCGGTGAAGCGGCGCATGCGCGCGGTGGACTCCTCCAGCCGGGACAGCAGTGCGTTGACGGCCTCGACGAAGGGGCGCAGCTCGGTGGGCACGGACGCGAGCGGCAGCGGTGACAGCTCCACGGGCGCGGCGCGGGCCTTGGCCTCCACGCTGGCGCGCGCGCGGGCCAGGGGCTTGAGTCCCCACCGCAGGGCGGGCCGGGCCGTCAGCGCGGCGCCGAGGATGAGAGCGGCCTCCAGCAGGGCCAGTCCGAACACCATGCGGGCCTGGAGCGCCCGCCGCGCCTCGAGCGTCTCCGCGACCTGCACCACCACCGGCTCCTTGAGCCGCGGAATCCTCCGGCTCACCGCCGCCACGCGCACCGGCTGGCCTCGGAACGTCTCGTCACGGAAGGCCACGGTGTCGCGCTCGGGGGGCTCGGGGGGAAACGCCAGCTCCGGGTAGCCGGTGATGAGCCGTCCCTCGTGCCGGATGGCGTAGTAGACGTTGTCGCGCTCGCTGTTCTCCAGCATGCCGAAGGCCGCGGGCGGAAGGTCCAGCGTCAGCTCCCCGTCTTCCAGCGCCACGGTCTCCGCGATGGCGCCCACCGAGCCCGCGAGGATGCGATCCCCACTGCGCTGCACCACGCCGTGAATCAGCCAGGCGCCTCCCAATCCCAGCACCAGTGCCAGCGCCAGCAGGGGACCCGCCATGGCCACCACGAGCCGCGTGGTGAGGGAGCTCGATTCACCCGGTGTCTTCACGAGGCGTTGAGCAGGTAGCCGAGGCCACGGATGGTGCGGATGGTGGGGCCGTCGGGCTCGAGCTTCTTGCGCAGCCGCCCCACGTACACCTCGAGCGCGTTGGGGCCCACCGGCTCGTCATGGCCGAACACCTCGGTGCTCAGCCGCTCCTTGGTGACGACCTTTCCCGCCCGCATCATCAGGCTCTCCAGGACGGCCCACTCCCGCCGGCGCAGCTCCAGCGGACGCCCATGCAGCGTGGCGGTCCCCGTGGAGCGATCGAACACCAACCCACCGAGCGTGAGGGCGGGCGCTGGCTGTCCCTGGCCGCGTCGCAGCAGCGCGCGCACGCGGGCCTCCAGCTCGGCGGGCTCGAAAGGCTTGAGCAGGTAGTCGTCCGCTCCCAGGTCCAGTCCCTTCACCTTGTCGTTGAGGGCGGCGCGCGCGGTGAGGATCAACACCGGCGTCTTCGAGCCGCGCTGGCGGAGCTGTCTGAGCACCTCGAAGCCACTGAGGTCCGGCAGGCCCACGTCGAGGATCATCAGGTTGTAGGGGACGAGCCGCTCTTCATCCAAGGCCGCGACGCCATGCGTTACATGGTCCACGGCGAACCCAGACGCCCTGAATGACGCGGTGAGTCCACGCGCCAGGGATGCGTTGTCTTCGACAATCAGGATGCGCAAGCGACCTCCTCACCGGCGCGCGACAGGTCGGTGACAGCTTCGATTCATATCGTCGGTGTTGCAAGACAAGCCGAATTGGGAACCCCGACACCCGAGAGGTCTTCCTTGAAACGAATGCTGACCGCCCTGGCGGTGGCCCTGTTGTCGACAGGTGCCGCGGCCGAGGGCTCCGACGTTCCGCTGCCCGAAGGCTATCCCCGCTCCTACGCTCGCATCATCGAGGCCGCCCAGAAGGAGGGCGTGCTCAGCATCTACTCCGCCACGGACGCGAGCGAGGCCGCCGCGCTCATCCGTGAGTTCGAGGCCACCTATCCCGGTGTGCGTGTCGAGTACGCGGACCAGAACTCGACGGAGATCTACAGCCGCTTCATCGCGGAGGTGGCGGCCGGGCAGGGCACGGCCGACCTCGTGTGGAGCTCGGCGATGGACCTCCAGGTGAAGCTCATCAATGACGGCTACGCGCAGGCGTATGCCTCGCCGGAGAAGCCGAACCTGCCCGATTGGGCGGTGTGGAAGAACGAGGGCTATGGCGTCACCGCCGAGCCGCTCGTCATCGCCTACAACAAGCGGCTGATGCCTCCGGAGGACGTGCCGCGCACGCGCGCCGACCTGGAGAAGCTGTTGCGCGCGAAGAAGGACTTCTACCGGGGCAAGGTGGCCAGCTACGACCCGGAGCGCAGCGGCGTGGGCTTCCTGTTCATCTCCCAGGACGTGCAGATCAGCCGGGACACGTGGAGCCTGGTGGAGGCCATGGCCGGCACCGAGCCCCGGCTCTACACCTCCACGGGCGCGATGATGGAGCGGCTCGTCTCCGGCGAGCACCTGCTCGTCTACAACATGATTGGCTCCTACGCGCTCCAGCGGCGGAAGAAGGACCCGTCGGTGGGCATCGTCTTCCCGGCCGACTTCACGCTGACGCTCTCGCGCATCGCGTTCATTCCCACGGAGGCGCGCCACCCCAACGCCGCGAAGTTGTTCCTGGACTTCATGCTGTCGCGGCGCGGCCAGTCCTTGCTGGCTCAGCGCGACATGACGCCGGTGAGGACCGACCTGGGAGACGTCGACGTGCCCCGGCCTCCCGCCGAGCAGGTGCGTGCCATCCGCGTGGGACCGCAACTGCTGGCCAACCTGGATCAACTCACCCGCCTGCGTTTCCTCAAGCAGTGGAAGCGCATCGTGCGCGGCCGCTGAGCGGCGGAGGACTCCGACCATGAACCGCTCACTGAGAATCGGGATCGTCCTGGCCTCCGCGCTGGCCATCCTCGCTCCCCTGCTGCTGGTCGTCTGGCAGAGCTTCCTGGATGGCCCCTTCTTTGCCCGCAACGTGCACCCGACGCTGGGGGCCTATCAATTCGTCTTCGAGGATCCGGACTTCTACCGCGCGCTGGGCACCTCGGTGGTGGTGTCCGTGGGCATGACGCTCATCGCCGTGCCGGTGGGGGCGCTGCTGGCCTTCCTGCTGGTGCGCACGGACCTGCCGGGCCGGCGGTGGATGGAGCCGCTCATCCTCACGCCCATGTTCATCTCCTCCATCGTGCTGGCGTTCGGCTTCGTGGTGGCCTTCGGGCCGGTGGGCATCGTCAGCCTGTGGGTGAAGGGGTGGCTGGGCTCGCTGCCCTGGGATGTCTATTCGCTGCCGTCGCTCATCCTGATCGCGGGGCTCACGCACGCGCCCCACGTGTTCCTCTACGCCGCCACGGCGCTGCGCAGCCTGGGCTCGGACGTGGAGGAGGCGGCACGCTCCATCGGCGCGGGGCCCCTGCGGGTGGCGGTCACCGTCAGCCTGCCGATGATCCGCCCCGCGCTGCTGTACGCCGCCGTGCTCGTGTTCTTCCTGGGCTTCGAGCTGTTCGGCCTGCCGCTGGTGCTCGCGGACCCCAAGGGCGTGCTGGTGCTGGCCACCTATCTCTACAAGCTGACGAACGTGCTGGGCATTCCCTCCTACCAGCTCATGGCCGTGGTGGTGATGGTCATCGTCTTCATCGCGGTGCCGCTGGTGTGGTTGCAGAACCGGCTGCTGCGAAGCGCCAACCGCTACGTGTCCATCAAGGGCAAGGCGCAGGGCGCGCGGCCCATCGCCCTGGGCGCGTGGCGCTGGCCCGCGGCGGCGTTCATCGCGCTCTGGCTGCTCACGGTGGTGGTGGCGCCCGTGTGCGCGCTCGTGTTGCGCTCTTTCCTGTCGAGCTGGGGCGAGGGCGTGGAGCTGGCCAGTGCGCTGACGCTGGACCACTTCCGCGAACTCACCCACTACCCCAACCTGGTGCGCGGCATCACCAACACCCTGGTGCTGGCCGCGGTGGGCGGGGCCGCGTCGGTGGTCGTCTACACCCTCATCAACCTCGCGGTGCATCGCTGGCAGTCGGCGTGGGCGCGCGTCATCGACTACCTCGTGCTGTTGCCTCGCGCCATGCCGGGCATCGTCGCCGGTCTGGCCATCTTCTGGGTCTTCCTCTTCTTCCCCCCGTTGCAGCCGTTGCGGCAGACGCTGCTGGCCATGTGGGTGGCCTACACGCTGGTGTGGATGGCCTATGGCATGCGCCTGGTGTCCGGCAGTCTGTTGCAGATTGGCCCGGAGCTGGAGGAGGCCGGCCGGGTGGTGGGTGCCTCTCCGGGGCGTGTCAGCCTGGACGTCACGTTGCCGCTGATTCGCGCGGGCCTGCTCGGCAGTTGGATGCTCGTCTTCGTCACCTTCGTGCGCGAGTACTCCACGGGTGTCTACCTGCTGGGGCCCGGAACGGAAGTGATTGGTTCGTTGCTCGTGTCGCTCTGGGCCACCGGAGCGGTGGACACCGTCGTCGCCTTGTCGGTCATCAACATCGCGATGGTCGGCGCGGGTCTCTTGTTGCTCACCCTGTTCGGAAGGAAGGCACATCATGGCTAGGTTGCTCGTCGAGGACGTGCACGTCCGGCTCGGCACCAATGACATCCTCAAGGGCATCACCGCCGACTTCCGCCACAGCGAGGTGGTGGCGTTGCTCGGGCGCTCGGGCTGCGGCAAGTCGACGCTGCTGCGCTCCATCGCCGGGCTGGAGACGCCCCTCCGGGGTCGTATCCACATTGGAGATCGCACGGTGTTCGACGCGGCGGCGAAGGTGAACCTGCCGCCAGAGCAGCGCGACCTGGGGCTCGTCTTCCAGTCCTACGCGCTGTGGCCTCACAAGACGGTGGCGGAGAACGTCGCCTATGGGTTGAAGCTGCGCAAGCAGTCGAAGGAGGCCATCGACCGGGCGGTGCACGAGGTGCTCAAGGGCGTGGATCTGGAGGGCGTGGGCGATCGCCTTCCCAGCCAGCTCTCCGGAGGCCAGCAGCAGCGCGTGGCCCTGGCTCGCGCGCTCGTCTACAGCCCGCCGCTCGTGCTGCTGGACGAGCCCTTGTCCAACCTGGACGCGAAGCTGCGCGAGGAGGCACGCATCTGGATTCGCGCCCTCATCAAGCGGATGGGGCTCACCGCCCTCTTCGTCACGCATGACCAGGTGGAGGCGATGGCCATCGCGGATCGCATCATGCTCCTGGACGGGGGGCGCATGGTGCAGGACGGCACGCCGGAGCAGCTCTACACGGAGCCCCAGAGCTTGTTCGCCGCGAACTTCATGGGGGTGAACAACACCCTGCCGGGGCGGGTGGTGGAGCGCCGTGGGAACGAGGCCCGGCTGGAAGTGGGTGGGCTGTCGCTGTGGGGCCAGCAGCGGGGCGGGACGGGCGGTGAGGGGACCGCCACGGGGGTCATCCGCGTGGAGGAACTGTCACTGGCGTCCGGGCCCGGGGAGAACCGGCTGCCGGCGCACCTGGACAGCTCCATCTACGTGGGTGGCCGCTGGGAGCACCAGTTCCAGCTCGAGGGGCACGCGCTGCGCGCCACCACGCGCGAGGCGCTGTCCCCCGGGGCGTACACCCTCGCGTTCCCGAAGGAGCGGCTGTGGATCTTCTGACGCGTGTGCTCGTGGGCTCGTTGTGGGTGGCGTCCGCTCCCGCCCTCGCACAGGAGCCCGTGGCTGACGCCGTGTCCAACGATGCGACGGACGAGGCGCGGCGGGCGGAGATCGACGCGCTGCGCGCCCGGCTGGAAGCGCTCGAGAAGAGACAAGCGAGGGATCATGCGGAGCTGGAGGAGGTCCGCGCGGTCATGGCGCCGATCGCTCCGCAGTTGGTTCCTCCTGGTCCGGCCACGGCCCCGGTCGACACGGCGCGAGCGGTGGCCGTGCCCTTGCCCGGCGCGAAGGCGACGGACGTGCAGGTCGAGTGGGGCGCGGGTGCGCCGATCTTCCGTTCGGGGGACGGGGTCTTCTCGTTCAAGCCGCGTGGGAGAATCCTGCTCGATGCGAGCGGCAGCGGGGGTTCTGCCTACGAGGCCCGGAACATCACGACGACGGGCTCGCGGGCGCTGCGCCTGGGCATCGAGGGGGGCGTCGGTCCACACCTCTTCTACCAGTTCGAGAGCGACTTCGCCGAGAACGGCGTCGACGTGGTCACCGCCTTCCTCGGCTGGCGTCACAAGGTGCTGGGGCTCGATTACGACCTCCGCATTGGCAATCTCTTCAACGATCGTGGCCTCGAGGGCTCGACGGGCTCGGACTCGACGCCCTTCGTCGAGCGGACGGTCGTCGGAACGGCGATCATCCCGCAGCGGGGCTTCTATGGCATTGGCGCGCAGGGCCGGCTGTTCGGGCCGAACTGGCACGCCTCGCTGACGCTCTCGGGGGACGACGTCGACAGCGCCTATGCCGTCAATGACAGTCGCACCGTGCTCGCGCGAGCGCACTGGAACCCGGTGAAGACGGACACCACGGTCGTCCACGTGGGGGCGTGGGGCTTCGACGAGAAGCTGTCCTCGGCGGCGGGTACGGTGACACGCAACACCGTCATCGGTGGCCGGTTCAATGGCAGCCTGCGCGTGTCGACGGGTCCACTCACCGGGGCCACGGGCGACACCGGCTATGGGGCCGAGCTGGGAGGCTATTGGCGCGCGCTGTGGGCCATGGCCGAGCTGGGCCGGCGCGAGGTGCGGCTGGTGGGCCAGCGGGACTTCCTGAGCGATGCCTGGAGTGTGTCGGTGGGCGGCTTCGTGACGGGCGAGACGCCGCCCTACAACCCCCGCTTCGGCAACTTCACCCAGCCGAAGGTGAGCCGGTCGATCCTCGATGGGGGCCCCGGGGCCATCGAGCTGACCGCGCGCTACGAGCGTCTGGCCTTCACCCAGGAGTCCCGGCTGGGCGAGGGCTGGGCGGCGACCGTGGGGGTGAACTGGTATCTCAACAGCTTCACCCGGCTGATGCTCAATGGCATCCACTGGCACACGGACAACCGCGGTGGCGACTTCACCGGCGGAGACGACGGCGAGACCGTGACCCTGCGCGCGCAGGTGTCCTACTGAGCGGGCGGGCAAGTGGTCCATGGGCGGAGACGGAGCAGGCGACGCTGTCCCACCCAGAGCCTCGGCCGACGAGGCCACGGCTGTGGAGAACAGGCGTAACGTCTAGTAAACATTGGATTTTTTACTTCAGGTGCTGGGGATGCGGAACGCTCCGGTACCCTGTATATTCGCCCTGATCATGGTGCTCTCCCCGACTATTGCCTCGGCTCTGCCCATCTCCTCGGGGGGAGGCATATTCGCGCTCGTGGAGTTCATCCTCTCCCTGCTGCCAGGTGAGCGACTGACTCCGGCGGAAACGGCGCTGCTCAAGGGCGTTCGCGAGCTGACCGATAGTTTTGGCGCCTACATCCTCGAATCCGAGAACCGGGACGATGTCCTCACCCGGGTCGATGCCGTCCTCGAGGATCCCCAATTCCATGAGGCGCTCCTTCGCTTCTCGACCCAAGCAGCCGAGGAGGGCTTCGACGCTGTCGAGGCCCTCGATGAGGCCTCGGGGAGGGACATCGCCTCATCGCGTCTTGCCCATGCGCTCGGGCCCGCGGCGTTGCCAGCATTGAGGCAGTTCGATGCGCACGTGATTGAAATCGCCCGGTGCATCAAGCCCTGGCTCGTGGTGCTCCCTTCCGGGGCGGCCTCCGGTATTCCAGCCAACATCGGGGATGATCCGCTCGCATTCGTCTCTTCACCGGATGTTCCGGTTCCCATGGCGGAAGCCTTGCTCGCGATGCTGCGGCTCTGTGCGCTTCTCTTCGCCGCGGGTTCTGTCGCCTTCAAGGAGTCTTCTGCGGAACGGTGGTTGGGATTGGCCATCGCGGAATTGCTGGCGAGAAACAGTCGGCGCATGCTGGCCTTCGTGGCGGCTTTGCCAGGAAGTGATGTGCCAGTGAGCCTCCTCCCCCCGGAGGAGCGACTCGATCTGAGTGCCTTGGCAGGCACCGCACGGGCTGTTCGAGAAGCATACGTGCGATTCAACACCGCTGCGGAGCGTTCGGGTGAACCGGTATTCCCCGCCTCCTCGTAAACATCAAATCGCTGCGCGCAGTCTGGTGTGGGTGGATGTTGGCGGTGCGCCTCATCCGGCCATCGTGGTTCGCCTCGAGCCTGGCGAAGACAGGGCCGTCGTGCTGTGTGGCACGGGCACCAGGCGTGCTGAGTACGCCGTCATCGAGGTGCCGAGCAGGTCCGCTGCGGGAAAGGCCCTGGCACTCACCAAGGACACCTTCTTCTATGCGACGCAACTGCGCAGCGTCCGGCTCGGCCACTTGAGGGCAAGCTCCGGTCGTTGTCCGCCCGATCTTTTTCTTCAAGTACGCCTTCTCGTTGAAGGTGCTTTGTCCATCCTCACCCCTGCGGAGCAGAGCAAGGGGCTCGCGGAGGATGCGATTCCACGCGCAGCGCAGACTGGAGCCGCTTCATCGGCGGTGGGTGGGAGTCAAAAGACAGAAGAAGGCGGCTGACGACACCGCGAGGCATGCTTGCCCTCAGTCCTCGCGGAGGCGCTCGGGGTGGCAGTAGACGTTGAAGCGTCCACCGCGCACGAACGTGGCGAGGGTGATTCCGGCGCGCTCGGCCAGGTCGATGGCGAGCGAGGTGGCGGCGGACACGCTGGCGACAATGGGAATGCGTGCCACGGCGGCTTTCTGGAGGATGTCGAAGCCCACCCGTCCGCTGACCACGAGCAGCGCCGGACGCGGTGAGTCCTTGAGGGCCGTGCGCGCCGAGCGCAGGCCGTGCTCGAGCACCAGCGCCCCCACCACCTTGTCCACCGCGTTGTGGCGCCCCACGTCCTCGAAGGCCGCGAGCACCTCGCCGTGCACGTCGAGCGCCGCGGCGGCATGGACTCCGCCGCTGTGGGCGAAGTTGAGCTGCGTGGCGCGCAGGCGCTCGGGGGCGCTCGCCAGTACGGACGCGGAGAACAGCGGGCCCGGGGGCACCGGGTGGCACGCGGCCACCAGGTCATCCACGCTGCGCCGGCCACACACGCCACACGCCGCCGTGGTGAGGGTGCCCCGGCGCGTGGCGCTCACGCGCTCCAAATCGAGCACCAGCCCCGGCGCGGGCGTCACCTCCACCGTGTTGCCATACCCCTCCTCCCCGGGCCGGCCGCAGTGCACCAGGCCTCCCAGGTCCTCCGCCCCGTGGATGAGGCCCTCGGCGAAGAGGAAGCCGGTGACGAGGAAGCGATCCGCGCCGGGCGTGCGCAGGGTGATGGCCACCGTGTCTCCACTCACGCGGATGTCGAGCGGCTCCTCGATGGCCACCGCGTCGTCCCGCTCGGGAGACAGGCCGCCGTCCACCGTGTGCCGCCGCACCGGCCGCCGGGTGACTCCCGGGGGAAGCACGGCGGGACCCGCCCGTCCCGGATCCGGAGCCTCGGGTCGCGAGTGCGCCACGGGACGCCAGCCTCCCTCGCCCAGGCCGCGCTGGAGGAAGTCGGCGATGCCTCGCGTGTCCTCGGGGTCGAAGCGCGGACGGCCTTCCATCATGGAGCCCGGACCCCCTCCCGGCCCGACGAAGGCGAGCACGTCCGAACGCGTGGCCGACAGGGGTGCCTCGAGTCCCTCGCGCCACACCTCCAGCTTGGGCAGGGGCCCGTCCTTCCACCCCTCGACGAGCACCAGGTCCAGGTGTCCGGCGAAGCGCTCCAGCAGGGCGCTCAGCCGCGCGGGCGGCGAGGGGAGCGACACCTGCACGCCCTCGGGGGTGGCGAAGGCCACGAGCGCCGCGCCCGCCCGGGCGTGCAGCGCGGTGTCCCGTCCCTCGGGGTGCAGGGGGTGGGGATGCGAGGTGTGCTTCACCACGCCCACGCGCAGTCCCCGCGCGCGCAGCTCGGGCACCAGCCGGGTGATGAGCGCCGTCTTGCCCGCGCCGGACCAGCCGATGATCGAGACCGCGATGGGCGTCATTCCGGCTCCACGGGCACGTAGCGGGGATGGTCGAAGCGCTCGAAGTCCACGAACTCGCCCTCGGCGAAGTCGGCGCGGCCCGGGGGCAGCAGCGCGAAGCCCTCGGCGCCGATGTGGCGCAGGGCATGGCCGCCGCCCTTGTCGCGCAGGCGCGTCCACACGGTGCCGTCCTCGCGCGTCTCCAGGGTGCCGCCGATGAGGTAGGTGAGTCCCGCCTGCTTGTGCTGTTCCTCGTCCAGCCGCGCGCGCACGAGCTGGCGCTCCTCGCTCACTCCCTGGTGGCGCAGGAGCAGGGGCCGGGCGAACTGGTCGAAGGCGACGAGGGCGGCGCCCGGCGTGCCGGGCAGCACGACGACGGCGGTGGTGCCCAGGCGCGCGACGGCCACGGGCTTGCCGGGCTTGAGGGCCACGCCATCCACGAGGAAGGTGGCACCCAGCAGGGTGAGCACGCGCTTGACGCGATCCTTGTCCCCCACGGACGCGCCCCCGGTGGTGATGAGCACCTGGGCGCGGTCCGCCAGGCGCAGCAGGGCCAGGCGCAGCATGTCGTCGTCGTCCCCGGTGCGCTCCCGGGCGACGACCTGGGCGCCGGCCTCCCGCGCGAGCGCGGAGATGAGCACGAGGTTGCTCTCGTACACCTGGTGGGGGAGGGCCGCCTGGCCGGGCGGCACGAGCTCGTCGCCGGTGGCGAGCACGGCGACATGGGGCGGCGGGCGCACGAGCACCTGGGACTCGCCGAGCGAGGCAATGACACCGAGCACGGAGGCATCGATGCGCTGCCCGACGCGCAGCAGGGGGGTGCCCACGAGCAGCTCCTCGCCCTCGGGGCGGATGTCCTTGCCGGGGGGCGCGGGGACGAAGATGTCCACGGCGCCGCCGTCCGTCACGGGCCGGGTGACTTCCTGGCGCACGACGGCGGTGGCGCCCGCGGGCAGGGGCGCGCCGGTGAAGATGCGCGCGGTCTGGCCGGGCTGGAGCGAGCCCGAGGGCAGGTGGCCGGCGTAGATGGTGTCGGTGACGCGCAGGCGCACGGGTTGCTCGCGCGTGGCGTGCGTGGTGTCCTCGGCCCGGACGGCGTACCCATCCATGGCGGACACGGGGCAGCCGGGCACCGAGCGCGAGGCGACGAGCTCCCGGGCGAGGAAGCCTCCGAGGGCGTCCAGGAGGGGGACGGGCTCGGGGGGCGCGGGCGAGAGCGCGCCGAGGGCGGCCCGCCGGGCGGTGGCGAGGGGCGTGAGGGACATGGGGAAGCCGTGCACCGGGCTTTAGCCCAAGCGGAGGCGGGCGGCGACGGGGTGGAGGGGAGTTTCGCGTGGTGGACGACCCCCGGGGACGTCATGAGGAGCGACGAGGTGAGCGAGCGGGTGGAGTTTCCGGAGGTGACGCTGGCGGTGATCGCGGGGGGACGGGGGTCCCGGCTGGGGGGCGTGGCCAAGGGTCTGTTGGAGGTGGAGGGGCGGCCGGTGCTCGAGCGCGTGCTGGCGCTGGGCGGGCTGTGTGGGGACGTGCTGCTGGTGGCCAACGAGCCCGGGCCCTACGCGCGCTGGGGCCTGCGCGCGATGGCGGACGTGGTGCGCGGGCGGGGGCGCCGGGCGGGGTCCACGCGGCGTTGGTGGGCGCTCGCACCGAGTGGGTGCTGGCGGTGGCGTGCGACATGCCCTTCGTGACGCGGGAGGTGGCGCGGGTGCTGCTGGCGGCGCGCGCGCCCGGGGTGGACGCGGTGGCCTTCTCGGTGGCGGGCCGGGTGGAGCCGCTGCTGGCCCTGTACCACCGTGCCCTGGCACGCCCCTGGGGCGAGGCGCTCGAGGCCGGGGAGCCCTCGCTGCGCGCGCTGCTGGCCGGCTGCCGCGCGAGGCTCCTGCCCGAGCAGGCGCTGCGCGCGGTGGACCCGGCGCTGCGCGCGGTGGTGAGCGTGAACACGCCGGAGGACCTGGCGCGTCATGGTGCCTCGCTGCCCCCGGCGGGAGGCGGAGGCTGAATCCCGTTTCATTTCAGACAGGACAGGCCCGGGTTCCAGGTAAGGTGTGATTCCTCCAGCTATGGATCGACTCAAGGACAAGGTGGCCCTCGTGACGGGGGCGGCGTCGGGGATTGGCCGGGCCACGGCGTTGTTGTTTGCGAGGGAAGGCGCGCGGGTGGTGGCGACGGACATCGCCACCATGGGCGAGGAGGTGGCGCGGGACATCCGCGCCGAGGGCGGGCAGGCGCTGTTCCTCCTGCACGACGTGACGGACGAGGTGGCGTGGCACGCGGTGATGAGCCGGACGCTCGAGGCGCATGGGCGGCTGGACGTGCTGGTGAACAACGCGGGCATCTCCACGTCGCGCGCGGTGACGGAGCTGTCGCTGGCCGAGTGGCGCGAGCAGCTCGCGGTGAACCTGGACGGCGTCTTCCTGGGCATCAAGTACGCGGTGCGCGCCATGCGCGCGGGCAAGCGCGAGGGCTCCATCGTCAACGTGGCGAGCGTGTCGGGGCTGGTGGGCAGTCCGGGCACCGCGGCCTATTCGGCGAGCAAGGGCGGGGTGCGCATGTTGAGCAAGGCGGTGGCGATGGAGTGCGCGGCCGACCGCATCCGCGTCAACACCGTCTTCCCGGGCGGGGTGCGCACGCCCATCTGGCAGAACGCCGACTGGTGGAAGGGCTTCGTCGATCAGGTGGGCAGCGAGGCCGAGGCGTGGAAGCAGTTGGATGCCTCCGCCCCCCTGGGCCGCATGGCCGAGCCCGAGGAGATCGCCGAGGCCATCCTCTACCTGGCCTCGGACGCCTCGCGCTACGTCACCGGCACCGAGCTCGTCGTGGACGGCGGCTACACCGCGCGCTAGGCCCCGCGCGGGGACTCAGGAGGCTCGGTCGTCGGCCGCGTACCTGCCGCGCGCCTCGAGCACCCGCCCGAGGTTGTCCTCGATCCAATCCACGAGGGACTCCACGCGCTCGGCCACCTCGCGGCCCAGGGGCGTGAGGCTGTAGTCCACGCGCGGGGGAATCACCGCGTAGGCCTCGCGCAGCACGAAGCCATCCTGCTCGAGCGCGTGCAGCGTCTGGGCGAGCATCTTCTCGCTCACGCCCCCCACCTTGCGCCGCAGCTCGCTGAAGCGGTGCGTGTCCTCCAGCAGGCACACGAGCACCAGCACGCCCCAGCGGCTCGTCACGTGCTCCAGCACCCCGCGAGAGGGGCACATGGGCGCGAGCACGTTTCCCTGCTCCCTCGCCTCGCGCGCCGCCTTCGCCACCTTCGTGGCCAACCGTCCCGGCTGCTTTCTTTCCGCCATGTTAGTACCTTACTCAAAGGTGGGTACTTACGCAAGGTAAGTGACGGCGTTAGGGTAAGTGCAACTCGAACGCGGCACACCCGCGACGCAAAGGGAGTCCCCATGTTTCTCGTCACCGGAGCCACTGGAAAGCTGGGCCGTCACGTCATCGAAGGGCTGCTGAAGAAGGTCCCCGCGGGGCAGATCATCGCGGCGGTGCGCGATCCCCAGAAGGCGGCGGACCTCGCCGCGAAGGGTGTGCAGGTGCGCCCGGCCGACTACGGCCGGCCCGAGACGCTCGCCGCCGCCTTCGCGGGCGCGACGCGGGTGCTGCTCATCTCCTCCAGCGAGGTGGGCCAGCGCATCGCCCAGCACCGCGCCGTGGTGGAGGCCGCCCGGAAGGCCGGAGTCCGCCTGCTCGTCTACACCAGCATCCTGCGCGCGGACAGCTCGGGCCTGGCGCTCGCCGCCGAGCACAAGGCCACCGAGCAGCTCATCCGTGACTCCGGCCTCCCCTTCGTCTTCCTGCGCAACGGCTGGTACCTCGAGAACTACACCGAGAACCTCGCGCCGGCGTTGGCGCACGGCGCGCTCGTGGGCAGCTCGGGCGAGGGCCGGGTCGCCGCCGCGAGCCGGGCGGACTACGCCGCCGCGGCGGTGGAGGTGCTCACCGGTACCGGCCACGACAACCGCGTCTACGAGCTCGCGGGCGACACCGCCTTCACCCTGTCCGAGCTGGCCGCCGAGGTGTCCCGTCAGTCGGGCCGGAGCATCGTCTTCAAGAACCTGCCGCCCGCGCAGCACCAGGGCGTGCTGGAGCAGGCGGGGGTGCCGGGCGCCTTCGCGGGGATCCTCGTGGACTCGGACCAGGGGGCGGGCCGGGGCGAGCTGAACGACGCCTCCGGGCAGCTCGGCCGGCTCATCGGCCGTCCCACCACCCGGCTCGCCGACGCCGTCGCCGCCGCCGTGCGGCACTGAGGGCCCGAGGGATGGCTCGAGAAGGGGGGCCCGTCAGTTGCGGCCCCACTGCCGGGGCTGGCCGAAGCGGAAGAAGCCGCTGGCCTCCTCCTCGGCAAGCGTCTCCGCCTCGTCCGGGAAGTAGCGCGCGCGCAGCGCGGCGAGCCGCGCGTCCAGCTCGGGGCCCGAGGCCTGCTGGGTGAGGGCGGCGCGCTCGGCCATGTAGCGCTCTCCCAGCTCCCAGCGCGTGTCGCGCCGCAGGTCCAGCTCCTTCCACCGCTCGAGCGCCGCCTCGTCCAGGCCCATGCCCCGGCGCACCTCGCGCAGGCTCCGGGCGCGCTCCTCGGGCGACATCGCCGAGAGCTCTCGCTGCACCGAGCCCAGGTCGAGGAAGCGGTTCATCAGCTCCTGCTGGTGCTCGCGCACGTACTCGGTGGACTCCGCGCCATACGTCTGGGCGAGGCTCTTCTGGTAGCGCTCGAGCCGCTCACCCACGTTCGCCTGGGGCAGGGCGTCGATGGCCCCGAGCGCGTCGGACACGGCCGCGGAGCGCAGCTCCCCCGCCCACAACCGCTCCGCCACGTCCTTTCCGAACAGCCGCTCGCGCTCCGCCCACACCGCCGCCCGGCGCTCGGCCTCGGGCAGGCCGAGCAGCTCCTTCTGGTGCTCCTCCATCCACCGCCCGTACTCCACGCGCTGGCGCAGCCGCTGGGCGAGCAGGTCGGCCTGTTCCGGGAAGGCCCGCCGCACGAGCGCCAGCAGCTGGGCCTCCCACCCCATGGGGTTGAGCTGCTGGAAGTGGCGCATGAGCTGCTCCAGCAGGCGCATCTGGGTGTGGGGCTCGTGCAGGCGCCCGCCGTAGCGCGCGCGCAGGGCGGCGATGAGCTCCTCCTCGGAGCGCGCGGCGTCGGGAGTCTCGGGGGGCGTGCCCGGCGGACGGGCGAGGGCGCGGGGGATGCCCGGAGTCGCGCCGGTGGGGGAGGTGGCTTCCCGCCGCGCCGGGGACGCTCCTGGGGGAGCGCCGGACTCCGGCAGCGGCCGGGTGAGGAGGACGGCGGTGCCCGCGAGGAGCAGGGCCAGGGCCATCAGCAGGGGGGCCTTGCGGCGGTTCATGAAACGGAAGGCTACTCCCGGAGGCCCCTCCCGCGCGACGGGGGAGCCGTCCGGAGAGGCACGGCGGGTCAGTCGTAGCTGCCGATGTACTGGAAGATCGCGGCGTAGAACTCGGGCTCGTCGAAGGTATCCGGCCCCACGCCGATCACGTCCATGTGGTCCTGGTTGATGAGGCCCGAGGAGGAGGTCATCTGCGCGGAGGTGGGCGCGTTGAGGTCCCCCAGGTAGGCGACGTTGGTGTCGTTGGTGACGGAGTCGAAGCCGAAGAGGCTCTCGGTGTACTTGAGCCGGTAGCCCATCTGCTGCGAGTTGATGCCCACGAGCCCGTCATCGTCCTCGTCACCGGCGTTGCCGTTGCCCTTGCCGCCCGCGCCGTCGTTGTCGCAGTCGTCGACGCAATAGCCGTTGCCGTCGATGTCGTAGAGGAATTCCTTGATCAGGTAGAGCGCGGGGTTCACGCTCGCGCCCCGCTGCGAGGTGACGAACGAGGCGTAGCGCGAGGCGTACTTCGCGTCGATGGGGTTGTTGACGTTGAAGGCCTTGGCGCCGGTGGTGATGCCGTCGCTCGCGCTGTAGTCGTTGTAGACGAGCTGCTTGGCGGCCGCGTAGCCGTCGTTGCCCGGCCCGTAGATGACGTCTCCGTAATACGTGGCCAGGGCGTTGATGACGCTGACGACGCCGGGCTTGAGGTCGAGGATGTACTTGGCCACGGGCGAGCCGCGGTGGGGCGAGGACACGCTCACCAGCACGGACACCACCGTGTAGCCCTTGCGCTGCTGGAGCACCTTGGCCGCCTTGCGCGCGTCCAGGCCTCCCTGCGAGTGGCCCACGATGTTCACGCGCGTGGCGCCCACGCTCGCCATGTAGCCCTCGATGTCGTTGGCCAGATCCAGGCCCCGCACCTCGGAGGACTGCATGGGCTGCACCTGGCCCACGAACGTCTGCTGGTTGTCGTCGATGTCCTCGTTGCACGTCCACGCGCTCTTGCACGTGGTGCCCACGAACATGCCGTAGTCATCCCCCCAGTAGTCGTAGCCGAGGATGTCGTCGAAACCGCCCATGCCATGGGCGAACACCACGGGATACGTCGTCTTCGCCGCTCCGGCATGGGCCTCGGGGGCAAGGCCAAACGCGCACAGCGCCAGCACGAGGGCAGGCAGTTGCTTCATGGAAGAAGGTTCCTTGGGGTTCCCCGGGCCGGAGGTCATCCGGTCCGGGGACGGAGGCAGGGGGGGTAAGGACGCTGCGTTGGTCTGGCTCGCCGGGGAACTCGCCGTCGGGAAGCGCTGAAACCATCCAGTCGTCCCCCAGCCCTCGCATGTTGAGCAACTTCCACGCCAGACCTGATGCGTCACGAATGCCAGGACGACGCGTCGCGTTACCTCCAGGATGTGGAGCATGGATGCTCCACTTTCCCCGGCGGCCCTTTTGTCGCCTCTTCGCTACTGACTCGTGGGAGCCATAAGAAAAACCAGGGGTTGGTGTCTTCCACGTGACTGTCCTGAAACAGGACGGTGGGGGTGTCTTCCTCCAGGACATGTACTGGAGGACAGGTACCGGCGGGAGGGCTCCGGGTCATGTCAGGGGGCTGCTGTACGCTGGCGGGGTCGACGCTGAAGACGCGTAGGGCGGGGGTGGGTGGGGAAAAGGTGACCGCCAGGACGGGGTGCCGGTAGGGTGCGGGGTTCGGGGTTTTGGAGGGGTACGTGGCCAGGATGAGACTCGACACGCTCGCGGGGGAGACGTTCCTGCGTCAGGACGAGGGAGTGCTGGAGCAGGGCACCCGATTGAGCCTGGTGACCTGTGGGGAGCAACTCGCCCGGTTGCTGGACGGGGCGCTGGCGTGCAGCTTCTCGCACGAGGAGCCCGAGCAGGCGGAGGAGGGCTCGGTGGTGGAGGGCTTCCTGCGCGACTGCGCGGAGTTCTGCGACGTGACGGGGCTGCCCGAGCCGCTGCGCGTGGAGATGGAGGAGTACTTCGGTCAGCGGCTCGACGCGCTGTGGCGGCTGGACTGGCTGGTGTTCGGCGGCACCCGGGACGCGGTGCTGGAGCCGGGCGAGCCGCCCCTGGCGGGCCGGACGGTGACGCTGTGCCTGGCGCGCTCGGACAGTCCCTCGGTGCAGATGGACTCGCGGCTGCGCCGCTCCCTGGAGCGCTTCCGGACGGCCATGGCGCGCGTGCGCGAGACGCCGGACGAGGGGGAGGACTCCGGCGGAGGACTGCTGCACTGACGCGGGGGGCGCCGCTCAGGTGGCGCGCCCGCCCACGCCCCGCACGCGGTGCAGCACGCGCGTGAGGGGGGCTTCCTCGGCCCGGCGCTCGAGCAGCCGGGTGATGTGGGGTTTGCCCTGCCGCCGCGACAGCGACAGCGCGCTGGCGCGGCCCAGGTCCTCGCGCAGTGGCTCCGCGCCCGCGCGCAACAGCAGCCGCACGGTGTCCTCGTCCCCCTGGAGCACGGCCAGCATCAGCGGGGTGGTGCCCAGGGTCGTCGCGGCGTCCACCGCGGCGCCCGCGTCGAGCAGTTGTTGCACGAGCAGCGCGTGCCGGCGGTCCGCGGCGTAGTGCAGGGGTTGCCAGCCGGAGTCCTGGAGGTTCTCCAGGGCGAGGAAGTGGGAGCTGGGCGCCGCCACGTCCGCCCCCCGCCGCAGCAGCTCGTCCGCCAGGGCCGAGTGGCCTCCGAGCACGGCGCACGTCAGGGGCGTCTTGCCCTCCGCTCCGCCGTACTCGAGCGGCGCTCCCGCCTCGTCCAACAGCCAGGCCGTCACCTCGTGCTGCCCGGCGCCCACCGCGTGCCGCAGCGCCTCGCCCCGCTCGTCCACGTCCGCCCGGGGGATCAGCTCGCGCACCGCCTCCAGGTGGCCCCGCTCGGCCGCGAGCATCAGCGCCGTGGCGCCCCGGATGTCCTTCACCGCCGCCTGCGCGCCGTGCGCGAGCAGCCAGCTCACCAGCTCCACCGTGCCATGCCAGGCGGCCCACATCAGTGGCGTCATCCCCCGCGCGTCTCCCCGGTGCAGGGATTGGGGATCCCGCTCGAACAGCGCTCGGACCACGCCCGCGTCTCCCAGACGCACGGCATCAATCAGGTTGGCCATGAGCTACCTCGCCAGATCAACGATGGGCACTGCCGCCGGGGGGGCTGGTGGGACGACTCGCGCGATGTGGATGACCGGCGCGAAGTGAATGATTTTCGACGGAGCGTGGTGAGCGCAAGTTTATCGGTCCCCGGAAACGCTCACGGGGAGTTCAGGTGTTTCGTGTAAAGCGATTCCAGAGTCAGGAAATAGCCACGTTCTTCCCACAGCACGGCGGCGAGCCGCTCGGCGAGTGAAGTCTCCTCGCCGGAGTCGTCGAGGTGGGGGCGCAGGGGTGCGCCCTGGAAGTGGGCGAGGGCCTCGGAAAGGGCCTCGTTCACCAGCCGGCTGCCGGCCCACAGCCGGCGCAGGGCCTGGTTGATGGGGCGCGCGTCCAGCTCGGCGCAGGCGGCGTGGATGGCGGCCTGCACGCGGCGCGCGGTGTCCGGGGTGGCGAGGGCGTGCGCGGGCAGGTCTCCCCGCTCGAGCGCGTATTGCAGGAGATAGCCGTGGTGCAGGCAGAGCGAGGCCATGTCCACGCAGTCCTTGAGCCACAGGGCGGTGATGAGGCGCCGGTAGCTCTTGCGCCAGGCGAGCCGCAGCGACAGCAGCGCCGCCTTGCCCGCGAGTTGTTGCAGGCGGCTGCCCTCGCGCGGGTGGAGGCCGGCGAGCACGCGCAGGGTGGGCCGGGGCGCGGAGAGGCCCCGCTCGGCGAGCAGCGAGCGCACCATGTCCTCGCGCACGCGGCGCAGCGCGTAGTCATCCACGAAGGGCACGGGGACGAGGGGGGTGAGGCCCGCGGCCACGGCGTGGGTGGCCACGCGCCGCACCGGGGCGGGGATGTCGAGGGGAGGAAACGGGGGCGGCATGGTGGGGGCCTCCGGAGGAAGGCCCCGGGAGTTAGCACGGCGCCCTCCGGGAGGGGAGCGGTCCCTAGGCGCCCGAGGCCTTGTTCCGCGGGGGGACGGGCGCCTCGCGCTCCAGCGCGCGGCAGACGGCGTGGTACTGCCGGTGCAGGTCCAGGGAGAGGGGATCCAACAGCAGGGCGCGCTCGTAGTCCTCCCGCGCGAGCGCGAGCATGCCGGCCTGGTGGTGGGTGCGCGCCCGGGCCAGGTGGGCCTTCAACGAGGCCTGACTGTGCGGATGCCGGGCGAGGAAGTCATGGCGCAGCTCCTCCAACTGGCTCACGGTGAGTCCCTCGGACAGACAGCGCACCACGCCGGCGAAGTTGCCGCGCTCGGCGTCGTAGAGGGCGCGGCGCCGCGGGTGGCCGAGCGTGTCGGCCGCCTTGCGCACGCGATCGAGCACCACGTGGACGCGGGCGCGCAGCGCCGGGGAGATGGGCCGCTCGCACAGCCGCTCCAGGGCCTGTCCGGCTCGGCGCGCGCGCAGCCGCAGCTCCTCGCAGCTCTTGTCCGTCGCCAGCGCGAGCACGGCGTAGAGATCCTCGATGCCGCGCACGTGGTACGGGGCGAGTATCTGCTCCACCTCGGCCTCCACGGCCGGATCAATGGGGGGGCGCAGCGTGTCCAGCGGCTGGCCGAGCATCAGGTGCGCCACCGCGGCCTTGAAGGAGATGGAGGGCTCCACGAGCTGCACGCCGAAGCCCGGCTCCATGCCCCAGGCGAGCGCCTCGTCGGGCAGCACGTGCCGCACCACCTCGCACTCACAGCTCAGCTCGCCCTCGGGGTGCTCGAGGGACACCGTCAGCCGCGACAGCAGGGAGGGGAGGCGCTGGGTGCACAGGAACATGCCCGCGCGCGTGAGCTCCGTGCAGCGCAGCGTCTCGCTCGTGGCGCCGGGGCCCGGCGTCGTCACCCGCACGGGCAGATCCAACGCGGGATTGGGCACGAAGGTGGACAGGGTGGTGGGCGTGGCGCGGGTGGTGGGCCGCGCGTGGCCCTGCTCGAGCGCCACCTGGAGCGCGCCTCGCAGCGCGGCGGCATTCTGGTAGCGCTCCTCGGGATCCTTGGCGAGCGTCCGGAGGATGACGCTGGAGAGCGCCGAGGGCACCCCGGAGCGCAGCACGTGCGGGGCGATGGGCTGCTTGGTCTGGTGCGCGAGCAGCAGCGCGGTGAGCGACTTCTCCACGAAGGGCCGCCGCCCGGTGAGCAACTGGTAGGCGATGACGCCCAGCGCATAGAGGTCCGCGCGGCCATCCAACCGCTCACCGCGCGACTGCTCCGGCGCCATGTAGTCCGCCGAACCGACGATGGCGCCCTCGGCGGTGTCGGTGTTGCGATCCTCGGCGTCCATCAGCTTGGCGATGCCGAAGTCGAGCACCTTGACGAAGGCGGGGCCCTGGCCGCGCTGCACGAGGAAGAGGTTCTCCGGTTTGAGATCCCGGTGGACGATGCCCTGGGCGTGCGTGGCCTCCAGCGCGTCGCACACCTGGGTGAGCAGGGCCACGGCCACCTCGGGGCGCACCGGACCCCGGGCGAGCAGCGCCGACAGGGGCTCGCCCTCCAGGTACTCCATGACGAGGTAGGGCCTTGGCGGCGCCGGGTTGATGTCGATGATGCTGACGATGTTCTCGTGGCCGATGAGGTTCACCGCGCGCGCCTCCATGCGGAAGCGGCGCATCACCTGGCACGAGGCGCTCAACCGGGGGTGGAGCACCTTGATGGCCACGCGGCTGCCAATGTCCACGTGCTCGCCCAGGTACACGGTGCCCATGCCGCCCTGATCCAGCTTGCGGGTGAGCCGGAAGCTGCCCAGACACGTTCCCAGGAGAGGATCCGTCCCGGAGCCCTGCGGCCCCTTGGTGGGCGCGGCGGGGCAATCACTGCTGTCTGAAGCAGCTTGGCTGGACATGGACCGGTCGGCCGTCGGGGCGGACGTGAAGGGGCCGGCGGAACGTACCCCCCCGGTACATTCCCCCCTGCGTGGGCGTGGGTTTTCTGAGATGACGCGATCATCATCCTACGCTCCTGCTGCGCAGGCACGCGGCCTCGGACCACCGGGGTTCACTGGTTAGCCCGACATCTGTGGATTGGTGGACAGTGATGGCCCTGGAAGGCAGGGCGCTGTTCGCGGCCCCACATCCGGATCACGTCGAGGTGGGTGCGTCGCGCAGCACGGGCAGGGGGAACTTCAGCGGCCTGCCGTCCGAGGCGTGGGAGTGTCCCGTCACCTCGGCGGCGCCCAGGCCCTGGCGCTGTCCCTGGAAGGTGGCCTGGGGATCTCTCGACGACGTCTTGCCCGCGTGGAACAGGGCGAAGCGCGTGAGCAGCGCCCCCGCCGTGCCCAGCACCGCCGCGGCCACCTTCGTCGCCGGACGTCGCCGCTCTGGCCACACGTCCAGCGCGAGCGAGGCCGCGGTGCAGACGTGGGCCGCCACCCACATCGCCCCCGTCCAGCCCCGGCGCAGCGGTCTGCCCACGGCCTCCACGCGCGAGGCGTCGCGGTGGGTGGCGAGCCCCGCGGCGAGCGCGGCCACCTTTCCCCCCATGCCGAACAGGTGGAGGACTCGCTCCTCCTCGGGCGCGTGGGGCAGCAGTTGGAGCAGGCTGCCCGCGCCCGCCACCGACGCGGCCATGAACAAGAGGGGCAGGCTCTTGTGGACGGACTGCCACAGGGCCACCGACGTGTTGGTGATGAGCACCGCCGTGTACCCCGCGAGTGGCATGCCCAGGAGGCCCCCGATCAGGGCCGCGCCGTCTCCCGCGCGCCCGAGCCAGCCTTTCTGGCCCGAGAGCACCGCGGCCGCGCCGTTCATCGCACCCGAGCCCGAGAGGATCCACGTGCCCAGGTTCATGGGCGAGGTGGGACGGAAGACGCGCAGCATGTGGAGGAAGCGCTCGGGCCGGCCCAGGTCATGGATGAGCAGTCCCGCGCTCACGCTGTCGCCCACCGCGCCGATCCACCGGCACCGCACCCCCAGCGGCCGCAGACGCTCGCCGCCGAGCACCTCCGCCGTCGCGCCCAGGAGGCTCGCCGCGCCCGCCGTGCCGCCCACGTGGAAGTAGAGCGGAATGGTCCAGATCCACACCGGCTCCTTGAGCACGGGCTGCCCGTAGTAGCTCGGCGTCGCCGAGGTGACGTCGGATCGGGTGGGCCGCGTGTGCATCACCTCGCGCGCGGGGTTGGCCTCGTCCAACTGTTTCACCCGCTGCCAGGCGCCCTCGCCGGACAGCTCGCCCCGGCTCGTGTCGATGTCGCGCCCATCCCCGCGCTTGTCCAGCTCCTCTGGCCGGATGCCCTTGCTCACGCGTGCTTCCCCCTTCCGAGCAGCACCGCCCCGAGCGCCAGCGCCGCCATGCCCAGCGCACCCCAGCCCGCCATCGCCCAGGACTCCTTGCCCTTCATCGTCGGCACCACGGGATCGGGCGGCAGGTTGTAGACCTCGGGCTTGTCCACGAGCAGGAAGAAGGCGTTGAGCCCCCCCGTGCCCGGCTGGTTCTCCGGCTCCGCGCCATACAGGTACGCCTGGCCCAGGCCCCGCTCGTGCAATTGCTCCACCCGGCGCCGGGCGCGCTCGCGCAGCTCGTCCACGTCGCCGTACTGGATGGACGCGGTGGGGCACGCCTTGGCGCACGCGGGCGTCATGCCCTCGCCCAGCCGGTCGTAGCAGAGCGTGCACTTCCACGCGCGCCCGTCGTCCTCGCGCCGGTCGATGACGCCAAAGGGACATGCCGTCACGCAGTAGCCGCAGCCGTTGCACACGTCCGGCTGCACGTACACGGTGTCGAACTCGGTGCGGATGATGGCGCCCGTGGGACACGCCTCCAGGCACCCCGCGCGCTGGCAGTGCTTGCACACGTCCGAGCTCATCAACCACGAGAAGTCGAGCAGCCCCACCGTCTGCCCGGGCAGGGGCACGGGCCGCTCGACGAACGCCACGTGCCGCCAGGTGGAGGCGCCCAGGTGCCCCGTGTTGTCGTAGGACATGCCCGTCAACTCCAGGCCGTCCTCGGGCAACTGGTTCCACTGCTTGCAGGCCACCTCGCACGCCTTGCAGCCGATGCAGAGGGTCGTGTCGGTGAAGAAGCCCTTGTGTCCCATGCGGTGCTACTCCCTCGGGTCCTGCTCGGGTTGGGGCGAGGGCGGACCCACGCCTTCATTGTCCCGTGGCACTTCCACCACGCCTGGAGGCAGGGGTGGCGGCTCCCAGCCCATCGCCGCGAGCCTTCCCTGCCCGCGCCGCCCCGGCAGCACGTTGCACGCGAGCACCTTGGACTCCTGGATGGAGACGTTCGGGTCCGCCGAGAAGGCCGTCAGATCATTGGTGCTCTCGCCCTTCACCCGCCCCGAGTAGCCCCAGTGGTACGGCATGCCCACCTGGTGCACGAGCTTGCCGTCCACCCGCAGCGGACGCAGGCGCTCGGTCACCAGCACCCGGCACTCCACCTGGCCCCGTGCCGTGGACACCGTGCACCAGCCGCCGTTCTCCAGCTCCGCCCGCGCCGCCAGCTCCGGCGACACCTCCACGAACATCTCCGGCTGCAGCTCGCTCAGCCACGGCAGCCAGCGCGACATGCCGCCCGCCGTGTGGTGCTCGGTGAGCCGGTACGTGGTGAGCATGTACGGGTAGCGCGGATCCTCCCACGCCCGCGCCATGGGGTTGTCGCGGCGCCGCCAGTCGTAGCGCGCCGGGTTGCACTGCTGCCCGTAGAGGGCGTTGTGCACCGAGGACTCCAGGGGCTCGTAGTGCGTGGGCAGCGGGCCGTCCACCATGCCGCTCGGCGCGAACAGCCACCCCTTGCCATCCGCCTGCAGCAGGAAGGGATCATCCCCGGAGAGCGTGTCCAGCCCCTGGTCTCCCTTGCTCGCCCGGTACGAGGGCTCCCGGTCCACGATGAAGTCGGGCACGTCCTCGCCCGTCCACCGGCGCTGGCCCTCGTCCCACCAGACGTACTTCTTGCGCTCGCTCCACGGGCGGCCCTCGGGATCCGCCGAGGCGCGGTTGTAGAGCATCCGCCGGTTGGCCGGCCACGCCCAGCCCCACTCGGGCGCCACCCACGTCTGCTCCTGGCCCGGCTTGCGCCGCGCGGGCTGGTTCACCCCGTTCGCGTAAGCACCCGAGTAGATCCAACAGCCACACGCCGTGCTGCCGTCCGCCTCGAGCTTCGTGAAGCCCGGCACGGGCACGCCGTCCTTCACCGTGTAGCCGTTGATCTCCCTGAGCACGGCCTCGGCGTCCGGCTCGTCGAGCGGGCCGTGGGTGGGGTAGTCCCAGGTGAGCGCCTGGATGGGCCGATCCTTCTCCTCGGTGGAGTCCGCGTAGAGCGCCTTGAGCCGGCGCCCCAGCTCGAAGATGAACTGCAGATCGCTCCGGGCCTCGCCCGGTGGCTCCACCGCCTGCGAGTGCCACTGCAACAGGCGCTGGGTGTTGGTGAACGAGCCGGACTTCTCCGTGTGCGCGGCGCTCGGGAAGAAGAAGACCTCGGTCTGGATGTCCTGGGGCCTCACGTCGCCGCGGAGGACTTCCGGGGCGGTGCGCCAGAACTCGGCCGTCTCGATGAGGGTGAGGTCGCTCACCACCAGCCACTCGAGCTTGTGCAGCGCCTTGCGGTGCAGCGCGCCGTTCATCGAGCCCACCACGGGGTTCTGCCCCATGACGAAGTAGCCCTTGAGCTTGCCGTCGGCCATGTCGGCCACGGTCGTCATGTGCGAGTGGTCCCCGGTGAGCTTGGGCAGCCAGTGGAAGCACCAGTCGTTCTTCTTCGTCGCGGCGTCGCCGTAGTACGCCTTGAGCAGCGAGACGACGTACTTGGGGAACTCGCTCCACCAGCCGCTGGCCGACACGTTGTTGTGGAGGTACTGGTCGAAGCGCTGCGCGTCCGGCGCGTGCGGCATGGGGATGTAGCCGGGCAGCAGGTTGTAGAGCGTGGGGATGTCGCTGGAGCCCTGGATGGAGGCGTGGCCGCGCAGGGCCATGATGCCGCCACCGGGCCGGCCGATGTTGCCCAGGAGCAATTGGATGATGCCCGCGGCGCGGATGTTCTGCACGCCCACCGAGTGCTGCGTCCAGCCCACCGCGTAGCAGATGGCGCTCGTGCGCTCGCGCCCCGAGTTGTCGCACAGCGTCCTGGCCACCTTGAGGAACAGCTCCTCGGGCACGCCGCAGATGCGCGAGACAACGGCCGGCGTGTAGCGCGCGTAGTGGCGCTTGAGCACCTGGAAGACGCAGCGCGGGTGCTGGAGCGTCTTGTCCCGGGACACCTCGGTGATGTGCTTGCCTTGCACCTTGCCGTGACCGCCGGCACCGGGCTCGGCGAAGATCTCCTTGTGACCCGCGGCGGGCACCACCCCGTCCAGCCCCTCGTACTGCCAGGTGTGGGGCGAGTACTTGCCCGTCTCCGGGTCATACCCGCTGAAGAGCCCGTCCAGGTCCTCGGTGTCCCGGAAGTCCTCGCGCAGGATTGCGGGCGCGTTGGTGTAGTGCACCACGTAGTCGTGGAAGTAGCGCTCGTTCTCCAGGATGTAGTGGATGATGCCGCCGAGGAACGCGATGTCCGTGCCCGCGCGCAGGGGGACGAACACGTCGGCCATGGCGCTGGTGCGCGAGAAGCGCGGATCCACGTGGATGACGGTGGCGCCGCGCTCACGCGCCTCCATCACCCACTGGAAGCCCACCGGATGGCACTCGGCCATGTTGCTCCCCTGGATGAGGATGCAATCCGAGTGGGCCAGATCCTGCTGGAATCCGGTGGCTCCGCCGCGTCCTAGCGTGATGCCCAGACCGGGCACCGTGGAGGAGTGTCATATTCGAGCCTGGTTCTCCACCTGGACGATGCCGAGCCCCGCGGTGAAGAGCTTCTTGATGAGGTAGTTCTCCTCGTTGTCGAGCGTGGCGCCGCCCAGGTGCGCGATGCCCAGGGTGCGATTGACGATGTCGCCCGACTCCGTCTTCGCCTGCCACGTGGTGTCGCGTGCCTTCTTCACGCGCTCGGCGAGCATGTCCATGGCCTTGTGCAGGGGAAGCTTCTCCCACTGCATGGCGCCTGGGCGCCGGTAGAGCACGTCGAGGACGCGGTGGTTGCCCGTGACGAGCTGGAAGCTGGCGCTGCCCTTGGGACACAGCCGGCCGCGCGAGATGGGGGAGGCCTCGTCCCCCTCGATGTCGAGGATCTTCCCGTCCTTCACGTAGACCTTCTGGCCGCAGCCCACGGCGCAGTAGGGGCACACGGAGGGAACGACCTTGTCGGCCCGGACGGTGCGCGGCTCCAACTGGCGGCTGCGCTCGCTCATGGCCGACTCGCCCAGGCCGAGCGCGTCCTTGCGCTGGATTTGACGCAAGAGGGGCCAGCGCGACAGCAGGTTGAAGAGTCCCACGGTTCGCCTCTCGGATGGACAGGGCTGCGGCGCAACCATGGGCATGCCGGGGAACGGTGGCGATGGGTCCCCGGGACGACATCCGCCTGCCCGCCAGGTGGCTGTCCGGGAGTGGACGTCAATCGAACCGGTCGAATATCCACCACAGGACGCGGCGCATGCCGGAGATCAGGAGGTAGTACCAGGGCGTCGTGTGCACCTCGCGCGAGACGTCGAGATCCTCGAGGAAGGCCCGCGCGAGCGCGGTGGTGAGGGCGGGGTCCTTCACCACGAGCGAGCCCTCCTGCAGCACGTTGAGGGAGAAGGGATCCAGGTTGGTGGAGCCGACGATGCACTGGTCCTCGTCCACCACGGCCGTCTTGGCGTGCATCATCGAGGGCTGGTACTCCCAGATGCGTACGCCGTGCTTGAGCAGGGAGCGGTAGGTGGAGCGCTGCATGGCGCGCGCCACGGGGACGTCGTTGATGGGACCCGGCACGAGCACGCGCACGTCCACGCCGGCATGGCGCTGGCGGATGAGCAGGCGGGTGAAGGCGTCGTTGATGGCGAAGTAGCCGCTGGAGATCCACAGCCGGCGCCGGGCGGAGCTGAAGACCGCTTCCAGCATCTGCTCGGCGGGCTCGGCGCCGGGGCGGGCGCGGCTCTGGATGAAGGCGGCGCGGGCGGGGCCCTCGGGGGCGAGGGAGGGGAAGGAGTCGGGAGGGAGCGGCTCGCCGCCGGAGTGCTGCCAGTCCTCGGAGAAGGTGGCCTGCATCTGCGCGAGGGCGGCGGGGCCGAGCACACGCACGTTGGTGTCACGCCACTCGTGCTCGCGCTGGCCGTGGCCGTCCCACTCGTCCGAGATGCACCAGCCGCCGGTGAGCCCCACGCGTCCGTCGATGACGAGCAGCTTGCGGTGGTTGCGCAGGAGCAGCCGCCAGAAGCGGCGGAGGCGGGGAGGGTGGAAGCGGCGAACCTCGCACCCGGCGCGCTCCAGGCGAGGGCGCACGTGCTTCTCGAAGCCGCCCCGGCTGCCCACGGCGTCCACGAGCAACCGGCAGGCGACACCCGCGCGCGCCCGCTCCTCGAGGGCCGCCACGAGGCGATCCGATACCTTCCCCGGGCGCCAGATGTAGATGCACAGGTGGATGCTCGAGCGGGCCCGTGCGATCTCCCGCTCGATGACCTGGAAGATGTGGCCGTTGCACACCAGCTCCACCTGGTGACCGGGCAGCAACTGGGGGCACGGCTCGGAGGCGCCCTCGGGCGGGAGGGCGGTGGGAACGATGGGCTGGAGAGGGCCCTGGACGAGCTGGAGCCCCGGGTGGGGCGGGACGACCAGGGTGCCTTGAGGGGGCGTGTGGCTCATTCGAGGACTGGGACGGCGCGGTGGAGGCGGGTCATGAGACGAATGGCGGAGAAGTTGTGCACGGCGGCACGCTTGCTCCATCTCCCGGGGAGCGTGGGGTGGAAGCTCGCCCGCCTGCTGGGGATGCGAACACAGACCTCCGAGTACTCGCACGTACTTCTCTACCCCTTGCGCCACACCTCGCTGGCGAGCAGGGCGCGCGCGGCGAGGAACCCGCACAGCCCATGTACTCCGGCCCCGGGGGGCGTGGAGGACGAGCACAGATAGATGCGCGGATCCGGCGTGGCGTAGGGCACGAGGCTCGCCACGGGTCGGGCGAGCAGTTGCAGGCCCTCCATGGCGCCACCGGAGATGTCCCCGCCGATGCAGTTGGCGTTGTACGCCTCGTATTGCGCGGGCGAGCGCGTGTGCCGGGCGAGCACGAGGTCGCCGAAGCCCGGGGCGAAGCGCTCCATTTGCGCCTCGATGCGGGCGGTCATGTCCTCGGTGCAGCCGTTGGGCACGTGGCAGTACGCCCACCCGGTGTGTCGGCCCTTGGGGGCGCGGCTGTCGTCGAAGGGGGTGTGCTGGGCCACGAGCACGAAGGGGCGCTCGGGCACCTGACCCCGGGCGACGGCGGCCTCGCTCGCGGAGATCTCCTCCAGGCTGCCGCCCACGTGCACGGTGCCCGCGCGGGAGCACCCGACGGCGCGCCAGGGGATGGGGCCAGCGAGGGCCCAGTCCACCTTGAACACGCCGGGCCCGTAGCGGAAGCGCCGCAGCTTCTCCACGTAGGGCGGTGGCAGCCGGTGGCCGGCGAGCTTCACGAGCTGCGCGGGCGTCACGTCGAGCAGCACGGCGCGGGAGCGGGGCAGCTCGTCCACGTTCGTCACGCGCTGGCCCGTGACCACCTCGCCGCCGAGCGCGCGCAGGTAGCACACGAGCGCGTCCACGAGCTTCTGGGTGCCGCCTCGGGGGAACGGCCAGCCCACGGCGTGGCCCGAGGTGAGCAGGAGGATGCCGAAGGCGGAGGTGAGGGGGCGCTCGAGGGCGGAGAAGGAGTGCGCGGCGCCACCGGCGAAGAGGGCGCGGGCGAGGGGTCCGCGGAAGGCGCTCCGGGCCTGGGCATGGGCGGAGCGCAGGGCGCGCAGGCCGAAGCGGGCGAGCCGCAGCGGATGGCGGGGCAGGCGCAGGGGGTCGCCGAGCTGGGCCATGACGTCCTCGAAGGCGTGCACCATGGGGCGCATCCAGCGCTCGTAGCGCCTGGCGTCGGGGCCGAGTCCCCGCGCGGTGGCCTCCAGGGAGCGCTCGAGCACGGCGGCGTTGCCATCCTCCAGGGGGTGGGCGAGGGGCGCGTCCGGGTGGACCCACTCCAGGCCGTGGTCGGCGAGGGGGAGCTGGCGCAGGAAGGGCGAGGCCACGGCGAGCGGGTGGACGGCGGAGCAGACGTCGTGGACGTAGCCGGGCAGGGTGAGCTCGGCCGAGCGGGCGCCGCCGCCGGGGGTGGGGGCGGCCTCCACGACTCGCACCGAGCGGCCCGCGCGGGCCAGGGTCACCGCGGCGGCGAGCCCATTGGGTCCCGCGCCCACCACGATCGCGTCGAGCACCGAACTCATGGCGGACAGCTTCATCCAACCTGGAGAGTCCAGGTGGAATATCCCACCGCGATGCGTTCACCACTGGACGTCTGGAGTCGTCTGGCGTGGGGACACCCGAGCGGACAGGCGGCCAGGGGAAAGGCGCGTGTGTGCGTTGGGAGAGGGGCGTTCGCATCCTGTGCGCACGGGGGTCCGCGTGGCGCGGAGCCGGACAGGAGGAGGGGGCATGGGTCGCCAGGAATTGAGGGGCCAGGTCGCCATCGTGACGGGGGCGTCGAGCGGGGTGGGGTGGCAGGCGGCGGTCCGGCTGGGGGAGGCGGGGGTGCGGCTGTGCGTGACGGCGCGCTCGGAGGAGGCGCTCGCGCGGCTGTGCCAGGACATCCAGGCGAAGGGGGGCGAGTGCATCGCGGTGCCCGGGGACGTGACGGTGCAATCGGACGTGGAGCACGTGGTGCGCGAGTGCGTGGCGCACTATGGGCGGGTGGATCTGTTGGTGAACGATGCGGGAGTGCAGTCCTACGGCCTCTTCGACGAGCTGCCGTGGGAGCACATCACGCGGGTATTCGACGTGAATTGCTTTGGCTTCATGCGCTTTGCGCGGGCGGTGTTGCCGCACTTCCGGCACCAGGGCAGCGGCCACATCCTCAACGTCCAATCCATGCTGTCCAAGGGTGGGGCGCCGCTGTTGTCCACGTATTCGGCGAGCAAGCACGCGACGCTCGGCTGGGCCAAGTCGCTGAAACTGGAGCTGTCGGACACGGACATCCAGGTGTCCAACATCCTGGTGCCCTCGGTGTCGTCGAACATGTTCGCGCACGCGCCGACGATGTTCAGCCGGGCGCCCAAGCCGGTGCCACCCACGTATGACGTGGACGTGGTGGCGCGGGCGGTGGTGCGGGCCGCGAGGTCACCGGGCAGGACGCTCGTGCCCGTGTTCCTCCAGGGCTGGCTCATCCTGGTGATGGATACGATTGTGCCCTTCCTGGGGACTTTCATCCTCGGCCGCTGGGGCAAGCGCATGCAGATGCGCGAGCAGTCGGTGGCGCGCCTCGAGGGCAATCTCTTCCAGCCGATGCCCCGGGTGATGGGCCCCTATGGCCCGGTGCCAGCCACGCCGCGCTGGAAGCGCTTCTCGGCGACGGCGGCCATCGCGGCGCTCGCGGGGGGCGCGGTGCTGGGCGTGGCGAGGCTCGCGCGCGCGGCCCGTTAGGCTCGCACGGGAGGACGGGCATCCGAGGCGGTCAGGTGGTCTCGGTGTAAGGTGAGCCGTGTCCACCCGACCTGCTGGTCCGCGCCTGCCTGCCGCTCAGTTCCGTCCCTTGCTGTGCGGCTGGTTCCTCTTTGTCCTCTTTCTCCAATCCGCCTGCGCCACGGGCACTCCACGGGATCGCGTCCCCCCACCGGCTCCCAAGGTGGGTGAGGCCCTCAAGGCGGAGCCCGGCCTCGAGTCCGCTACCGTATACGCCGTGGACTTCCTGGAGCCTGGCCCTGTCTCCACCCGGCCGGTGCGCATTTCCAGGGCCGAGTTCCAGCGGGCTTTCCTGCGCCTGTCCCGGGACGTGCGGCTGAAGCACAAGACACCACGGCAGGCCGCACACGAACTGCTCAGCCTCTTGGATCCGTCACCAGACGCCCCCTGGGTGGCGGCGACGGGAGTCTGGAAGCTGGAGCAGTACCGAGGCGAGGGTTTCACCTTCATTCCCGAGCGCCAGGAGGGCCTGGTTGTCCTCACGCCCCAAGCTGAACAAGCCCTCAAGGAGAAGTACCTCCGGTGGTGTGAGCACCAGGGGGGCGGTGACTGCCTGGGCCTGCTGGACGACGACGCCTGGCTGCGCACCGATGACCGGCGCACCTTGGCCCTGGCGCTGGCTTTTGGCACCGTGTTTGATGAGACGCGCGCGGCCCTGGGGCGAGAGTTGCTCGACGCGCGGGCGATCGTCTCCATGGTCGTCTGGACGGTGGCCCTCTACTGCATGATGTGGGTGGTGCCCGAGCCGACGACCAAGGCACTGGCCGCCACCCTCACCGTCCTTCTCATGAGCTACCTGGGCCTCGAGACGGTGTACGGGCTGATGGATGGCTGGGCTCGTCTGGCCGACACGGCGCACCACGCCAGCACCTTCGAGGAACTGCGCGCGGCGGGAGAGGACTTCGGCCGAGTGCTGGGCGAGGACGCGGCACGGGCGATGATTCTGGCGGTAGCCACGCTGAGCGGGCACACGCTGGGGCAGGTGCTGCCGCGGGTGAAGTCGCTTCCGGGCTTCAACCTTGCGGGGAGACAGTGGAAGGCACAGGGGGGCGCTGCTGTCATGAGCCGGGTGGAGGCTGAAGAGACGGCACTCGTGACGGAGGGGGCGCTGGCCCACGCCATCGCGGCGGTGGAGACGGTGGCCACCTCACCGCAAGGCCCCATGGCCGTGGTGATGTTCAAGAAGGGGCTGGGTAGTGGGAAGGCGAAGGCTCCTGGGGGCCGCTTCGCGGAAACCGTCATTCGCCACCGGGGCGGCAACCGGCAGGTGGAACTCAGTGATGGGCAGCGTTGGCACCTGCCACGCGGCAAATCGGCCGCGGACATTCCCGCCCAGGACAAGGTGGGGGACATGCTCCAGGAGGCCGTCACCAGGGCCTCCAAGGAGTGGGGGCCCGATAGACTCTCGGACGCGGAGAAGGAGGCCATCAAAACTGCTCTGGACAAGGGCGAGTATTGGCTGGCGCGGCTGTTGGAGCGCGAGGCCCGGGGGCGCTACGTGCAAACGAAGGTGAAAGCGCAGTTCGAGCACCTCTACGACTTCAGCCTGAGTAAGGGCATCGACGTGGTTGACCCGGCAACGGGCACCCGATACGAGATTCTCTCCGGATCGGCGTCGAATCTGGCGCGGCATGGCAGGCGCATGGCGGGCGAGTTCTTCCGGATGCTCGCCTTTTGAAAGGGGCGGCGATGGATTCGCTCGGTAACGTCGTCTTCGAAGACCAGGAAATCGAAAACGAGCGGTTGGAACTGACGGACAAGAAGGCGAACTACATCCTCGGTCCCAAGCTGACGCTGAGAAACTGTACCCTGGTGCTGAAGGTGTCCGCTCGGCGCCTGAGCCTCAAGCAGCCCCGCTTCAGCGACTGCACCTTCGAGGTGAAGCAGGAGTTGAAGAATTTCCAGAGCTGGGTGGCCGCGTCCCTCAAGGGCTGCCGGTTCAAGGGGTGGCTGACAGGGTGCGACTTCGGCCTCTGGCCTGAGTACAGCAGCCTGCCGTGGTATCAGCACGGTTCCATCGAGGACTGCGACTTCACCGAGGCTTGGATGGATGGCTGCCGCATCATGGGGTGTGATCCCTCCACCCTACGCTTTCCCAAGTGGCCCTGCTTCACCTTCGTGGACCCCATCGGCCGTGCCTCCGAGTTGAGCAGCGTCAGATGGCCGGGCCGATTTGGGCGTGTCACCGTGGAGGAGCTTCACACCCAACCAGCTCCCACCAAATCGTTGACCTATCACGCTCCTTCGGTAGCCAAGCGGATGGAGACCACCCCGGAAGAACTCCGGGCCGTCATCGAGAAGTTCGACTGCATCATCTACTGACGGGGCTCGAGCACCTCGATGAGCACCTCGCCTAGGGTCAGGTCGAGCAGCGCCTTGCGGAAGGCTTCCAGCCGCGAGACGGGTAGCAGGAGCTGGTAGCCCACGGTGGCGGCGTACTCCTCGGACACCAGCTCCGCTTCGTGGGCGGGGAGCATGCGGCGCAACCCGTCCACGCTCGCGTATTCGATTTCGATGGCCAGACGTGCCTTGGGCACGCGCTCGAGGGTGGGAAGGCTCTCGAGTGCCTGTTGCACGCACCCGGTATAGGCGCGCACGAGCCCGCCCTTGCCCAGCAGCGTGCCTCCGAAATAGCGGGTGACGACGACGGCCACCTCGCCCACGCCGCCGTGGAGCAGGGCATTGAGCATGGGCCGGCCGGCGGTGCCGTGAGGCTCGCCATCGTCGCTCATGCCCACCTGGGCGGTGGAGCCGGGCGGACCCGCGACATAGGCCCAGCAGTTGTGGGTGGCGTCGGGGAATTCCTCGCGCACGCGGGCGATGAAGGCCCGGGCCTCCTCCACCGTGGGCGCCGGAGCGGCCGTGGTGAGGAAGCGGCTCTTCTGCAACTCCTGCTCGACCCGGTGGACGCGCGCGGGCACGAGGTAGCGTTTGGCTTCCATCCCCCGTCCACTCTACGGCCTCGGACGCTGGTTGCACGCTCCGGCGTGGAAATTCACCTTCCGTGTCTCCTTGCGCGCGCCCCGTCCGGTCGCTATTCAGCCGGGCATTCGTTCGGTTCACCCCATCCAGAAGTCTCTCTCCGCCGCTGGGAGCCCCCCGATGTCCACCCCCGCCGAAGCCTCCACCCTGTCGTCTCCTCCCTCCTCCTCGGCTCCCACCACCAGCAAGACCATGCTGTGGATCGGACGCGCCGTGTCGGGCCTGTCCGTGGCCTTGTTCCTGATGAGCGCCGTGATGAAGCTGTCCCAGAATCCGCAGGTGGTCCAAGGTTGGCAGGAGAAGCAGGGCTACCCACTGTCCACGCTGGTCCCCATCGGCGTCGTCGAGTTGCTCTGCGTGGTGCTCTACGCGGTGCCGCGCACCGCCGTGTTGGGTGCCCTGCTGCTCACGGCCTACCTCGGAGGGGCCGTCGCGACGCACGTGCGCATCTCGGACCCGTTCACCAGCCCCATCATCATTGGCGTGGTGGTGTGGGCGGGGCTCTACCTGCGCGACGCGCGGATCCGCGCGCTGGTGCCGCTGCGGCGCGACCCCTGAACCCTCACGTCCCGGTCGCGGAGAGCACGGCCTCGGTGACGAGGCCCTATCGTGCAAGGGTTCCCAGGCACTCAAGGTCAGGGGCCCTGGCCTCCCGGGCGTGTGAGGCCGCTTCCTTGCTGGAGGGGTGGGCACTCCCGTCCTCTGCATGGAGGACACGCGTCCGGGGGCATGCCCATCGTGTGGTCTTGAAGGCTGAACCCGACCCCTCGCGAGGAAGAGCCCATGCCGGAATATGACTTCGACCTGTTCACCATTGGAGGGGGCTCGGGAGGCGTGGCCGCGAGCCGCCGGGCGGGCGGGTACGGCGCCCGGGTCGCGCTGTGCGAGGACCAGGCGGTGGGCGGCACCTGCGTGCACCGCGGTTGTGTGCCCAAGAAGCTGCTCGTCTATGGCGCTCATTTCCGCGCGGAGTTCGAGGACGCGGTGGGCCATGGCTGGTCCGTCGCCGAGCCCGGCTTCGATTGGAAGAAACTCCAGGCGGGCAAGGACCGGGAACTCGAGCGATTGGATGGGGTGTACCGGCGGCTGCTGCACGAATCCGGCGTGCGGCTCATCGAGGGCCGGGGCCGGGTGGTGGATGCGCACACGGTGGAAGTGAACGGCCAGCGCTACACGGCCAGGTACATCCTGGTGGCCACGGGCTCGCATCCCTTCCTGCCCCAGCTTCCCGGCATCGAGCATGTCATCACCTCGGACGGGGCGCTGCGGCTGCCAGAGCTGCCGCGCCGGGTGGCCATCGTGGGTGGGGGCTACATCGGGGTGGAGTTCGCGGGCATCTTCAACGCATTGGGGTCGCGGGTGACGATGTTCCTGCGCGGCGGCACGGTGCTGCGCGGCTTCGATGACGACGTGCGCGCGGTGCTCGCCGAGGAGATGCGCAAGAAGGGGATTGGCTTGCGCACCGAGAGCCTGCTGCGAGGCATCGAGAAGCAGGCGGATGGGACGTTGAGTGTGCTCACGGGCCTGGAGACACTCGAGGTGGACACGGTGTTGTTCGCCACGGGGCGGGTGCCCAACACGAAGGGGCTCGGGTTGGAGGAGGTGGGGGTGGAGTTGAACGAGCGGGGCGCGGTGAAGGTGGATGAAGGGTCGCGCACCCGGGTGGAGAGCATCTACGCGGTGGGCGACGTGACGGACCGCATCAACCTCACACCGGTGGCGATCGCCGAGGGGCGCGCGGTGGCCGAGACGCTCTTCCATGACAATCCCACGCGGATGGACCACACGGGGGTGGCCTCGGCGGTGTTCAGCCAGCCGCCGGTGGGTACGGTGGGGTGCACCGAGCGCGAGGCGCGTGGGAAGTTCGGCGCGGTGGACGTGTATGTGTCCAGCTTCCGGCCCATGAAGCACGTGCTGAGCGGGCGTGACGAGCGGGTGATGCTCAAGGTCATCGTCGCGCGGGAGAGCGACCGGGTGCTGGGCATCCACATGGTGGGCGCGGACGCGCCGGAAATCATCCAGGGCCTGGCGGTGGCGTTGAAGTGTGGCGTCACGAAGAAGCAGCTCGACGCCACGGTGGGCATCCACCCCACGGTGGCCGAGGAGTTCGTCACCCTGCGCGTCAAACGGCCGGATCCCGAGGCCGAGCGGGTGGGAGATCTCGGCCGGGACGCGGCGGGGGCCTAGCCCTTCATGAAGTTCTTCAACACGAACCAGACGTTGGCGGGGCGCTCGGCGAGCCGCCGCATGAAGTACGGGTACCAGTGCTTGCCGTAGGGCACATAGACGCGCACCGGGTAGCCCTCGCCCACGAGCAGCTCCTGCAGGTCGCGGCGGATGCCATAGAGCATCTGGAATTCGAACGCGTTGGGCTTGAGCTTCTTCTCCTTCGCGTAGGTGAGCGTCTCCTGGATCATCCGCTCGTCATGCGTGGCGATGCCATGGTACAGCCCGCTGTCGAGCAGCACGCGCAGGGTGCGCAGGAAGCACTCGTCCACCTCGCGCTTGTCCTGATACGCCACGTCGGGCCCCTCGAGGTAGGCGCCCTTGCACAGACGGATGCGGATGCCCTCGGCGCACAGGGCCTTCGCATCCGCCTCGGTGCGGTACAGGCTGCTCTGCAGCACCGCGCCCACGTGCCTGCCACCGAATTCCCGGTGCAGCGCGCGCACCACGTCCAGCGTGGCCTGGGTCACCTCGCTCTGCTCCATGTCCACGCGCACGAACGAGCCTCGCCGCTTCGCCTCGGCCACCACCTCGCGCGCGTTGGCGAGCGCCAGCTCCTTGTCGATGAGCAGACCGCACTGGGTGAGCTTGAGCGAGACGTTGCCGCGTGCCTTTTCCTGGTCGATGCGCGCGAACAGCCGGAGGTACTCGGCCACCTCCGCGCGCGTCTCGTCCGGGGTGCGCACCGCCTCGTTGAGATGGTCGAAGGAGACGGTGATGCCGCGGGCATTCAATTCCTTCACCGCCGCGACGGCGTCCTCGAGCGTCTCGCCGGCGATGAAGCGGCGGGCGACCCGCCCCAGGGCGGGCACGCGCGTGGCGGCTTCCTTCAACCCCTCGCGGCGCGAGAGGAACATCAGGGCGGAGCGGGACAGCGAGGTGGTGGGATCCATGGAGGGGCGGGGGCGGCTCAGGCGGTGTGTTGGCGGAGGAAGTCGTCGATGAAGGCGTTGAAGGCGTCGGGATGGCTCATGTAGGGCAGATGGCTGGCTTCGCGCAGCACTTCCAGCCGCGCGCCGGGAATGCGCCCGGCCACGTCCCGTGCATAGGACAGGGGCACGAGCTTGTCCTGCCCTCCATGGAGGATGAGGGTGGGGACCTTCAAGCCCCCAAGCTCTTCCAGATAGCGCGCGGCGAGGATGTCCTTGAGCCGCCGCAACATCTCCAGGGGGGAGAGGCGGCGGCCCTCGCGCACGATTTCCGCCCGGCCCTCCGAGGGCAGGGAGCGCCCGCCCAGGATGCGCGCCACCGTGGGGGCGAAGAGGTAGGCGAAGGGTTTGGGAATGCGTACCAGGGTGGACAGCGCCACGGCGCCGCGGCGGATGCGTTGCACGCTCGCCACGGGCGATACCAGCACCAGGGCCTTGAGGCGGAGACTTCCAAAGGAAGAGCCCACCAGGGCGAAGCGCTCGGGGAGTCCCGCCTCGGGGCGAGCCAGCGCGTCGACGTTCCATTGCAGGGGTGTATGCGTCAGCGGCGTCTGCAACGGGGGCGTCCACAACAACAGCCGCCAGCCGGACGCGAGCGGACGCATGGGCGCGAAGGAGCGGCCCGAGGCACCCAGTCCTGGCAGACACACCACGGTGCGCGAGGGCTCCTGGTTTCCCCCTGGAAAGGTGAACAGGCGCACGGATGCTCCGTGCACCCGCCGCGTCGAGCACCTCCAGCGCCTTCTGCCGTGTGCCTTCCACCCTCCCGAGCCAGGGCAGCAATGTCTTCACCACGGGGAGCTTGAGGCATCCCCGCTCGGCGAGCCCCAGCGGGTAGCGGCCTGTAGCGCGATGCAGCAGATGGAAGAAGGCGGGGGTTTCGTAACCCCAGAGTCCGTGATTGCCCACGAGCAGGATTGGACCCGCCGCGGGCAGATGCCGTGCTCCCAGCAGCCGGGCCCGGTGATAGCGCGCGGACAGCGCCGCGCCCCGCTCGGCGAAGCGGAAGAACGCACGGCGCAACGGATTCGGGTCGGGCGCGGACTCCACGGGGAATGAAGATGGGGATGGCCGGTTGGGATGGCACCTGCGAGAGAGGCGCCGGGGCTTGCCTGTCTGCCCGTCAACTCCTGGCGGGGCGGTGACGCGCGGTGTCTGGGAGCCCCCGGTGTCTCTCCGGTGCGTCATCGGTGTCTCAACGGCTTGCAGCCGGGCGCACCGAGGGGCCATCCCGGACGTGGGACGGTGGCTCCGAGCCCGGGGAAGGGCTCTCGGAGTCTCATGAAGTGTTGTCAGGCGAGCGGGACGGTCGGCCCAAAGGGAGGGGTGAGGGGGGCCGGAGCGCGGATTCTCGGCCTCGCGGCGATGAGACCGGCTGTGTGCCTGGCGGCGTACGACTGCAACCCCAGGTGTTGTACTCGGGGCCGGTGCCTCGTGTCTGGCGGCCCACGCGAGGCTTTTGGGGTTGGGATTCCTGCTCAATCGCGTACTGAAAGAGCGTTCAGATGTAGCAGCATGATTCACGGGGGAGACGACATTTAATTAAATTTAATCGACAAACGGTGTATTTATGGCGTTATGTTTGTTGGGCTGTTGTGTACAACAGCAGCTCCAACAGCAAACCCCCAGTGATGAGCCGTGCCGCGCCGGAGCGGCGGCCATCGAGCACGAGGATACAAGAGCATGTCGGTCGACAAGGCATTCAGGGATATGGTTCGTAACGAGATCGAGATTCAGCTCAAGCCGCTGCGCGACCTGGTGTCGCGTCTGGAGGCGGGCACGTCGGATCTCGACAGCCTGCGCAGCGTGGCCGAGCAGCTCGCGCCGCTGGCCAGCGCGGTGGGTCCCCTCTTCGGCGTGTCGGGTGCTCAGCGCGCGTCGAGTGCCGCCGCCACGCGGCGCAGCCCGGGCCGTCCTCCCCGCGCTTCTTCCGCGGCTCCGTCGGCTTCGTCTTCCGCCTCGTCGGGTGGCAAGCGTCGTGGCCGCAAGCCGGCCGCCAGCACCGAGGGCGGTGCGCGGGATTGCGCCATCATTGGCTGTGGCAAGCCCAGCCGCACCAAGGGCTACTGCGCCGCGCACTACCAGAAGCTGCGCATGCTCGAGAAGACCAACCGCCGCCCGGGCGAGTGGAAGGACTACGCCGAGCCCAACAGCGTGGAGGACATCAAGCTGCCCCGTGGCCGCGCCGCCGCCAAGGCCCTGGCCGAGGCCCAGAAGAACGCCGGGTAGTTTCCGCCTGGCACGGCGACCGGGGGGCGGGTCTTTCTCCTGACGGGGAAGATCCAGTCCTCCTTGCGGGCCTCGGGGGGGCCCGCCATGCTGGCGTTCATGAACAAGCGCGAGTTGGAGCCTGGAATCTTTACCGACCTGGCCGGTCGGACCACGTATGGCGAGTATCTGCAGCTGGAGCGATTGCTCTCCGCGCAGGTTCCCCGCTCGCAACCCCCCCATCACGACGAGCTGCTCTTCATCATCCAGCACCAGACGAGCGAGCTGTGGATGAAGTTGCTCGTCCATGAGCTGGAAGCCGTCATCCGCTACGTGCAGAAGGACGAGCTGGAGCCCTCCTTCAAGATCTTCTCCCGGGTGGGCCACATCCAGCGCATGCTCTTCGAGCAGTGGAGTGTCCTGGAGACGCTCACGCCCAACGAATACCTCGAATTCCGGGGCGCGCTCGGGCAGGCGTCCGGCTTTCAGAGCCATCAATACCGGGCGCTGGAGTTCCTCCTGGGCCACAAGAACGAGGCCACGCTCGCTCCCTTCCGGCACTCGCCCACCGAGCATGCGCAGCTCGAGCGGTTGTTGGAGTCTCCCAGCGTGTATGACGAATTCCTGCGCCACCTGTCGCGCAAGGGCTTCGCCGTGCCAGCGGATCGCATCGAGCGGGATTGGCGTCAGCCCTACGAGAAGAGCGCCGGGGTGATGGAGACGTTCCGGATCATCTACGAGAACCCCGAGCGCCATTGGGACGCCTATGAGATGTGCGAGAAGCTGGTGGACGTGGAGGAGCGTTTCCAGCTGTGGCGCTACCGCCACATGATGACGGTGATGCGTGTCATCGGCTTCAAGCCCGGCACGGGAGGCTCCTCGGGCGTGGGGTTCCTGCGCAAGGCGTTGGATTTGCGCTTCTTCCCCGAGCTGTGGGATGTGCGCACGGAGCTCGTCCCCCCCGGGGTCCGCTAGGGCCGGGCGGAGAGTGTTCACCGGTGGATGGGGGTGGATTGGGGGCTCGGCGCGCGCGTGCTAGAGCCTGGGAATGCTCGTGTTTCCGCTCGCCCTGCTGCTGACGGCCACCCCCCCCGCCCTGGAGACCTGGGCCACCCGGGCGTGTCCTCCGTCCAAGGCGGAGCCGGACTCGAACGTGGAGATGAAGCTCATGGGGCAGCGGCGCGCCGAGTGTCTGCGCAAGGCCATGAACAAGGCGCTCGACCGCGCCATCCTCCCGCTCAAGAAGTCCAGGCCCGACGCCTTCAAGGAGTGGATGGCCTTGCAGGACGACTACAACCGCTGGATGGCGGAGGCCTGTGCCGCCGCCGAGGAGGCCAACTGGGTGGACCTCACCACCGGCGAGCGCTCCATGGGCACCGGGTATGGTTTCACCGAGAGTCAATGTCTCCAGCGTCACCATGCCTGGCGTGGCTACTACGCCGATGCCTGGGCCCGCGGAGAGCGCAACCCGCTCGCGCCCCTGTCCCCGGCGCTCGAGGGGCCCGCGGCCGAGGCCCGCAGCGCCTGGAATGCCTACCGCGACCGGGTCCTCCAGACTGTCGCCCGCGCTCCCACCCGGGCCGTGGATCCGGCGCGCCCCTCGCGCAAGCTGTCCCGGGATGATTGGAAGCCCTATGTGGAAAGGTTGGAGCGCGTGCTGGCCGGTCCCGAGCTGCTCGCCACGCACCAGTGCGCCCTCGTCCCCGCGCGCCCCACCGACTGCGTCCAGCGCTTCGCCGACAGTCTTTTCGCCCAGATGGATCCTCCCCAGCCTCCGGGCCCCTCCGAAGGTGGACCGTAAGCCTTCCCAAGCGGTTAAGCTGCCGCCCCCATGTCGGCTCCCACCCCGCTCCTCCTGGAGAAGGCTCACGTCCTCTGCTATCGCACCTTCGACATCGCGGAGGAGCTCGACCTGGAGCGGGCCCGGCAGGTCATCTCCGCGGACGCCCGCCGCCTCAAGCTGAGCCGGGAAAACAGCCAGTATCTGCTCCTGCTCAACCCGCCCCTGGCCTTCGAGCTGGGCCGGCGCGTGCTCGCCCTGCGCCAGGGGCCCGTCACGGTGGATGTGACGGCGCGTCTGTTCGACCATGGCGCCGCCTCCATCATCCTGCGCGTCCCGGTGACGCCGGGCACCGGCTTCGACGCGCTCACCGCGCTCGCCGATGAGCTGTATGACAGTGTGGCCCTGGAAGCGCTCGCCCTGGAGCTCGTCGAGTCGGTGCGGCACATGATTGCCCCGGCCGCCCAGGGGCCCCACCTCTGGGAACAGAACGAGAGCTATACCGTGCTCTTCGTGGAGCGCATCGAGGGCGCTCCGAACGCCGAGGAATTGCTCGCGCGCGCGGACCTGGCGCGGCTGCTGCTCGGGGAGGTGGACTCCAAGGCCCTGTCCCCGCGCGAGCGCGAGTCCGTCCTCTCCTCGCGCTTCAGCTATACCGTGGATGACCTGGTCATCGTCGACTGGAACAGCGCCTTCGTCTACGAGCCCTCCGGCTCCAATGACATCCCGGACCTCCTGGAGGTGGCCAACGCGCAATTGCTGGAGTTCCGCTATTACGACGACCTGTTGGACTCGCACATCGGCCGCATCCACGACCGGATGCAGGAGCGCCGCCGGGGCTGGTCCACCCTCGTGCGCAGCCCCTACCGCCACCTCACCCGCGAGACGCTCGCCACCCTGGTGGACCTCAACGAGTTCGTCGAGCGCGTGGAGAACAGCCTGAAAATCATCGGCGACTTCTACCTGTCCAAGGTCTACGAGGCCGCCGTCAAACGCATGCGCATCCCCTCCTGGCAGGCCTCGGTGACGCGCAAACAACAGCTCCTCGCCCAGACCTACGGCCTGCTCAAGGGCGAGGTGGACACGGATCGCTCCCTCTCCCTGGAGCTCACCATCGTCCTGCTCATCGTCCTGGAAGTCCTCTTCGCCATCTTCGTCCATTGAACCGGGGGACAATTCCAGGCGGAGCTGGACACACACACCCGGTGGGAGCATCCGGGGGAAGACGTTCGGAGGCGAGGCGGGTAGGCAAGCGTCACGAGGCGTGAAAAGCTGTCCGCTCGCCCGATGGAGTCCCGGGCGGGGGGGGTGGGCATGCAAGTGCCCCAAGACAACATCATGACGATCGTGAATCGCATGTCTCATGCGTCGGAGCAGCCAGTGGGCGCTCCCTCGGCCACGGGCATGCTGCGCGAGCTGGTGCGCAGCGCCGCGGACGCGGTGCACGTGGTGCAAGTCCAGGCGGAGGCGGCCGCGCTGCGGCTGAGATTGCTCGCCGAGGCGGGGGTGCTGCTGTCCGGACCGCTCGAGTGGGAGGAGGCGGTGGCCGCGGTGGCCCAGCTCGTGGTGGGGGGCTTCGCCGACTGGTGCGCGGTGGACTTCCTCGACGACCACGGCGCGCTCAGGCGCCTCACCGCGCGGCACGCGCACGTGGAACGGGCTCCGTGCACCGGGTGTCTCGAGGCCTTCACCCCCGAGCGCGTGCGCCCCTCGGCCATCACCGAGGTGGTGCGCACCGGCTGCCCCCTGCTCGTCACCGGGATTGGCGTGCCGGGCACGCGGGGGCTCGCGCCGGAGCCCGGAGGCCTCGAGTCCGGTGGTTCGCTCCTCGTCGTGCCCCTGGCGGCGCGCCATCGCACCCTGGGCGCCATGTCCTTCGTGCGTGGGCCCGGACGCGAGCCCTTCGGCGAGGCGGAGCGCATCCTCACCGAGGACCTGGCATCGCGCGTGGGACTGGCGATCGACCATGCGCGGCTGTTGCGCGAGTCGCGCGCCGCCGAGGCCGAGTCGCGCCGCCACGCCGCGCGCCTGCGCATCCTCGTGGACGTGGATCGGCTCCTCGCCCAGGCGGGGCTGGAGCTGCCGGCGGTGCTGGACGTCATCGCCCACAAGGTGTCCGAGGTCATCGGCGACGGGTGCGTGCTCCAGCTCATCCGCGAGGAGGACTCCACCCTGGAGCCCGTCGCCCTCCACCACCCGGACCCGGAGGCGCGCTGGTTGCTCGCGAGCACGGTGCACGCGCGCCGGCAGCGCTCGGGCGAGGGGCTGCACGGGGGCGTCGTGCTGGGGGGCCACTCGGTGTTGCTGCCGGACATCGACGCGGAGGCGGCGCGCGTCTCGGAGGGCCTGACGGAGTACGTGCCCTACCTGGAGCGCTACGGGTCCCAGAGCCTGCTCGTGGTGCCCCTGCGCGCCCAGGGGCGGGTGGTGGGCACGCTCGGGGTGGTGCGCGACGTGGCGGGCGGCAGCCGGCCCTACACCGAGGAGGATCGGCTCCTCTTGCAGAGCCTCGGCGAGCGCGCGGCCCTGGCCATCGTCGGCGCGCGGCTGTACGGCGCGGCCACCGAGGCGGTGCGGCTGCGCGATGACTTCCTCTCCGTCGCCGGACACGAGCTGAAGACGCCCCTGTGCGCGCTGCGGCTGCAGATTCAAATGCTCGCGCGCCTCACGCGGGGCGTGGCCTCCGCGCCGGACGTCGCCGAGCGCGTGGCGAAGGCCGAGCGCGCCAGCGAGCGGCTGGGGGTGCTGGTGGACGAGCTGCTCGACGTGGGCCGCATCTCCTCGGGGCGGCTGCTGCTCGAGCGCGAGGAGTTGGACCTGGCGCAGCTCACGCGCGAGGTGCTCGGGCGCATGTCCGAGGCGTTCTCGCGCTCGGGCAGCGAGGTGCGGCTGCTCGCGGACGCCGTCCCGACGGGGCGGTGGGATCGGATGCGCCTGGAGCAGGTGCTCGTCAACCTCTTGTCCAACGCGGTCAAGTACGGCCGCGGCCAGCCCGTGGAGGTGCGGGTGGAGGACGGCGGTCCGGTAGGAGTGCGGCTCGTGGTGAGGGACCACGGCATCGGCATCGCGCCCGAGGACCGGGCGCGCATCTTCGAGCGCTTCGAGCGGGCGGTGCAGGACCATCGCTACCAGGGGCTCGGCCTGGGGTTGTGGATCACCCGGGAGATCATCGATGCGCACGGGGGCTCCATCCAGGTGAGTGGCGCGCCGGGCGAGGGCTCCACCTTCACCGTGACGCTACCGTGCGGGTAGTCCCCGGGCCGTCCCCTGGCGGCCACTCGAAGGCTGGGCGGCCAGGGGAGCGTTTCTCCGGGGTATTTCGAGGGGCCGGTGCTGGGGTACGCTGGGGGCCTTGGAATCCCCCCCCACCAAGGTGGAGAGCCCGTTGAGCCGTCCTTCCCTGGACAACGTGCCGGCCCCCGAGCGCCCCGACCCCCACCGCGCGGTTCGCGCGGACAGCCCGCTTTTCGGCGAGCTGCTGCTCAAGCTCGGCATCGTCACGCCCAAGCAGATCGAGGAGGCCCTCTCGCTCCAGGCGCTCAACGGCCAACGCCTGGGCGAGGCCCTCATCTCCCTGGGCTACGTCACGCGCGAGCAGATCCAGGAGGCCCTGGGCGAGGCGCTCGGCCTGAACCACGCGCCCCCGGGCTTCCTTCCCATCCACCCCCCGCTGGGCGAGGTGCTCGTGGGGCTCAAGTACCTCACCCTGTCCCAGCTCGACGAGGCGCTCACGCTCCAGCGCCGCTCGGGCCGCAAGCTGGGGGAGATCCTCGTCGAGCACGGCTATTGCTCCTATAAGCAGCTCTACGAGGGACTGGCCCTGCAGGGGCGGGTCGCCGGCCGCCAGGAGTCCCCGGCGCGCGCCCAGCCCGAGGCGGGGCACCACCGCGTCATGGTGGTGGACGACAGCCCCCTCGCGTGCGCCTTCGTGCAGGACGGGCTCGTGTCGCTCGGCTACGAGGTGGTGTGCTTCCAGGACCCGTACGAGGCGCTGGAGCAGGTGAACAAGGTGCAGCCGGCCATCGTCCTGAGTGACCTGGACATGCCGGGGCTGGACGGCATGGAGCTGTGCCGGCGGCTGAAGGAAGGCCCCACGCGGGCCATGCCCGTCATCATCCTCACCGCCAACGACAACGACGCCGAGCGCGTGAGCGGCCTGCGCGCGGGTGCCGACGACTACGTGAACAAGTCGGCCTCCATGGACGAGCTGGCCGCGCGCATCGAGAGCGTCATGCGCCGCACGGGCGAGACGGAGCGCATCCGCAAGCTCTTCGCCCGCTACACCTCCGATGCCGTGGTGGAGGAGATCCTCAAGAGCCCGGACGCGGTGGTGCTCACGGGCGAGAAGCGCGAGGTGACGACGCTCTTCGCCGACATCCGCAACTTCACGGGGCTCGCCGACAACCTTCCCCCCGAGCAGACGGTGGGCGTGCTCAACCAGGTGCTCGGCGGCCTGTCCGACGCGGTGCTCACGTGTGGGGGCACCCTGGACAAGTTCCTCGGGGACGGGCTCATGGCCGTGTTCGGCGCGCCGGTGTTCCGCCCGGACGACGCCCTGCGCGCGCTCCAGTGCGCCAAGATGATGATGGCCTTCATGGTGGACCTGCGCCGGCGCGCCGAGGCCGAGTGGGCCACCACGCGCGAGGGCCGGCCGCTCAAGCTGGAGCTGGGCATCGGCATCAACACGGGCGCGGCGGTGGCGGGCAACATCGGCGGCGCGGTGCGCGCCGAGTACACCTGCATCGGCGACGCGGTGAACGTGGCCGCCCGCCTGTGCGCGCTCGCCGGCCCCGGGGAGATCCTGGTGGGCGAGCGCACCGTGGCGGTGCTGCCCGGTCATGAGTCCTCCTTCGAGGAGCTGCCGCCCGTGCGACTCAAGGGCAAGCCCCATCCGGTGCCGCTCTTCCGCGCCCTGTGGTAGGTGCCGGGGGGTGAACGCCCCCTCGAGTCAAACGTCTGGGACGCCCCGCCGCCGCGTCCACCCCATGATTCCCTTCCTGCTCCTGGCCCCGGTGCTCATCGGCCTGTCCGTGTGGCTCGGGCTGCGCGGGAAGACCGACCCGGGAGTCGCCCAGACCCACGCGGACTTCGCCCGCATCACCGCCGCGCTCGAGGTCTATCGCACCGAGCATGGCTCCCTCCCCGAGGAGGGCGACCTGTCCTTCCTCGTGCCCAAGTACCTGCCCGAGGTGCCGGTGAACCCCTGGGGCCACCCGTACGCCTACGCGAGCAATGGTCAGCGGCCCTTCCTGCAGTCCTATGGCGCCGATGGGATGCGCGGGGGCAATGGCCCCAACGAGGATCATACCAGTCACGACGGCCACTCGGCCTTCCTGCCACGTTAGTCATGACACGGGGCCATCCGGGGTGACCCGCCGGGTTGGTTGCCCTGGCTCCGCCACCTCTCCCGGCCGCACGGAGAGGCCGGTTTTTCGGCTCGTCAGCACTTGCAAGTGTTCCAAGGGGAACCCGTTTTGCGTTAATCTTTGCCCAGAGCCGTCATGACCAGGAGGGCTACCTGTGGCATCGCAAGGCTACGGCGAAGAGGAACTGCTGACGAATCGTGCTTCGGTGCTCGTGAGTGGCGGGACGGAGGATGAGCGGCGGACGTGGGCCTCGGTGGCGGCGCGAAACTTCCTCCACGAGGGCGCGCTGCTGGAAGTGCGCCAGAACGAGCAGCTCACCGAGGCGCTCAAGAAGACGCGCGGCGTGGTGTTCATCCCCGACGTGGCCCGGCTGAACTTCGTCACCCAGGGGCTGCTCGTGCGCTGCCTCCAGACGCAGGAGGAGCGCCCCAAGTTCATCGTCGGGTTGTCCGGCGCCGTGGAGCCGGCGCGCGGCAAGGGCACCCTGCGCGAGGATCTCCTCTACCGGCTGCACCGCGCCCACGTGGACATGTCCGCCGAGGGCATGCGCGAGCGCATGGTCCAGCGCCGCGCCCAGCTCGCCGCGGACGACCTGGTCCGCAAGGCCGAGGCCGAGCGGCTCGCCGCCGAGAAGGTCGCCCAGATGAAGGCCTCGGGGGTGTCCGTCAAGAGCGCGCGCATGCACAGCCGCTCGCTGTCACGGTCCGCCTCCCCCAAGGTCACCCGCACCTGAGTCCACCCGCGCGGGGCGCGCTCCCACGTCAGTGGTCGTGGGTGTGCTTCTGGCCCCGCTTGGCCTTGAAGCCTCCCGTCCGGGCCGTGGCCCGCTTGGGCGCCGTGGCCGTCGGCGTCGTCTTGCGGCCCTGCGTCCTCGACTCGCCCGCCTCGGGGCTCGCCTCGACCGTCACCTCGAGCGGGTGCCGCGCCGGCCGCGCCTGCTTGATGCGCTGCTGCACCGCCCGCGCCTCGTCCATGATGAGCTCCGCGGTGGCCCGCTTCCGCGCGCGCAGCTCGGACCCTTCCCCGGCCTCGTCGCGCTCCTCGCGCGAGGCGCGTCGGGAGGGGCGCTCCTCCTCCTGCTCCTCGTATCGGGCCAGCTTCTCCTGGAGTTGCTCGATGGCCTTCGTCGCCACGGCGGCGCCCTCGGCGAGGTAGTGGACGCCCTGGACGCCCGCCTTGACCGCCACGTGCCTCAGCTTGCCCACCAGCTGATCCTTGTAGTTCAACATGTGCGTCCCCCTTTGGATTGGCTGCCCGGCCAAGCTATGCACGGGGGGCACGATTGGAAGCAGTGCGTCACCCACATGACGCACGCTCGCCCGGTCGGTGTGGCCTTCCGGGCGTTTTCCAGCACTCCGCCTATTCGGCGCCGCGCACCAGGCGCTCGGCGTCGCGGGTGAGCCGCTCCACCGTGTCGTCGTCCTCGCTGTCGTAGTAGCCGCGGATCTCCCCCGTGGCGTCCACCAGCACGAAGTGCGAGCCGTGGAAGATGCCGGGGATGTCGTTCTCGTCGTCACTGTTGCGGCCCATGGCGATCTTGAAGCCGCCGACGACGGTGTCCTGCAGCCGCGTGTAGTCCCCGGTGAGGAAGCTCCAGCGCGAGGGGTCCGCCCCGTAGCGGGCGGCGTAGGCGGTGAGGCGCTCGGGGGTGTCGTACTTGGGGTCCACCGAGAAGGACACGAGCCCGAGCTTCGGGCCGAGGTCCGCCGTGCGCTTCTGCACCTGGGCCATCTTCTGGGTGAAGACGGGGCAGATGGTGGGGCAGCGGGTGAAGATGAAGTTGGCCACGAAGGGCCGGCCGAGCAGCTCGGCGCGGCCGAAGGGCTGGCCGTCCTGACGCGTGAAGGTGAAGTCCGGCAGCGTGCCCAGGCGCTGCAGGGGCTGGGCGCGCGGCCACACGAACGCGACGCCGAGCAGCAGCAGACACAGGGTGCCCGCGGCCACGGGCAGCCAGGGCCGGCGGGTCGCGGCGGCGGGGACGGAGGGCGAGGGCTCGGGAGCGTGGGCGGCGGACGGAGACGGAGGGGGCATGGACATGGGGGCGCGGCCCGACTGCTAACGGATGCCTTCCCGGGGCACAAGGCCTCGTCCGGGAAGGCCGCCTCCCCGCCCCCCGGACAACTTCAGGTGGACGAGGTGTTTGCTACTCCCACCTCGGAGCGGCCTGCGCTCAACACTCGGGGCCCGGGCCGGGGCGCGTGCCCCCCGTGCTCTGCTAACCAGGGGCTCCCGTCCAGGAACGCCCGTCATGCCCATCCACGAGCCGTCCAGAATTTCCCTCGGCGGCCTCGCGCGCCCCGTCCCCGAGGAGCGCGCGGTGCTGCTCGATGGTGTCACCGATGGCATCCTCGTGGTGGACGGACAGTGGCGGATGTCGTGGTGCAACGCCGTGCTCGAGCGGCTCCTGGGGCGCTCGCGCGAGGCGCTGCTGGGGCGGGTGTTGTGGGAGGGGCTCGCGGAGCTGGCGGACAGCGGCTTCGCCCCGGCGTGGCGCCGCGCCATGGCCACGCGCGCGCCCGTGGTGCTCGAGGACCTGCTCGCCCCGGCGGAGATGTGGCTGGAGTCGCGGGCGCTGCCCTCGGGCGACGGGCTGGCCCTCTTCCTGCGGGACGTGACGGAGCGGCGCCTGGTGGAGAACGAGCGGGTGCGGCTGCTCGCCGCGGAGAGCGAGGCGCGCCTGGCCATCGAGGGCGAGCGCGCCCGCTTCCAGGACATGTTGATGCTGGGCCCCACCGCGGTGTGCCTCACCCGGGGCCCCGAGCACCGCTTCATCTTCTCCAACCTCCTGCACCGCCGCCTCCACGGCAACCGCGAGCTGGTGGGACTGCCGGTGCGCGAGGCCCTGCCGGAGCTGATGGGCCAGGGCCTGCTCGAGGTGATGGACCGGGTGTACGTGTCGGGCAGCACCTACGTGGGGCGCGCCCGGCCGCTCAAGCTGACGCGCGAGCCGGGCCAGCTCCCCGAGGAGCTGTTCTTCGACATCGCCTGCCACCCCCAGCGCGACGCCGCGGAGCGGGTGGAGGGCCTGGCCATCTTCGCCTACGACGTGACGGACCTGGTGCGCTCGCGCCGCACCGCCGAGGCCCTGGCGCGCGACCTGGGGCACAGCGAGGAGCGCTTCCGCTCGCTCGTGACGGCCACCATGGACATCACCTGGGTGACGCCACCCTCGGGCGAGTTCGTCGAGGACCAGCCGGACTGGCGCGCCTTCACGGGCCAGACGCGCGAGGCGCTGCTGGGCTGGGGCTGGCTGGACGCGGTGCACCCGGAGGATCGCGAGGCCACCGCGCGCCTGTGGAACCAGTGCCTCTCCGCGAGCACGCCCTTCCAGTACGAGTACCGGCTGCGGCGCCAGGACGGGGCGTATCGCGACATGCTGGTGCGCGCGGTGCCGGTGCGCGAGCCGGATGGCACGGTGCGCGAGTGGGTGGGGTCACACCGGGACGTGACGCGCCAGCGCCAGGGCGAGGCCGCGCTGGAGCGCCTGCTCGCGCGCGAGCAGCACCACGCCGCGCAGCTCCAGGGCTTGGCCAGCGCCGCGCTCGTCATCAGCGAGGCGGACTCCATCGGCCACATGCTCAAGGCCATCACCGGCCAGGCGCGCGAGGTGATTGGCGCGCACCAGGCCCTCACCAGCCTGGTGCTGGAGGGCGACTGGGCGCGCGCGAGCACCGCCGTGTCGCTGTCGGACCGGTACGCGGCGTGGCGCGAGCAGCAGGCGCGGCTGGATGGGACGGGCATCTACTCGTGGGTGTGCCGGCTGAATCTGCCCATGCGGCTGACGCAGGCGGAGCTGGAGGCGCACCCCGAGTGGCGGGGCTCGGGCCGGCAGACGCACCTGCCGCCCCTGCGCGGCTGGCTGGGCGCTCCGCTGGTGGGGCGGGATGGCAAGAACCTCGGCTTCATCCAGCTGTCCGACCGGTACGAGGGCGACTTCAGCTCCGAGGACGAGGCCATCCTCGTGCAGCTCGCGCGCATGGCGTCGGTGGCCATCGAGAACACGCGGCTGATGGCGGAGACGCAGGCGGCCAACCGCGCCAAGGACGAGTTCCTCGCGGTGATGAGCCACGAGCTGCGCACGCCCCTCACCGCGGTGCTCGGCTGGACGCAGATGCTGCGCGGCCGCCAGGGGGACGCGCGCGCGGTGGACAAGGGGCTCGGCGTCATCGAGCGCAACGCGCGCGCGCTCGCGCAGCTGATTGAGGACGTGCTGGACGTCTCGCGCATCATCACCGGCAAGCTCACGCTGCACAGGAAGGGCGTGGAGTGGGTGGGCGTGGTGCAGGCGGCGGTGGAGGTGGTGCGCTCGCACGCGGAGCAGAAGGGGGTGTCGCTCGCGCTCGAGGTGGACGTGGGCCCCACGGGCTCGGCGCTGCTGGTGGGCGATCCCGGGCGCCTGCAGCAGGTGTGCTGGAACCTGCTGGTGAACGCGGTGAAGTTCACCCCGGCCGGCGGGCACGTGCGCGTGCGGGTGACGCGCGCCGAGCGCGAGGTGAGCCTCCAGGTGACGGACACCGGCAAGGGCATCCGCGCGGACTTCCTGCCGCACCTCTTCGAGCGCTTCTGGCAGGCGGATGGCTCGGCCACGCGCGAGCACGGAGGGCTGGGGCTGGGGCTGGCCATCGTGCACCACCTGGTGGGGCTGCACGGCGGGAGCGTGAAGGCGGAGAGCCCGGGCGAGGGCCGGGGCGCCACCTTCATGGTGACGCTGCCGGTGCCGGCGGTGCTGCCCGAGGTGCATGCCGAGGTCCTGCCGGGCGTGGAGGCGGCACCGGCGGTGAATCTCGACGGGGTTCGCGTGCTGCTGGTGGAGGACGCGCCGGACGCGCGCGAGCTCATCGCGATGATGCTGCGCGAGCGCGGCGCGCGGGTGGACACCGCGAGCATGGCGGCCGAGGCGATGGCGCGCCTGGAGGAGTCGCTGCCGGACGTGTTGGTGTCGGACATCGGCCTGCCGGGCGAGGATGGGCACTCGCTCTTGCGGCGGGTGCGCGCGTGGGCCGAGGAGAGGGATCAGTGGGTGCCGGCCATCGCGCTCACGGCCTACGCGGGCGCCGAGGACGCGCGGCGGGCCTACCGCGCGGGCTTCCAGGTGCACATGGCCAAGCCGCTGGAGCCCGCGGCGCTCATCGAGGCGGTGGCGCGGCTCGCCGGTCGCGACACCGTGGGCGCCCAGACGGGGTGAGTCCGCCCGCCTCGTTCTCCCGGTCATTGAGGCCGGTCAATGAGGGGGCGAGCAGCCAATCGGGACCGGGGCGGCGTCGCGCGCCTGCGGGGCTCCCGGGCACGCGGGATGACTACCCTTCCCCCACGAACGTACCCGTGGTGCGCTGAAGGAGAACGACATGTCCTTGTCCTCGCGTTTGGCTGGAGCGGTGTTGGTGGGGGCGCTCGCCGCCTGTTCGGGAATCCAGACCCGGACGAACTTCGATCCCAGTGCCGTGCAGGCGCTCGAGAGCTACCGTACGTACTCCTGGCTGCCCATGAAGGAGGGCGCGGACACGCGCATCTACAACTCCATCATCCAGTCCCGGGTCCGGCTGGCGGTGGATCGGGAGCTGGCCGAGCGCGGCTACCGCCTGGTGGACGAGAACCAGAAACCCGACTTCAAGCTGGGCTGGCACGGTGCCATCGACAAGCGGGTGGACGTGGACGTCATCAACAACTTCTACGGCTACAGTTGGGATCCCTGGTACGACCCCTTCTTCGGTCCGGTCGCCTATGGCGGCGCGGGAGTGCCCACGGCCAGCGTGCGCGAGTACCGCGAGGGCACGCTCATCCTCGACGTGGTGGACGCCAGGTCCAACAACCTCGTCTGGCGCGGCACGGCCGAGGCCACCCTGGCCGACAACATGAACGCCAGGAAGAGCCAGAAGCTCATCGATAGCGCCGTCGAGAAGATCCTCAAGGACTTCCCGCCGGAGAAGTAGCGGTGCCCGAGGCCCCTGTGAATCCAGGGGCTTGCGCGGCCAGGGGGAAAAATCCCGGGTTCCAAGCAACTGTTTCTCGGCCGTTGCGAGAATAGGAGAAAGCTTCCCCACCTTTCCCCCTTCTTCCGCACGGAGCCCTCAACATGAGCACCTACTCTGTCCGTAGCGGCGACACCCTCTCGGCCATCGCCCAGCGCTACCACACCACGGTCGGCGCGCTCGCCCAGGCCAACGGCATCAAGAACCCCAACCACATCCTGGCGGGCCAGAAGCTCACGGTCCCCGGTGGGGGGAGCGCTCCCAGCTCCGGCTCCGGCAGCTACACCGTGCGCTCCGGGGACACGCTCAGTGGCATCGCCCAGCGCCACGGCACCACGGTGAGCGCACTCGCCCAGGCCAACGGCATCAAGAACCCCGACCTCATCCAGGTGGGTCAGAAGCTCTCCATCCCCGGCAAGGGCGGCGCGAGCGCCCCCAGCGCTCCCAGCTCCGGCTCCGGCAGCTACACCGTGCGCTCCGGGGACACGCTCAGCGGCATCGCCCAGCGCTACGGCACCACGGTGAGCGCGCTCGCCCAGGCCAACGGCATCAAGAACCCCAACCTCATCCAGGTGGGCCAGAAGCTGCGCGTGCCCGCGGGTGACCACTACGAGCCCGCCCCCAGCAAGCCCTCCACGGGCGGCGCCGGCCCCGTCACCGGCCCGAGCAACGAGCCCGGCTCGAAGGGCGGCGTGTCGCTCGCGCAGCTGCGCCGCATCATGCCCAACCTGTCCCAGGCCAAGGCCGAGCAGTACCTGCCCCACGTCAACCGCGCCATGGCCGAGGCCGGCATCAACACCCCCAAGCGCCAGGCCGCCTTCCTCGCGCAGCTCGCCCACGAGAGCGGTGAGTTCCGCTACATGGAGGAGATCGCCTCGGGCGCCGCCTACGAGGGCCGCCGAGATCTCGGCAACACGCAGCCGGGCGATGGCGTGCGCTTCAAGGGCCGTGGTCCCATCCAGCTCACCGGCCGCGCCAACTACCGCGCCGCCGGTCAGGCGCTCGGCATCGACCTGGAGAACAATCCCAAGCGCGCCGCGGATCCGGACGTGGGCTTCCGCACCGCCGCCTGGTTCTGGAACAGCCGCAACCTCAACCAGTACGCCGACGCGGGCAACTTCCGCGAGGTCACCCGCCGCATCAACGGTGGCTACAACGGCCTGGCCTCCCGCGAGGCCTACTACCAGCGCGCGCTCGACGTGCTGGGCTGACAGCTTTTGCCCCCCTGGACCGACCCTGCTCCGGGAGACAGGGTCGAGTTCCCCTGGACCGCGGTGCCCGTATCGGGCCGCGGTCCTTGCTTTTGCGGGCTTCCCCGGCGCCGGGCTCGCTCCGTGACGAGGGGCCCGCCGCTCGCGGGGCGGCCGGGCGGCCGGTGCGCCGGGCCGGGCGTGCGGGTCGTGCTCACCGTCGAGGGACAGGACCCCTCACCCAGACGGAGCGAGAGACCCCATGGCGATGGAACGAGCACGGCGTTTCGTGGATGCGTTGACGCGGTTGGAGGAGACGGGCGAGCTGGACGCGTTGCTGGCGCTCTTCGGAGAGGACTCCCAGGTGAGCAACGTGGTCTCCCACCGGACCTTCCACGGCAAGGACGGCGCGCGGGACTTCTGGGCCGAGTACAAGGGCATGCTGCGGCAGGTGAAGTCCACCTTCCGCAACATGATCGAATCCGGGGACCGGGTGGCGCTCGAGTGGGAGTCCAACGGCACCGCGCACAACGGCGCGGCGGTGAGCTACGAGGGCGTGTCCATCATCGAGTGGGAGGGCGAGTGCATCTCGCGCTTCTACGCGTACTTCGATTCGCGCGTGCTGGGCCTGGAGCTGAGCCGGGGCAGCGCGCCGCGCTCGGAGGCGCCCGCCACCGTGCCGGCCTAGCCCATGGCGAGCGCGTCGCCCAGACGCACCAGGCCCCCGAAGTCCTCCAGCTCGCCTCCGGACTCGGGGGCGGCCACCGCCACCGCGCCCGCGGGCAGCTTCTCCGCCAGCCGCTGCAACAGTCCCCGGTGCACCTCGGCCCGGGCTCGCTCCTGCTCGGCCAGGCGGATGAGCGCCTCCACCCCGCCGCGCGCGGTGTCGTCCTCCACGTGCCGCAACAGCCCCTCGGGCGGCAGGAGTCCGTCCTCGCGCGCCCAGCTCCGGTTGAGCACGTAGCCCGCGAAGGGCAGGCCCTTCTCGTGCAGCATGTCCCGGAAGAAGGACGCCTCGTCCAGCGACGCCTGCTCCGGCGACGTCACCAGCAGGAAGGCCGCGTCCTTCGCCGACAGCCGCTCGCGCAGCCGGTCCGCGCGCAGCCGGATGCCGGCGAACAGTCCGCTGAAGGCTCCGAGGAAGGCGCGCATCTCCTGGGTGAAGCCCTCGCCGAAGATGCTCCCCAGCACGTTGCCGAGCAGCTGCGACGTCTTGCGCCACAGCCGCCCCCCGCGTCCCTTCTCCTCGGGCAGGAAGAGCGACACGATGCGATCATCCAGGAAGCGCGCCAGCCGCCCCGGTGCCTCCAGGAAGTCCAGCGCGTGGCGGCTCGGGGGCGTGTCCAGCACCACCAGATCGTACTTCCCCTCGTCGAGGAAGTGATCCAACGCCTCGGCCGCGGCGTACTCCTGCATGCCCGCCACCAGGTCCGACAGGAAGCGGTAGAGCCGGTTGTCGAGGATGGTGCGCGCCGCCTCGGGCGTGGGCGACAACCGGTGCACGAAGCGCTCGAAGACGACGCGCGGATCCAACATCCACACGTCCAGCCGGCCCGTCCCCGGCGTGCCCCCGGCAAACAGCCGCTCGGGGGGAATGGTGGTGGGCTCGGCGCCGCCCTCCTTCAGGCCCATGGCCTCGGCGAGCCTCCGCGCGGGGTCGATGGTGAGCACCAGCACCTTGCGGCCCGAGCGCGCCGCCGCCACGCCCAGCGCCGCCGCCGTCGTCGTCTTGCCCACGCCGCCCGCGCCACACAGCACGAGGACGCGCTTGTCACGCAGCAGGGATTGCAGGCTCATGGCTGGGCTCCGGCGCTCTCGCGCGAGGCGGGGGTCGAGGGCACTCGGGTGAGGTGCGCGGCGAGCTGCTCCACCAGGCGCCTGTCCGTGGCGGCCTGCTCCGGCAGGGTGAGCAGCTGCGCGGGGAAGTTCGTCTCCAGCCGGCTCTGCGCCGCGCGAGCCCTGTCCAGGCGGCCCAGCGCGCGCTGGCCCCGGTGCGGCCCGTGCGCTTCGAGCAGCCGCTTCACCGCGTCCCGCCCGTCCGGCGAGAAGGGATTGTCCGGCATGCGGTTGAGCACCCCCGCGGCGAGCGGAATGCCGTGGCTGCCGATGGCGGTGGCCAGCTCCAGCGTCTCGCTCACGGGCAGGGGCTCGGGCAGGGTGACGAGCACCGTGCCGGTGAGGGCGGGATCCCTCAAGAGCGTGAGCCCCTCGCGCACCGAGCGCCCGATGGGGCCGCCGGGCATGACGGACAGGAGCGTGTCGGGCAGTGCCGCGAGCGCGAGCGCGTGGCCCGTGGCCGGCAGATCCAGGATGCACAGGGGGTGCTTCGCCTGGCCATCCGGCCGCGTGAGCCGCAGCAGGTGGAGCATCTGGTAGAGCACGCCCATCTCCCGCAGGGCGGGGGCGGCCTCCAGGAAGCGGCGCAGGGCGCGCATGCGCATGGCCGCGTCCGCCATGACCCTCAGGGGGAGGATGTCCTGGAGGAAGAGGCGCTGGCCCTCGATGGCCGACAGGCGCACGAAGGACAGGCGCTCGGACACGGAGACGACCTGGGCGCCAGAGGGGCGCGCGCCCACGAGCTCCGCCAGGGGCGAGGGGCTGTCCGCGTTCTCCGAGCCCAGCTCGACCTCGGCGAGCAGCACCCGCTTGCCGGCACTCACCGCCGCGCGCGCGAGCGCCGCCGCGACGGTCGTCTTGCCCACGCCGCCCTTGCCCGAGACGAGCAAGGCCCGTCGTTCCCACAATGCGTCCACCAAGGCCGTCGCCCCTCTAGGAGATAGCGTGAGGGGTGGGAGTCTGAACGACCCACCCCCCTGGCGACAAGGGCGGCGCGCGAAACCGGTTCCCCGCCGGGCAGGGGGGAACGTCGGTTAGTGTACGGCCCAGCGAGCGGCGATCTCCTCGCAGGCGTGGCGCACGTCGCACAGGCGGCGCGTGCGGGCGCGGGGGGCCGAGTAGGCCCGGCCGGCGAACACGTCCACCACGAGCATCCGCCGGGAATCCAGCGGTCCGAGCGGCGCGAGGTGCTGCTCGGCGAAGGCGCTCAGCAGCGTGGCGATGTACTGCCCGGAGCGCTCGTCCAGCGGGTGGTGCTTGGAGAAGTAGAGCTTGAGCAGGCCGACCTGGTTGTCGCCGTGCGCGTCCACCGCCTGGAGCACGACCTGGGGCCGCACCTGGATGCTCACGCCGGCCACCTCGAGCGGGGGCGGCGCGTCGCCCACGGTGGTGGCGATGAGGCCGCCGAGCCCCAGGGACGGGTGCAGCCGGCGGTAGTGCTCGATGGCCTCGATGCACGACTGGGCGCGGTGCGCGTCGTACTCGGACTCGAAGACGGTGGTGGCGAGCCGGTGCTGGTGGCGGCGCAGGATGGACTCGTCCTGGCCATGGCAGAGGAAGTCGGTGATGGCGTGGGCGGCGTCGGGGTAGCGCAGGTAACGCGGATCCGGGGGATGCTTCTGGGTGTGGATGAGCTGCTTGCGCAGCGCGGGTGCCGCCGTGAGGTAGCGCCCCAGCTTGTTCTCCGAGACGTGGGGTGACTCCGTGCGTCCGTTCATGATCGGCCTCCCTGATGCGTCGTGCATGAGAGGAAGAATACAGGGGGGGTCTGACAAGGAACGGACACCCGGAGCGTGCGGTTTTCGTCAGCGAGCGGGGTAGAGATCCACGCGCACGTGGGTGTCGCCATCCACGTAGAAGTGGCCGCTCGCCTCGAAGGAGACGTAGCCGGAATAATCGATGGCCTCGATGTAGAAGTCGTAGTCGCCCGGGTAGAAGTCGTAGAGCGTGACGCCGTCGTAGCCGTTGGCGCTGCAGGGGTAGTAGCCGCGGTTCTCGAGCGACTCGCCGGGGATGGTGATGTGGACGTCCCTGACCTCGCCATCGCGGGCGCAGCTGTAGCCGTCGAAGGTCCAGGTGAAGGTCACGTCTCCGGGGACGGGCTCGGTGTAGACACACGCGGACGTCAGGCCCAGGGACAGCACGGCGAGGCTCGAGGCGAGGTTCTTCAGGTTCATGAGGGACTCACGGGCTAGGGAGGAACCGGCCCATTCCACATGCCAGATCGTGATCGCTCAAGGTGCGTGAGACACGCTTCCGCCACAATTGGCAGAAGGGACACTTCCGCCTCGAGTGTGGGCCACGTGACGCCCGCGTGTTGGGAGCGCGGTGCCCCTGTGGGCTGGCCGGTTGGATGGGTCTGTTGCGTGATTTGCCCAAGGGGAGCAATGCAGGTTTCGCGACAGCGCCGCTCTACGCCGCGCCTCGAGAAGGAAGCGAGGCCGCGGGGGCCAGACGCTACGGAAGCAGCACCGAGTTCGTGAGAAGTGCCGGGACCCCAGAGGACGGAGCTCAGGGGCTCAGCCTCCGCGCGTGGGCTTCTGGCCGTACGTCTTGAACTTCTCCAGCACCCGTTGCATCTCCGCCGACTCCAGCAGCACGGGCTCGCCCACCTGGAGCGCGCGCCAGTACATGGCCGCGAGCGTCTCCACCTCCACCGCCAGCTTGAACGCCCCCGCCAGCGTCGCCCCCAACGCCACCATGCCGTGGTTGGCCATCAGGCACGCCAGCCGGCCCTCCAGCGCCACCAGCACGTGCCGCGACAGCTCCTCGGTGCCGAACGTGGCGTAGTCCGAGCACCGGATGTCCTCGCCCCCCGCGCGCGTCACCATGTAGTGGAAGGCCGGAATCGGCCGGCGCAGGCACGCCAGGCTCGTGCTGAACATGGAATGCGCGTGCAGCACTCCCCCCACCTCGGGCCGCGTGGCGAGGATGTCCCGGTGGATGCGCCACTCGGTGGACGGCTCGCGGTGCCCCTCGTACGTGCCGTCCATCCGCATCCGCACCATGTCCCCCGGCGCGAGCGTGTCGTAGTCCATCCCCGAGGGCGTGAGCAGGAAGCCGCCCTCCACCCGCACGCTCAGGTTGCCACTGGTGCCCTGGTTGAGCCCCGTGGCGTTCATCCGGCGGCCCGTGGCGATCATCTCCTCGCGCAGCGCGCGCTCGTCCGGTGCGCTCACGTGCCCGTCCTCCCGCCGAGCTCGCGCCGCTCGGGGAAGAGCGACAGCAGCCCCTCTCGCGTGGCCGGACACACGCCGCGCTCGGTGACGAGCGCCGTGACGAGCCGCGCGGGCGTCACGTCGAAGCCGTAGTTGGCCACCGCGCTGCCCTCGGGCGTCACCCGCACCGTCACCACCTCGCCCGAGGCGAGTCGTCCACTCACGTCCGTCAGCTCGCGCCCGTCGCGCTGCTCGATGGGGATGTCGCGCACGCCGTCCTCCAGCGTCCAGTCGATCGTCGGCGAGGGCAGCGCCACGTAGAAGGGCACCCCGTTGTCCCTGGCCGCCAGCGCCTTGAGGTAGGTGCCGATCTTGTTCGCCACGTCGCCCCGGGCCGTGGTGCGGTCCGTGCCGACGATGCACAGGTCCACCTCGCCGTGCTGCATGAGGTGGCCGCCCACGTTGTCGGCGATGACGGTGTGGGGCACGCCGTGCTGGCCCAGCTCCCACGCCGTCAGGCTCGCGCCCTGGTTGCGCGGCCGCGTCTCGTCCACCCAGACGTGCACCGGCAGGCCCTCGTCCCGCGCGAGGTACAGGGGCGCGAGCGCCGTGCCCCAGTCCACCGTGGCCAGCCACCCCGCGTTGCAATGCGTGAGCACGTTCACCCGGCCCTGGCGCCCCTTGCGCTCCCACGCCTCCTGGATGAGCTTCAGTCCGTGCTTCCCGATGGCGTGGTTGATGGCCACGTCCTCGTCACACAGCGCGGCGGCGTGCGCCCAGGCCGCCGCCACCCGCTCGGAGGCGGGCAGGGGGCGCAGCACACGGCTCATCCCATCCAGCGCCCACTTCAGGTTGACCGCCGTCGGCCGGGTGGCCTGCAGGAGCGCGCACGCCCGCTCGAGCGCTCCGTCTCCCGCGTCGACCCGCAGCGCGAGGCACACCCCATAGGCCGCCGTCGCTCCGATGAGCGGCGCCCCGCGCACCTGCATGGCGCGGATGGCGTGGGCCGCCTCCTCGAGTGTCGTGAGCCGCAGCGTCACGAACGCGTGGGGCAGGCGCGTCTGGTCGATGATGCCCACCGAGCCATCCGGCTCGCTCCAGATGCTGCGCGTGGCTTTTCCGTGGACCTTCATGCGGCTCTCCCGTGGGGGACAAACTCCCTCATCATGCCCTGGCGGCGGGCCTGTCTGGTGGAATTCAGGCGGCCCGGCCAGGGAGCGCTCAGTGGCTCCAGTCCACGAGGTTGGAGAAGGCGAGCTGCTCGGTGGCGATGATCATATAGGCGCTCGTGTCCACGAAGCGCTGCCAGGCGACGGGTCGGGCTCCGGTGGCGGTGTCCACCCAGTCGACGAACCCACCGGGGACGCCGTCCACGGACGTGTTGTTGACCCAGCAGCCCGAGCCGCTCGTCGAGTTCAGGGCCGACACGGCGAAGTTGTAGTGGCGCCACGCCGCGCCATACAGGTCATGGTAGTTGCCCGTGGCGCGGGCGATCTTCCACTCCGCGTCGGCGAGCTGGAGCGCGGAGCCCGGGTACACCTTGGTGTCGGTGCCATTCTGCGGGGTCCACTGGTGCACGCCGCCCGCGTAGCGCCCGCTCGCGATGCTCAAGGGGACGCCGTTGTAGGCCGTGCCCGTCTCCCACCAGTCCGCGAGCTTCTTCGCGTACGCCTCGCCCGGGTCGCGCGCGCTGAACTCGTAGGGCGAGAAGCCCGTCTGGTCGATGCCCCCGTTGTAGACGCCATTGCCGGCGCCATCGAGGTAGGCGTAGTAGTTGCCCCAGCTTCCCTTGTCCTGCGCGTTGGCGAGCCAGCCAGCGACGGTGTTCGCCTGGTTGTCGTAGAAGGTCGCGGTGGCGGTATCGCCCACCGCCGAGGCCCAGTGCGAGAAGGCGCGGAAGGCCGCCACGGCGTAGGCGCGGTCGATGGTCCACGAGCCCAGGTGGGCGTTGACGTAGTCCGCCATCCGGTGCGCCTGGAGATAGTTCTCCGACTGGTAGTTCGCCCGATCCCCATTGGGCGAATACAGACAGTACTTGCGCATGGCGATGAGCACCTCGGCCGTGGCGGCCGCCCCGCCGGGGAACGAGTTGGTGCGGTTGCCGTTGACGTCGTAGTTGACGAACTGTCCCGTGGGCGGCTGCATGAAGCCCACGCGGGTGACGCCGTTGACCGTCTCGGTGACGTGGTTCTGCGGGTTGCGCGCCCAGCTCCAGAAGTAGCCGCTGAGCGCCGTCTTCACCCGGTTGTCCAGATCGGCGTTGCTGCGCCCCGCGGCCACCAGCCGCTGATGGCCATACAGCAGGCCGATGGCCCCGATGGCCGAGGTGCCCGGGTCCACCGCGTCCGCGCTGCCATTGCCGATGCGCCAATCATTCAGGGCGCCATGGCCCGGCGCCGCGGTGGAGATGTTCTTCACCGTGGGGTTGGCCGACGTGAAGGAACACTGGGAGATGTAATGGCTCTCCATCCACACGTTGTCGTAGCTGTCCGCCCGTGCCTCCGTCGCGCCGAGCAGCAGCCGCACCGCGAGGGAGCCAATCACCCACTGCCGAACCAGACGCATACCGGCCCTTTCCCGAGGAGGATGCCCGGCGCAGGCCGGGGAGTCCTCCTCCTACTTCGGATAAGGCCGGTTAATCCATGTGTTTCCGTTTTACTGGGAGCGGAAGGGCCCGCGAGCGTCAGCGGCGGAGCACCCGGCCGGCCACGGCGTCGAGCCGGGCGAGGACGGCGGGGTCGCGCGCGTCGGGGGCGGTCATGATGGCGTGGTCGAGCGCCCGCTGGCAGCCGTGGACGCACGGCACGGAGTGTTTGCCGAGCCGGGGCACGGTGTTCTTCACCAGCGCGCGCGCCTTGCCCGAGTTGGCCGTCATCACCGCGACGACCTGGTCCACGGTGACGGCGTCATGGCCCGGGTGCCAGCAGTCGAAGTCGGTGACCATGGCCACGCTCGCGTAGCAGAGCTCCGCCTCCCGGGCGAGCTTGGCCTCGGGCATGTTCGTCATGCCGATCACGCTGCAGCCCCAGGAGCGGTACAGCTCGCTCTCGGCGTGCGAGGAGAACTGGGGCCCCTCCATCACCAGGTAGGTGCCGCCGCGCCGCGCGGGGATGCCGAGCGTCTCGCAGCCGCCCATCACCGCGTCCCCCAGGCGCGAGCACACCGGCCGGGCCATGGACACGTGCGCCACGCACCCGGTGCCGAAGAAGCTCTTGGTGCGCGCGAAGGTGCGGTCGATGAACTGGTCCACCACCACGAAGGTGCCCGGGGGCAGGTCCTCGCGCAGGCTGCCCACCGCGGACACCGACAGCACGTCCGTCACCCCCGAGCGCTTGAGCGCGTCGATGTTGGCGCGGAAGTTGATCTCCGACGGGGCGATGCGGTGCCCCCGGCCATGGCGCGGCAGGAACACCACGGGCGTGCCCTCGAGGGTGCCGAAGCACAGCGCGTCCGAGGGCGCGCCAAAGGGCGTGCTCACCTCACGCCAGACGACGTTCTCCAGGCCGTCGATCTGGTAGAGGCCACTGCCTCCGATGATGCCGATGACCGGGGTGGGGGAAGGCGACATGGCGGAGCTCCGGGCGTGGGGGAATGGGCGTGGGCGGCCACTCTTCCCGCCGTGCGCTCCCGAGGCAAGCGCCGAAGTGATGCCGGGCTCAACTCGTGGGCAGGGCGTAGTGGGCGCGCACCCGCCGCGCGGCCTCGCCGAGCCCCCGCTCCTGGAACTGTCCCGCGGCCCAGGTGGCCGCCTCCGGCAGCGTGCGGGTGACGACGAAGGGCGTGTGCAGCGCGGCCCCGTGACGGATGAGGCTCGCGAGCATGTGCCCTTCCGGGGAGTTGAGCACGTACGCCGAGCCGATCATCCACTCGCGCAGGGCACACTCGTGCTCGCGCAGCCAGTCGATGTAGCGCTGGCGGTAGGGGGCCACGCGGATGGGCACCGCGCGCGCGTCGATGATGCTCACGTGCGGCTCACACCGCTGGAGGCACTCGGTACGCCAGTCCAGGTAGGCGTCGAACGTCTCGCCCGAGAGGCCCGCCCCGAACCGCACCGTCAGCAGCGGCCAGAGCGTGTCTTCCACGACGATGCCGCCCCCCAGTGGGAAGCGGCCGGCCCCCGGGTTCGAGAGGGGGGGCGGCCTGTTGGGAACGAAGGGTGAATCAAAAAGGAGCACGATGGAGGATATCGTAGCACCAAATCGCACCCGTGGCGAAAGGGCCAATGGAGGGGGCCCGGGAAGCGGTGTCCTCGCGGCTCCAACCAGGGGGGCCGCCGCTCGGGAGGGCGGCCCTGGGCGCCTCAGTAGCCGACGTAGCCGCCGCCGCCGTTCATGGACTGGAGGCCGGGCACGTTGGACACCGAGCCGTAGCGGTCGATGGAGTAGCGCACCGCCGCGATGATGTTGTCCACCGGGTCGCGGATGTTGTCGTGGCCGGGCAGCTTGTACGCGTCGAACGTCGGCTGGATGGTCTGCATCAGGCCGATGGACGGCGTGCCGCGCTTGGCGTTGTCATCCCAGAGGTTGATGGCGTTGGGATTGCCGCTGGACTCGTGCTGGATGATCTTCGCGATGTCCTGGGGGTTCATCTTCTCCACGGGCACGCCCGCCGCCTTGAGCTTCTCCGTCGCCTGGCGGATCCAATCGCCCACCTGGCCCTCGGGCATCTCTCCGATTTCCTGGGGGCCCTCCACCGACTCGGGACCTTGCGCGTGCAGCTGCTGGCCGGGCGGAAGGGTGCCCTGGGGGCCCCCTTGCACGAACTCGTCCTTGGCGCCCGGGATGTTGAGCTTGTCGTCCGCGAGGATGAGGTTGGGGTCCTTGATCTGCGTGTTGGCCTTCATCAAGGCGTCGACGCTGGTGTTGTAGCGCTGCGCGATGCTGCTCAGGGTGTCGCCGGAGCGGATACGGTAGTCGCCCATGATGAAGCTCCTCTCTCTCGGGGGGATGGCGGTGAAGCGGTTGGGAGCCCGAGTGTCGCACACATCTTCCCGTTCATCGAGCACCCGGAGCGCGGTAACACGGGGGGTATGCGCATTCCCGAGTTCAAGTTGGAGCGGTATTTCTCGAAGTGGGAGTTCCGCGCGCCCTACCTGCTGTGCTCCTCGGACATCGAGGGGTGGCGGATGAGCGAGCTGCTCGCGCTGGCGGACGCGGACGCCCGCGAGCGCTGGGAGCAGTTGACGCTGGGCTACACCGAGACGCCGGGGCTGCCGGTGCTGCGCGAGGAGCTGGCCGGGCTCTACCCCGGGGTGCGGCCCGATCAGGTGTTGACGTTCGCGGGCGCGCAGGAGGCGATCTTCATCCTGGTGAACGTGCTCCTGGGGGCGGGGGACCACGCGGTGGTGACGTGGCCGGGCTACCAGTCGCTGTACGAGGTGGCTCGGGCCACGGGGGCGGAGGTGACGCTGCTGCGGCTGCGCGAGGAGGATGGCTGGCGGCTGGACCTGGCCGAGCTGGAGCGCGCGCTGCGGCCGGACACGAAGCTGCTCGTGGTCAACTTCCCGCACAACCCCACGGGGGCGCTGCCGGACGCGGACACGTGGCGGGAGCTGTTCGCGCTCGCCGAGGCGCGGGGCGTGTACGTGCTGTCCGACGAGGTCTACCGGCTCATGGAGTACGACACGCGCGACACCCTGCCCGCGGCGGTGGAGCTGTCCGCTCGGGGGGTGAGCCTGGGGGTGATGTCCAAGAGCTATGGGCTCGCGGGCCTGCGAGTGGGGTGGCTGGCGTGCCGGGACTCGGGAATTCTCTCCCGGTGCGCGGCGTACAAGGATTACACGACCATCAGCAACGCGGCGCCGAGCGAGGTGCTGGCGCTGATGGCGCTCCGGGCGCGCGAGCGGGTGCTCGCGCGCAGCCGGGCGATCGTCTCGGACAACCTGGCGCGCGTGGAGGGGTTCTTCTCGAGGTACGCGGAACATTTCGGCTGGGTGCGTCCCCGGGCCGGCAGCGTGGCGTTTCCCCGGCTGAGGAGTGACGTTCCCGTGGCGACGTTCTGCGAGCGACTGGTGGAGCAGGAAGGCGTGTTGCTCCTGCCAGGAGACGTGTATGACTTCCCGGGCAATCATTTCCGGCTGGGGCTGGGCCGTACGAACCTGCCCGACGCGCTCGTGAGACTCGAGCGCTTCTGCAGCACCTTCTTCCAACGCTGAGGCGTATTTGGACAACGAGCACCGCATCGCGCTGTTCCTCGACTTCGAGAACCTGGTGACGAACACCGGGATCTCCCCCAACAACTTCGACTTGCAGCCGGCCATGGACCGCCTGCTGGAGCGCGGCAAGGTGGTGTTCCGCCGCGCCTACTGCGACTGGTCGCGCTTCAAGGAGGCCAAGGGCAACCTGCACGGCTTCGGCGTCGAGCTCATCGACGTGCCCCCCTCCACGCGCTCGGGCAAGAACGGCGCGGACATGCGCATGGTCATCGACGCGCTGGAGCTGTGCTACGCGCGCGAGCACATCGACACCTTCGCCATCGCCTCGGGCGACAGCGACTTCTGCCCGCTCGCCTACAAGCTGCGCGAGAATGGCCGCACCCTCATCGGGCTGGGTGTGAAGGAGGCGACCAGCCCCCTGTTCGTCAAGGCCTGCGACGAGTTCATCTACCTGCGTCCCCGCCACAAGGAGAAGGACGAGAAGAAGGACGAGCGGCGCGAGGACAAGGACAAGAAGGACAAGCGCTCGGAGGACAAGGGCCGCAAGCACGGCAAGGAGTCCGCGTCCGCCCCCTCGTCCCGGGCCAAGGCGGAGGTGCCGGAGATCGCCCTGGAGGTGGTGCAGCGGTTGCTCTCGCGCGCCACGGGCTCGGTCAATCCGTCCCTCATCAAGGAAGCCATCGTGCGCAAGGAGCCGGACTTCGACGAGCGCGACCACGGCTTCTCCACCTTCGCCAAGCTCCTGGCGGCCATGGAGCACGATGGTCTGCTCAAGCGCGTGCAGCAGGGCCGGCAGTGGTACGTGGTGGCGCCCGACTCGGCCCCCGAGGCCCCTTCGTCCCCTCCGCGTGGTGGCAAGCACGCGCGCCACGACGAGGACGAGGAAGAGGTCTACCCGGATCCCATCGACGACTGAGCGGGCCGGCGCCGGGCGGGGACGAGGCTACTTGCCCGGCTTCGCCTTGTTCTTCTCGTACTGCTCGATGCGCGCCTTGACGTCGTCGAGCACGTCGTTGGGGATGGGGATGGAGAGGTTGTACTGGGCGATCTTCCACGTCCCCGCCTCCTTCACCAGCACCCCCGAGCCGCGCGCGGGCCCCAGGTTGGGCGTGGCGAGCACCTCGTCGAACCACGCCAGGGTGCCGTCCCTGGACAGGCTCACGTGTCGCGACGAGGGTGTGAAGTCCCAGGCCTTGCCCTTGGCGAAGTAGGGATGGGCCCACGCGCGGAACTCGTCCCGGGTCCAGCGCTCGGTGGCGTCCGTGCCCAGGTAGACCGCGTCCGGGGTGAAGTGGGCGAAGTAGCGCGCCTCGTCCGCCTGGGCCGCCGCCCGGTGCCAGTCGTCCAACACCGCGTTCACCGCGGCCGTGGCCGCGGCGGGGGGCGCCGCCGAGGGCTTCGCTCCCGTGTTCGGGGGGGCGCTCAACAGCGTGAGGCACAACAGGGTGAGGGCGGTCATGGTGGGTCGGACTCCTTGCTCAGGTACGCTATAGAGGGGGTTCCATGTTTCGAACCCCAAGGGGGGAGTTACCACATGAGCACCGCGCTTCAGCCTCGTCCGAGCAGTGAGCTGGCCTCCGGCCGCTTCGGCCAGAGCCGCTACGTCATCCGCCGCAAGTTCTTCAAGATCTTCGGCGACGCCTTCCACATCTACGACGAGGCGGGTCAGGTCCTCTTCTACTCGAAGCTCAAGGCCTTCAAGCTGAAGGAGGACATCCGCGTCTTCACCAGCGAGGACATGAACGAGGAGGTGCTCACCATCAAGGCGCGCAACATCCTCGACATCAGCGCCACGTACGACGTCACGGACGCGAAGACGGGCGAGAAGCTGGGCGCGCTGCGCCGCAAGGGGCTCAAGTCCATCCTGCGCGACGAGTGGCTCATCCTCGACGCGCGCGACCAGGAGGTGGGCCTCATCCAGGAGGACAGCATGCTGCTGGCCCTGGTGCGCCGCTTCCTCTCCAACCTCGTGCCGCAGACCTTCACGGCCAGGGTGAGCAACGAGCCCGTGTTCTCCTTCCGCCAGCACTTCAATCCCTTCATCCAGCGCATCTCGCTCGACTTCGGGATGGACCGCTCGCGGCGGTTGGATCGCCGTCTGGGCATCGCGACGGCCGTGCTCCTGTGCGCCATCGAGGGTCGGCAGCAGTAGCGCGTGCTACCGGGCCGGGTCGGGCCGGAAGCGCCGCTCGATGCGTGAGCGCAACAGCTCCAACAGTTGCGCCTCGCTCTGGCCCGCCTCGGGGGCGAGCTTCAGGGTGACGGCGCCCCGGTCCACGCGTGCCTCGCCGTCGAGCACCTGTCCCGCCTGCACGAGCCGCACGTGCTCGGGAGCCAGCTCCACGCCGTAGGGTTGCAGGTACAGGTCCACGAAGCGCTGGCGCAACTGGGCCGCCGTGAGCGCCTCGCGCTCCTCGGGCAGCATCTGGAAGCTCACGCTCGTGCGCGCCAGCCGCACCGCCTGCTCCACCACCGTGCCCAGCCGCAGCGCGTGCGGCAGCAGCGCCTCCTGGCCCTCGGTGCGGCTGTAGAGCCAGTAGCTCTTCTGTGGATGGGCGCACAGTGGGCAGAGCTGGCCATGGCGCTCGTCGAGCCCCCGCGTGCGCAGCAGGTGTTGCAACAGCACCTCCTCGCCACAGCGCTTGCACTGCTCCTGCGGGCCGATCACCGCCAGCACCGAGCGGCCCCGCTCGGCCACGTCCGCCCGCTGGAGCGCCAGCGGTACGGCGGCGAGCAGCTCGGACTCGCGCAGTTGCAGGCCGAAGTGCACCTCTTTCTTCTTCTTCATCACCCGCAGGCCTGGCTCCAGGTGGCGCGGCAGTCGCGTGAGGGCCTCGTCGAACGGGGGCGCCTCCGGCATGTCGAGCTCGCGCAGCAACTCGTAGCGCTCGGCCCAGGCGTCGCTGGTGTCGAGTCCCGGCGGAGGGCGGCCGGCCGACTCGGCGAAGAAGGCCATGAGGGTGAGGGCCACCTGCCAGGGCTCCTGGGTGACGGCGTCCTCCAGCCAGCGGGCGAGCTCCCTCGCGGCGGGGGTGGCCCGCTGCCGCTCCAGGCGCAGCACTCCCTGGCGCACCAGGGGGCTCTCCAGCACCGGATCGAAGACGCGCAGCTTGCGGCCCTTGCCGCTCTTGATGAGCGTGTTCATGCGCTTGTTCCTCAGGGATGTCAGGGCGCGCGCGGCGCGCTCGAGCTGACGCATTCGGGCGCGGGCATCCCGCGCGAGCTCCTGGACTTCCTCCTCCATCTCGGCGCGCGTCTCGGTGAGGTAGTTACGGCCCTCGGCCTCGCGGCGCAGGGCCTCCTCGTACAGGCGCGCGGTGGCGGTGGAGCGCAGGCGCTCGCGCTGCTCGCGCAGGGAGTGGGCCGCCGTGGAGAGCACCTGGATGCGCCGCTCGAGGTGCGCCAGTCGCGCGTCCTCGGTGAGCGTGTCCTCGGGCTCGCCTGCCCCCACCCGCGCGGCGAGCAGCTCCATCGTGGCGCGATCCCCCGCCGAGTACGCCGCGTTGACGCGCGCCATGAGCCCGTCCAGCCGCTCGCGCTCCTCGTCCGTCTGCGCGAGATCCGGATGCAGCAGCCGCGCCAGGCGCCGCCGCAGCCGCTTGAGATCCACGGCCTCGTCCTCGGCCCCTTCGCCCGAGTCCGCTCCGGCGGAGCGCTCGCCCTCGGGCAGGGCGTCGTCCTCGTCCTCGAAGTCCTCGGTGTCTTCGTCCTCGTCCTCGGGCGGGGGAGGGGTGGACACACGCGGGGAGGTGGGAGCGGGAGCGTGCCGCGCGTCCGCGGGGGTGGGGGGCTGTGGGGGCTGCTCCAACAGGCGGATGAGGGCGCTGGTGGCGTCCTGGAGGTGGCGCAGCCGGCGCAGGAGCCGCTCGGAGCGGCTCACCGTCTCGGAGGCGGCGGAGAGGGTGTCCTCGTAGGCCCGGGCGAAGCGCTCCAGTTCTCCCCCGAGCGCGTCGATCTCCGCGTCCAGGGCGTCGATCTCCGCGAGGAGTTCTTGCAGGCGCAGCTCCGCGCGGCGAAGGGGCGTCTCCTCGAGCGGAGGGACGTGGAGCAGAGCCGTCTCGGGGGCGAGCGGTGCGGTCGACGAGGAAGACATGGGGGAGGGGCGAGACCCGTGCAGGGTAATCCGGTGGCCGGGTGATCGCTCGGAAACCTCTCGGGAGCAAGGCCGTGCCCGCCCGGAAGGCGGGCGAGGGGAAAACAGGTGGGTGCGCGGTGCAAGGGGTGGGAAGTCCGGCTTATGCTCTCCGGAAACCCCTTACCTGGAGGTCGTCCATGGCGGGCAGGGATCCCAATCGGCGCATCTACGGCTCTCGGCCGCTGGGCCGGGTGAACAGCGGCCAGGATCAGTTCGACAAGGAGGCCCAGGAGGGCGCTCCCGAGTCCCCCACGGATCAGGTGCGCGAGCAGCGGGGGATGAACGCCTCGCTCAATCCGAACCGCAAGAGCTTCGCGGCCAGCCTGGAGCGCTTCGCGCCGCCGAAGAAGAAGTAGCTACCCGGCCAGGGCGCGCCATTCCTTCTCGTCGTGGGCGCAGAACACCCGCACCCGGTCGGACTGGGTGCGCACCAGCTCGCGCAGCCGCTCGCGGTTGTGCAGCCGCTCCGGGCCCTTCATCTGGAGGGCGCTCTGCATCAGGCGCAGCCCGAGCGGGCAGCGATCCGTGGGCTCCATCTCCCCGTGGAAGAAGTAGGCGTCGCCCGCGTGCAGGAGCCACCGCGCGCCCGTGTCCACCGCCACCGCGCAGTGGCCGCGCGTGTGGCCCACCAGCGGCACGAGGAGGAGCTCCGGCGGCAGGCCCTCCAACTGGCGCACGCACTCGAAGCCGAACCACGGCTCGCCCCGGGTCGTCTCGTAGAGCTTCCAGTCCGGGCCATGGGCCCACTGCACGTCCTGGTAGCGCTGGCGCTCGCGCAAGGCGCGCTTGTCCCGGGCCGCCGCGTGCTCCGTCGCGTACACGTGGACCCGCGCCTGGGGGAAGTCCGGCAGTCCTCCGGCATGGTCCAGGTCCAGGTGGGTGAGCACGATGTGGCGCACGTCCTCGCGCCGGAAGCCGAGCTTCTCCACCTGCCGCGCCATGGTCTGCTCGGGATTCCACCTCGGGCCCATGGGGCCCATGCCCCGGCGCACGCTCTGGTGGGAGGGTGCCTGGATGTCCTCCAGCCCCAGGGCCGTGTCCACCAGCACCAGCCCCTCGCTCGTCTCGATGAGCAGGCAGTGGCACACCAGGCACCCGTTCGGGTCTCCCAACAGCAGGCCCCGGCCCACCGGACACAGCGTCGAGCCATTCAAATGATGAACGCGCATGGGCGGTGAGAATGGACCGCCACGCACGTGTGTCAATCCGCTTCGCGGGGAGGGGAGGACGGCTCAGTCCGTCTCGGGCTTCTGATCCGCATAGGCCGCCCAATAGCTCGAGGGGAGCGGATTGGTGCCCTGGTCACTGCGCACCCCATCCCCATCGGGGAGCGCGCCCACGCCTCCGCTGGCCCGCTCCCGCTCGGCTTCCTCCTCTTCCTCCTCCATGCCGGGCCGGGCCTTGCGCTCGTGCTCGGGCAGTTGGTGGGCCCCTTGTGCCTCACGTCCGGCGTCGGACTTCTCTTCGTCCCGCGCGCTCATGGGACGCCCGAACATGTCCTCGGCGGGTTGCTTCGGGGGAGCCTGCGTCTCGCGTTTCGCCATGATGGTCGTGCCTCCGTCCCCATAACTTCGGCAGGCTTCTTCCCACCAGCAACCAGGCGATCGTGCCCGCAGGGAGGGCAGGCGGGCGGAGGGACGTCAGGCGGCGGTGGCGGGCGCGGGGGGAGAGGCGGGGGGCGGCTCCTCGACGGGCTGGGCGATGCCCTCGGGGAGGAAGGCGAGCAGGACGAGGGCGGGCAGGGCGAGCACCACGGTGAGGCCGAAGAAGCCGGCCCAGCCGATGCCCTCGGCGAGGAAGCCCGAGGTGGCCGAGAGCATGCGTCCGCCGAAGTTGGCCAGCGCCGAGAGCAGGGCGAACTGGGTGGCGCTGAAGCGCTTGTTGCACAGCGACATGGTGAAGGCGCCGAACGCCGTGGTGGCCATGCCGCCGCAGATGTTGTCCGAGCAGATGGCGAGCGCGAGCACCGCGTGGTTCTTGCCCACCAGCGCCAGCGCGAGGAAGGTGAGGTTGGTGACGGCCTGCAGGGCGCCGAAGACGAAGAGGCTGCGGCGCAGGCCCATGCGCGCGAGCAGCATGCCGCCAAAGAGCGCCCCGACGATGGTGGCCGCCATGCCCACGCCCTTGCTGATGGTGCCCACCTCCAGGTTGGAGAAGCCCATCTTGAGGAAGAAGGGCGTGGTCATGCCCCCGGCGATGGCGTCGCCGAGCTTGTAGAGCAGCAGGAAGAGCAGCGCGAGCAGCGCCCCGTCCCGGCGGAAGTAGTCGACGAAGGGGACGACGGCGGCCTCGGCGAGGGTGCGGGGGGGACGCTGGCCCTGGGGCTCGGCGGCGACGAGCGTGGCGATGACGCCCACGAGCATGAGCGCCGCCATGATCCAGTAGGTGCGCGGCCAGCCGATGAACTGCGAGAGGCTGAGCGCCACCGCCCCCGCGGCGATCATCCCGAAGCGGTAGCCCATGACGAAGGTGGCCACGCCGAAGCCGCGCTCGGCCTCGGAGAGGGTGTCGGTGCGCCACGCGTCCGACACGACGTCCTGGCTGGAGGAGAGGAACGCCACGAGCAGCGCCAGGCTCGCCATGGCCAGGGGCGAGTCCTTGGGGTTGACCAGTCCCATGGTGGCGATGGCGACCATGAGCCCGAGCTGCGTGACCAGCATCCATCCGCGCCTGCGCCCGAGGAAGGGCAGCGCGTAGCGGTCCATGAAGGGCGCCCAGATGAACTTGAAGGTGTAGGGCGTGGCCACCAGGGTGAAGACGCCGATCGTCTTCAGGTTGATGCCCTCGTTCGTCATCCAGGCCGACAGCGTGCCGCCCACGAGCAGCAGCGGGAGCCCGGAGGCGAAGCCGAGCGCGACGAGGAGCCACGCGCGGGGACTGGCGAGGATCTGGAGCAGGGAAGTCTTTTGGGCCATGGGCGAGGGCTCCACCATACCGGTCCTGGCGGAGAATCCCTCCTGTCTGGCGCTACCGGGGTCGGAAGCGTCGCCCGCCTGTCAGCCCGGGAGCGGGCCCGGGGGGCGTTCTGTCGGGTCTTCCCCCTTCACACCGGGGCGCGCGGCTCAGTAGCGGCGGTGGTCATCGCGCCACTCGCGGCGGTCCTCCTGACGCTCGCGCTTGTCCTCGCGCATCTCCTGCTTGTTGTCGCGGATCTCCTGGCGCCCCATCTGGATGAGCTGGGTGATGAGGGTGCGCGTGCGGTGCAGGTCGGCCGGCCTGCGGCTGCCCACGAGCGAGGACAGCTCCCGGGCGATGGACGAGCGGGCCGACATCGAGGCCGCCTCCGTCCGGGCATCCCGGACGTCATCGCGCCGGTCGCGGCGATCATCCCACCCCCCCCGGTCTCTCTCATCGCGGCGGATCTCCCGCCGGTCCGCGGTCAGCTCCTGGCGGCCCTCGGCCAGCTCGGCCCGCATCAGGTCGCGCAGCCGCGTCTCCACGTCGCGCATCGCGCCCTCGTCGCGCCGGGCCTGGGCGCTGTCGAAGCGCCGCAGCACGTCCTCCAGCTCGCGCACGTCATAGCGGTCATCGCGCATCTCCGCCTTGTTCTGCCGGTCCTCCTGGCGGTTCTGCGCGCGCTCGCGGGGTTGGGCGGAGGCGGCCCCCGCGGAAAAGAGGACGGCGGCGAGCACTGCGGAGCCAAGGCGCTTCATGGTGGATTCTCCTGGAGAGGGTAAGGTCGTAAAGGAAGGGAGTCGCCGTTTCTCGGCAACGCGGGCTCGGACGGCGGCTCTGTCTTTTTATTCGAGCCCACGCGCCCGTCCGGATGTTCACCCATAAGAGGTTCTCGGGGTTGCTCGGCCGGAGAGCGGGGCGGGCTGCGCTAGGCTCGGCCAGGCTCGGTTCGGGGGTGCCATGGTGGAGTGTCTGCTGAACATCGATCTGGGCGAGCTGCCGGATGAGGACGAGCGGCTCTACGTCCACGCGCAAGTGGCCCACATCGCCTGCGGAGGGCATGCGGGCGACACGGCCTCCATGCGCCGGGCACTCGAGGCGTGCGCGCGCCACGGCACGCGCGCCGGAGCGCATCCCTCCTTCGAGGACCGGGAACACTTCGGCCGCCGGGAGCTCACCGTGGCCCCCGAGCTGCTGCGCTCCCAGGTGGCCGCGCAGTGTGCCCGGCTGGCGACCCTGGCCGCGGAGGTGGGAGTGCCCGTGTACTCGGCCAAGCCGCACGGCGCCCTGTACCACGCGGCCAACCGCGACCCCGCGCTCGCCCGCGCCGTGGTGGACGGGGTGGTGGAGGCACTGGGCTCGGGGACGGTCTTCGTGGGGCCGGCCACGGGCGCGCTGCGCGAGGCGGCACGGGAGGCGGGGCTCGCCTATGCGCGCGAGGGCTTCGCGGACCGGGGCACGCGGCCGGATGGGTCGCTCATCCCCCGGGGCGAGCCGGGCGCGGTGCTGACCGACCCCGGGGTGGCGCGCGACAACGCGCTGCGCCTGAGCCTGGGCGGCGCGGTGGACACACTGTGCGTGCATGGGGACTCGCCGGGCGCGGTGGAGATGGCGCGCGAGGTGCGCGCGGTGCTGGACGTGCTGGCCATGCGCACCGAGCCCCTGGGTGAAGGGGCGCTGCGGCTCGTGCTGCCCGAGCGGCTGGAGCGGCGCGGGGTGCTGGAGGCGCTCCAGGCCATCCCGGGCGTGCTGGACGTGGTGGTGGGCGAGGCGCATGCCTGCGTGTACTTCGATCCGGCGGCGCCTCCGGAGGAGCCCCGGCGCGTGCTGGGCCGGAGCGCGGGCCGACTCGTGTCACCCGAGGAGCGGCCCCTCGTCATCGTCCGGGTGCGCTACGACGGGCCGGACCTCGAGGCGGTGGCGGAGCGGGTGGGGCTGGCGGTGGACGACGTGGCGCTGCTGCATTCCTCGTGCGAGTACACGGTGCGCGCGGTGGGCTTCATGCCCGGCTTCGCCTACCTGGGCGAGGTGGATGCGCGCATCGAGGTGCCCCGGTTGGCCATGCCGAGGCCCGTGGTTCCGGAGCACGCGGTGGGCATCGCCGGGCGGCGCACCGGCATCTATCCCTTCGCCTCGCCGGGGGGGTGGAACCTCATCGCCACCGCCGTGGACTTTTCTCCCTTTCATCCCGGCAGCGGGGCGCGTTTGCGGCTCGGGGACCGGGTGCTCTTCGAGCGGGTGGACTGAATGGACGCGCGATTGGAGGTGCTCGACGTTCGGGGGCCGGTGGCCGTGCAGGACGGAGGCCGCCCGGGCCGCATGCACCAGGGCGTGCCGCCGGGAGGCGCGCTGGTGCCGGAGTGGCTCGCCGCGGCCAACCGCGCGGTGGGCAACGCGTGGAGCGCGGCGGCGCTCGAGTGTTACGGGCGGCTGGATTTGCGGGTGACGGGCCGGAGTGCGTGGGTGTCGGTGGGGGGCGAGGCCTTCCAGGTGGCCGACGGGGAGTCCTTCCGCGTGTCCGCGCCCGAGCGGGGCGTGGTGCGCTACGTGGCCGTGGAAGGAGGGCTCGCCGTGCCCGAGGTGCTCGGAGGGCGGGGCCTGTTGCCGGTGGCGCGGCTCGGTGGCTGGGAGGGTCGGATGCTGCGGCCCGGGGACGTGTTGCCCCTGGGCGTGGGGGGAAGTGAGCGGCTCGCGCCGAAGCTCGTCGAGTCACCCGGGGAGGTGATTCGCGTGGTGTGGGGGCCGGAGCCGGGCCGCTTCGATCCGGGGGCCCAGGAGGCGTTGCTCTCGGGGCGCTTCACGGTCTCGCCCACGAGCGATCGGGTGGGGATGCGGCTGCGCGGGCCCCACCTGGCCCATGCGGACACGGGCTCGGGCGTGTCGGGCCCCATGGTGCGCGGCGCCCTCCAGGTGCCCGCCTCCGGTGAGCCCATCGTGCTCGGGCCGGACCATCCCACCCTGGGGGGCTACCCGGTGCTCGCGGTGGTCATCCGCGCGGATTGGGGCCTGCTGGCCTCGCGCCGGCCCGGCGAGACGGTGCGCTTCGCCGCGGTGGGCGTGGACGAGGCCCGCGCGGCCTGGAAACGTCTGGCCGTGGATGGTGCGACAACATGTCTCATTCCGGGCACGGGGGCCGGCTCCTAGAAGGCACTCCTCGCCCGTCGCCTGGAGGAGTTCAGATGAAGGTTTCATCGCGGACGCTGTCGGCCATCGCGGCCTTCCTGCTGTGCCACACCGCCGAGGCCCATATCGGCCTGTCCACCACGGCACAGCCCATCGCGGCCACCACCCAGGAGCTGTCCTTCCTGGTGGGTCATGGCTGCGACGGCCTGGACACCTACCGCATCGAGGTGCGGATCCCCGAGGGCGTGGGCGGCGTGCGGCCGTTGGACTCGGCGTTCGGCCGGGCCGTGGTGACCAAGGATGACACGGGCCGGGTGAAGGCGGTGACGTGGACGAAGCCCGAGGCCAGCGTGCTGCCCGAGGACACCCAGTTCTACAAGGTGACCCTGCGCGCCAGCCTGCCCAATGCCCCCTTCACCGCGCTGTACTTCCCGACGATCCAGACCTGCCGCGCGCCGGACGGCACCGAGAAGGTCGCGGAGTGGGTGAGCACCTCCGGCGAGCACGGCCACCTGGCCGAGGGCTCCACCGAGCTGCCGGCGCCCTCCCTCGTCATCGTGCCGTCGCGCACGCCCGGGTGGAACAAGTACACGGTGACGCAGCACGTGCATGACCTGAGCGTCTTCAAGGACGCTCAAATCGTCTGGGCGGGCAGTGCCGCCTACAGCCCCAGCGACTACATCTCCGGCCTCATCGCCCAGGAGCCGAACACCCAGGTGCTCCAGCAGATCCACCCCGGGACCGAGATCTGGGTCCGGTACTGAGCGAGGCTGACCGTGAGACGTCCCTGGCTCGTCGTGATCGCGCTGTCGTCGTTGTCGCTGGCCTGCCCCGCGGGCACCGTGGATCCCGGTCCGGGTGACTCGGGAACGCCACCGGCCTCCGCGTCCGGGTTGCCCTCGGAGCTGCGGCCACCCACCCCTGGCTCCAGCATGGAGCGTCCCCCCGAGGGGAAGGGCCTGCCCGAGCACCTCAAGCCGCCTCGCTGAGGGGCTCCCCGTCAGACACGACGGGCCCCCGGGGAGTGATGCCCGGAGGCCCGACGGGTCCCGCGGCCCGTGTGCCTACTGCTTGGGCATGGGCTGCATGTCCTCGGTCATGGTGTCGTCGTCGTCCATGGACGAGTCGATGGGCGGCGTGGTCTTCATCGGCTCGTCGATGGGCTCGTTGCCGATGGCGTCCGGAGGAGGCGTCATGCCGTCCGGCTCCAGACCGGAGCCACCCGTGCCGGGCTCGTCGATGGGTGTGTTGTGCACGTCCGGTTCGCGCTCGCGGATACCGTCATCGGGCAGCGGAGCGGGCTGGGGCGTGTCGAAGCCCGTGCCACCCGTGCCGGCGTCCTCGGTCGTGGCCGGCGTCATCGGCTCCGGGCTCGTGGTGGCCGTGTCCGTCTTGCACGCGGTCCCGAACGCCACCGCCCCCGTGAGAAGCCCCGCCAGCAGAAGTTTCGTCTTCGTCATGTGTCTTCCCTCCCTGTTGTCGTGCTGGGCGGAAGGTGCGGAGTCCCCGAGTCGCGTGCAGCGAACGGCTGCCCGTCAGGCCGCCCTGTTCGGTGGGGTGGAGTAGGGTGCCCGGCCATGACCTCTCCCGAACTCCGGTTGGTGCCCGCGCTGCCCGAGCACGTGGACATGTGGAGGGCCCTGCGCGAGGAGCCCGTCTCCCGGCGGCTGGTGCCCCTGGAGCCCTCGTCGCGCGAGTCCCTGCTCGAGCGGCTCCAGGCGGCGACGCATGACCTGGGTCACCCCACGGCCACGAGCTTCCGGTGGATGGTGGAGTGGGACGGACGGCTCGTCGGCACGGTGTCCGCGCGGGAGCTGTCGCGCTTCCACGGGCGCGTGGAGATTGGCTACATGCTCTCGAGCGGTTTTCACGGGCAGGGGCTGGGCACGCGCGCGGTGGCGGGCGTGGTGGCGGGCCTCTTCGACGCCTGGCCCTTCCTGCACCGCGTCTGGCTCACCACGGCGGAGGACAACCTCGCGTCACAGGCCCTGGCGCGCAAGCTCGGCTTCACCCAGGAGGGGTTGATGCGCGGGCACTTCCTCATCGAGGGGCGGCGTAAGGATCAACAGGTCTGGGGTCTCTTGCGGCCCGAGTGGGAAGCGCGCCGGGCGCACCTCACCTTCCCGTTCGCTCGGATGCACGGCCCGGCTCCTCGCTGAGCCGGGCGCGTCCGGGGTGCTCCACGTGCCTCGTGTTCCCGCGGCTCACGAGCGCTTGCGCGGGCTGCTCGAGCGCTTCGCCGTGGCGCGCTTGGTGGTGGTGCCGCGCCTGGCGGTGGTGCGCTTGGCCGCTCCCCGCTTGGCGGCCGCGGTGCGCTTGACGGCCTTGCTCTTGCGTGTGGCCGCGGCCTTCTTGGCGGCGGTGGAGCGCTGGGCGGTGGTGCGCTTGGACATGCTGCGCTGACCGCCGCGCCGGGAGGACTGGTGGGTCTCGGGCTTGCCGTAGCCGGAGCCGCCGGGCTTTTCTCCGCCGTGGGACTCGGCGTTCACCGTGGCCCAGGCCCGGCGCACGGCCTCCTTCTTGTCCGTCCCATGTTGCTCGTAGCTCTTCTCGATATGCTCGGCGCGGCGCTTCTGCTTGTCGGTGTATTTGCTCTTGTCTCCACGGGGCATGAGGGCACCCTCCTTGACACTCAATTTGAGGTGGCTCGTTCCAGATGCAACCGACCCGGCCGTCATTGAGTCACCCAGGAGATGAATGTCGATGCGTGATGAGCCAGGAGTCGTCCCCGGGATTGGCATCTCGTCGCTGGAGCACCAGGGCTGCCGTCTCTCGTATGGCGTGGAGGGCTCGGGTACTCCGGTGGTGCTCATCCAGGGCGTGGCCGTGCAGGGCGAGGCCTGGCGCCCCCAGCTCGACGGGCTCACGGCGCACCACCGCTGCCTGTGGTTCGACAACCGGGGACTCGGCCGCAGCCAGCCCCTGGGCGTCGCGCTCAGCGTCGCCCAGATGGCCGAGGACGTCCGCGCCCTGCTGGACGCGCAAGGTTGGGACTCGGCGCACGTCGTCGGGCACTCGCTGGGAGGGCTCATCGCCCAGCACCTCGCGCTGACCGAGCGTGCGCGCGTGCGCAGCCTGTCCCTGTTGTGCACCTTCGCCCGGGGCCGTCATGTGACGGTGCCCTCGCTCCGCATGATGTGGCTGGGGTTGCGCTCGCGCGTGGGCCCGCGCGCCTGGCGCCGCCGCGCCTTCCTTCGCATGGTGATGCCGCCCGACGCCTTCCTCCAGGAGGACCCCGACGCGCTCGCCGGCCGCCTCGCGCACCTCTTCGGCCATGACCTGGCGGACTCGCCCCCGGTGGCGATGCGGCAGATGGCGGCCATGGGGGCCTATGACTCCACGCCCCGGCTCCAGGAGCTCGCGGGCCTGCCCACCCTGGTGGTGAGCGCCACGGAGGATCCCATCGCCCCTCCTCGCCTGGGCCGGGTGCTCGGCGAGGGCATTCCCGGGGCGCGCTACGTGGAGTTCCCCGGCGCCTCCCACGGGGTGACCATTCAACACGCCGGACGCATCAACACGCTGCTGCTCGAACATCTCGCGCAGGCCGACGCGCCGCGTTGACTCCCCCGTGTTCAGGTCCTCGCGGCGCCGAAGCGGCCCGACAGCGAGGCGAGCACCACGAGCAGCTCCACGGGCTCCACGGGCTTGGGCACGTGGCTGTGGAAGCCCGCGAGCAGCACCCGGGTCCGGTCTTCCACGCGCGCGTAGGCGGTGAGCGCGACGGCGGGGGTGCGGCCGCCCTCCTTGGGGGGGAGCGCCCGGACGCGGGAGATGAGGGTGAAGCCGTCCTCGCCCGGCATGCCGATGTCGGAGATGAGCACGTCGGGCCGCTCCTCCTTGAGCCGCTCGAGGCCCTCGGCCACGGACGCGGCGGTGCTCACCTCGGCGTGGCATTCCTCCAGCAGGGTGCGCAGCAGCTCGCGTGTGTCCTGCTCGTCATCCACGACGAGCACGCGCAGGCCCGTGAGTTCCGGCGGACAGGGAATGCCCGGGTAGGCGCGTTGCAGCGAGGGCGGGAGGGTGGCCTCGCGGCGCATGGCCACGGACAGGGGCAGGCGCACGATGAAGGTGGCGCCCTTGCCGTCGCCCTCGCTGAAGGCGGCCACGGTGCCGCCGTGCATCTCCACGAGCTGCTTGACGATGGACAGGCCCAGTCCGAGTCCGCCGGTCCTCCGGGAGAGGGGCCCGTCGGCCCGGCGGAAGCGCTCGAAGACGTGGGGGAGGAACTCCGGGGCGATGCCCGGGCCCGTGTCCGCCACGGTGATCTCCACCGCCGAGTCCCGCCGCTCGACGAAGACCTGGACGCGCCCGCCCTTGGGGGTGAACTTCACCGCGTTGGACAAGAGGTTCCACACCACCTGCTGCAACCGGTGCGCGTCCCCCATGACGTGGCCGGTGGAGTCCAGCGCCGTCTGCAACCGCAGGCCCTTGGCGTCCGCGGCGGGGCGCACCGAGTCGAGCGCCTGCTGCACCACGTCACTCACCTCCACGGGCTCCACGTCCAGCTTGAGCTTGCCGGACATGATGCGGCTCACGTCGAGCAGGTCCTCGATGAGCTGGCCCTGGGCCCGGGCGTTGCGCTCCACCGTCTCCAGGGCCCGCTCGTGCTTTTCCGGCGGCAGGTTGCCATTGCGCAGCACCTGTACCCAGCCGAGCATCGCCGTGAGGGGGGTGCGCAGCTCGTGGCTCACCGTGGCGAGGAACTCGTCCTTGAGGCGGTTGGCCTCCTCGGCTTCCTGGCGCGCGGCCTTCTCGCTCGCGAGCAGCCGTTCCCACTCGTGCTCGCCGCGGGCGTCGAGAGAGGGGAGGGCCTCCGGGAGCAGTCGCCCCTCGGCGTCGCGCGAGGGCCGCTCACGCGGCGTCCCGGCGGCCGTGATGCCCGAGGTGATGAAGCGGGTGAGGACGCGCGCCTCGCCCGGGGTGAGTACGCCGCCTTCCTCCTGGAGCAGGTCCGTCACCGCCTCGCCCAGCGACTCATGGACGGCGAGCGCGAGCGGGAGGGTGTCTCTCCGAGCGAGCCAGGAGGGCGGAGGGGGAGCGCCTCCGGAGGCGGGATGTTCGTCCAGCGCGCGAGTCAGTCCGTGGAACAACTCGGACAGCTCGGAGGGCGAGGGCAGCTCCCCAGGGGCGGCCCGCGGCAGGCTCCGGTGCAGGGCTTCGCTCCAGCGGCGCAGCAACTCCTCGCGCCGATCCTCGAGCACTGTCGCGAGATCACCCATGAGCGGCGTCCGCGAGCGAATCGGGTAGGGGAAGGCCCCGGGGGCTGAGCGCGTCTGTCTTGTCTTCAGACCACAATGTCAGTCTCCTCCCGACACAACATCCTCACGACCTACATCGATGGCACCTGGGGACAGGTTGCCAGGACGGGTCACAGTGGGGCGGGGTGGATGCCCCGTCGCGGACCGGTCGGGGCCCTGTGTCGGGAGGGCGTGGGCGTCAATGGGAGGCGCGAGAGGGCCACGCCCGGACGTGGGGCGGTCGCTTCCCTGGTGTCCGCTCGGGCTGCGACCGGACGGGACTGTCTGGCGTTGGGGTGGGGCCGCGGGGGAGCCACCCCGCGGCCCCGAGGGGACTACTGCTTCGCGGACTTCAGCACCTCACGGGCGGTCTCGAGGACCTTCTCCGTGTTGAAGCCAAACTTCTGCAGCAGGTTCTTCAGCGGGGCGGACGCGCCGAAGGTACGCATGCCAATGACCTTGCCGCTCAGGCCCACCCAGCGCTCCCAGCCGAACGCCGCGCCCTGCTCCACGGCCACGCGCGCGGTGACGGCGCGGGGCAGCACCTTCTCCCGGTACGCCTCGTCCTGCTGCTCGAACAGCTCCCACGAGGGCATGCTCACCACGCGCGCCTTGATGCCCTCGCTCTTGAGCTTCTCGTACGCCTCCACGCACAGGTGCACCTCGCTGCCGGTGCCGATGAGGATGACGTCCGGCGTGCCCTCGCTGTCGGCGAGGATGTAGGCGCCCTTGGCCAGCCCCGAGGCCGGGCCGTACTTCGTGCGATCCAACGTGGGCAACGCCTGGCGCGTGAGCACGAGCACCACGGGCTGGTGCGTGAGCGGGGCGATGACGCGCCACGCCTCGGTCACCTCGTTGGCGTCGGCGGGGCGCAGCACGATGAGGCCGGGAATGGCGCGCAGGCTGGCGAGCTGCTCGACGGGCTGGTGCGTGGGGCCGTCCTCGCCCACGCCGATGGAGTCGTGGGTGAAGATGTGGATGGAGGGAATCTCCATGATGGACGACAGGCGGATGGCGGGCCGCTCGTAGTCGCTGAAGATGAAGAAGGTGGCGCTGTAGGCGCGCAGCCGGCTGAGGGCCAGGCCATTGGTGATGGCGCCCATGGCGTGCTCGCGCACCCCGTAGTGGATGTTGCGTCCGGACAGGTCCCCGGGCCGCATGGGGCCGGAGAACGTCAGGTACGTCTTGGTGGAGGGGTTCAGGTCCGCCGAGCCACCCACGAGCCACGGGTAGTTCTTCGCCAGGGCGTTGAGCACCTTGCCGCTGGAGTCGCGCGAGGCCAGGCCCTTGGGGTCCGCGGGGAAGGTGGGCAGCTCCTTGTCCCAGCCCTCGGGCAGCTCGCGCCGCTGCATGCGCTGGAGCTGCTCGGCCTGCTCCGGGTGCTGCTTCTTGTACTCGGCGAGCTTCGCCTCCCACTCGGTGCGCAGCTTGTGGCCGCGCGCGCCCACGCCTTGGGCGAAGCGCTCGCGCACGCCGTCGGGCACGAGGAACTTCGCGTCCTCGGGCCAGCCGTAGTTCTTCTTGGCGCCCTTGATTTCCGCCTCGCCCAGGGCCTCGCCGTGGGCGCTCGCGGTGCCCTGCTTCTTGGGCGCGCCAAAGCCAATCAGCGAGTGCACGATGATGAGCGTGGGCTGGCCGCGCTCCTGCTTGAAGGCGCGGAAGGCGCTGGAGAGCGCTTCCAGGTCATTGGCGTCCGCCACGCGCAGCACGCGCCAGCCATAGGCCTCGAAGCGCCGGCCCACGTCCTCGGTGAAGGCCAGCTCCGTGCTGCCGTCGATGCTGATGTGGTTGCTGTCGTAGATCCAGCACAGGTTGGACAGCTTCAGGTGGCCGGCCATGGAGGCGGCCTCGCTGGCCACGCCTTCCATCAGGTCGCCGTCGCCGCAGATGGCCCACACGTCGTAGTCGAACAGCTCGAAGCCCGGGCGGTTGAAGTGGTTGGCGAGCCACTGACTGGCCATGGCCATGCCCACCGAGTTGGAGACGCCCTGCCCCAGGGGGCCGGTGGTGGTCTCCACGCCGCTCGTCCAGCGGTACTCGGGGTGGCCGGGCGTGGAGCTGTCGAGCTGGCGGAACTTCTTGATGTCCTCGAGCGAGACGGCCACTTGCTGCTCCACGGAGTCCTCGCCGGTGACGCGGCGCACGCCCGTGAGGTGCAGGAGCGCGTAGAGGAGCATGGAGGCGTGCCCGTTGGAGAGCACGAAGCGGTCGCGGTTGGGCCAGACGGGCTGGGTGGGGTCGTAGCGCAGCTCCTGCTGCCAGAGCTGGTAGGCCACGGGGGCGAGCGCCATGGGCGCGCCCGGGTGGCCCGAGTGGGCTTGTTCCACCGCGTCCATGGCGAGGGTGCGGATGGTGTTGATGCAAAGCCAATCGGTGGGATCGTGTGGCATGTCTTGGGACTCCTGAATTTGGGCCAGGACCATGCCCCAAGAGGACCGGGAGTGCCGCAGGATTCGCCCGGAGGGCGTGCCCGGGTCGACAGAGTGACTCGATAAGGCGGGTCGGACTGGCGGTGGGGCCGCCGGGGTGGCATATGGGCGTGTATGTCGATCGAGAAACCGTTGCGGGAAATGGTGCAGGCGGAGCTGAAGACCCGTCTGGCACCCATGCACAAGGCCATCGCGCGCATGGATGCGCGCCTGGGCGTCATCGCCGAGATCGTGGATATCATCCACCGGCTGGCGCCCATGGCCACGCGGATGCAGACGTTGCAGATGGCGCTGCCGGGCATTGGACTTCCCATCCAGGGCCGGGGAAAGCAGCCCGTGGCGCCTCCGCCCGCTCCGGCGCCCGCGCCCCGGCAGGCCGCGCCCGCGCCCCGGCAGGCCGCGCCTCCGCCTCCGCCCGCGGCTCCGACGCCGCCCGCCCGGCCTCCCCTGTCCTATCCCACGAGCCGCTACGCGCTGCCGACCACGGCGGCGCCCGTCTACAAGCCCGAGCCCGCTCCGAGCCCCGCGCCGGCTCCCCGGGGCCGTCCTCCGGCCAGGGCCGCCGCCGAGGCCCCGAGCGCGCGCGTGAGCGAGGGAGGCCGTCGCTGCGCCGTCATTGGCTGCAAGCGTCCGGCGCGCTCGAAGGGTTATTGCTCGGCGCACTACCAGAAGCTGCGTCTGCTGGTGAAGAGCGGCCGGCGCCCGGCGAGCTGGGTGGACGATGCTCCGTCCCAGTCCGTGGCGGAGGTGGTGCTGCCCCGGGGCCGCGCGGCCTCGAAGGCGCGCGGGGAGGCTCCCGCGCCCGCTCCCGCCGCGCCCGTGCGTCCCGAGCCGCCCAAGCCCAAGGTGTGGGTGCGCAAGAAGGGCGCGAAGGACTCTGTCGCGCCGCTGCACTGAGCGCGCGGATGCCCGGCGGCGGGGGTGGCGAGGGGTTCGCCCCCCTGGCGAGTCATTGACACCTCGGGCCAGGGGTGATTTCCGGCGGGCATGAGCGATCAGTTTCCGGTGACGGTGGCAGTGCGGCGCCCGGATGGGCGGGTGGAACAGGTGCGTGTGGGGACGGCGGTCCGCAACGGTGAGGGTTTCACATTGAAGCTGGGGGAGATGAGCATCGGCTCGTCGCCCGACGCGGCTCCGGCGGCGGCGCCCCGGCGCGCCTATTCCTCGGGCGGCGGCGGTGGTGGCGGCGGTGGCGGGGACGTGTCGGTGTTCCCCAACTATGGCCGCAGCAAGGGGGCGCCCATCCAGGGCGCGACGATGCAGGACCTGGAGTACTACGCCAATGGCGCGCGGCGCTCGCTGGGCGACCCGAGCAAGTCGCGTTGGCACGACCGCGAGCGCGCGCTGCTGGCCTCCATCGAAGCGGAGATCACCCGGCAGCGGGGCGGCGGCGACGGGGGAGGCGGGCACGAGCCGCCCCCGCACGGGGATGACGACTACAGCGGTGGTGGCGGCGGCGACGACGACAACATTCCCTTCTGAGGAGGGGGGCCGGCTCCCGGCTGGGCAGGGACGTCGTTTTCCTTCTGGGAGGGGAGCCGGGTCGTCGTGAAGCCGCGCGAGGTGGAGGACAGCGGCAGGCGCAGGGTGATGGTGGTGCCTTGCCCCAGGGTGCTGTTCACCTCCACCTGACCGCGGTGCGCCTCCACGATGCCGCGCACGATGGGCAGCCCCAGGCCGGTGCCCAGGGCCTTGGTGGTGAAGAAGGGATCGAAGAGGCGCTGCATCACCTCGGGGCGGATGCCCGGGCCGGTGTCGGTGATGGAGACGAGGGCGTGGGGCAGGCCCGGCGGTTTCACCTGGTGGGACATCTCCACCCGGAGCGAGCCGCCCTGGGGCATGGCCTGCAGGGCGTTGAGGAAGAGGTTGTGGAGCGCCCGGTGCAGGAGTTGGGCATCCAGGGGGATGTCGGGCAGCGAGGGATCCATCGCGCGCGTCACCTGGAGCGTGCTGGGCCGGGGCTCGGCGCTCAGCGCGGACTCCAGCGCTCCTTCCACCACCGGACCCAGCGGCTGGAACAGCAGCTGCGGCTCGAGGGGCCGGGCGAAGTCCACCAGTCCGGTGATGAGGAGATCCAACCGCCCGACCTCCTCGCCCATGGCGCCGAGCAACTGCCACGTGGTGCTGTTGGCGTCGGGCTGGGCGCTGCGGGTGAGGGCGGCCACGGCGTTGGCGATGACGCCCAGGGGGTTGCGCACCTCGTGGGCCACGCTGGCGGACAGCTCGCCCACTGCGGCCATGCGCTCGCGGTGCACGAGCTCGCGCTGGGTGGCGGCCAGCTCCTCGAGTGACGCGCGCAGCTCCGCGTTGAGCCGCTCGCTCTTCTCGCGCGCGCGCCGCAGCTCGCTCACCGCCGCGGCGAGCAGCAGCCCCGAGGCGCCGATCACCGCGAGGAAGGACTGGAGGTAGATGAGGCTCGCGCGGGAGGAGGCGGCGCCGTGGGCTTCCAGGACGAAGGGGCCGCTGCCGGTGATGGTGTGCAGGATGGACACCGCGGCGAGCGCGAGCAGGGCGAGGCTGGTGCCCCGGGCCTCGAAGCGCAGCGCCGCCCAGAGGATGAAGGGGAAGGCCGTGTAGGTGATGGGGTGGTGGGGGCTGATGCCGTGGGGAATCCAGTGGAAGCCCAGGTGCAGGGTGGAGACGAGCCCCAGCAGCAGCACGGCGAACTCCCGCGCGCGCGGGCGGCTCCAGAACACCTGGTCGAGCTGGCCCCAGGTGAGCAGCAGCGGCGTCACCAGCAGCAGGCCCATGGCGTCGCCCACCCAGAACACCCGCCACTGCGCCCACCACTGCTCCCAGGCAATCTTCCCGTGGAGCGCGAGCAGGGTGACGCCGGGGGTGGCGTTGAGCACGGGGCTGACGAGCGCCACGGCCAGCAGCGCGAGCACGTCGCGCACCCGCTCCAGCGAGGGGTTGAGGCCCGCGTAGCGGCGCAGGAGGAAGGCGCCCACGAAGACCTCCAGCCCGTTGCAGGCGGACATCAGGAGGGTGCGGGTGTTGGGCCAGTGTCCGGGCATGCTCGTGAACGGCCCCACGACCACGGCCAGCAGCAGCAGCACGGGCCAGTGGCGCCAGCGCGCCAGCAGCAGCGCCGTGAGCAGCACGCCCGAGGGGGGCCAGATGGCCGACAGCTGCTCGTCCTGGGGGGACAGCCCCATGCCCAGCCAGGTGCCGAGCCCATACAGCAGCACGAACGCCGCCCCCGAGCCGAGGGGACTCCAGGTCTGGACGATGTGCTTGGGCTTGGGCACGAGAGCGGTGGGTGGTTCACGCTGGCATGAAGCGGGGACGCATGCAAAGCCAGGGGCCCGGGAGACCCGCCGGGTTGTCGGTGGCATGACGTCTGGTCATGGAGCGCATGAGCGCGCGTGCCTGGGGCCTCACGGCTCCTTGGCGAGCAGCCCATGGCGCCGCACCCGGCGGCCGAGCGTCACGGGATCCATCTCCAGCGCCGCGGCGGCGCGCCGCACCACGCCGCCGTGGCTCTCGAGCGCCTCGCGGATGATCTCCTTCTCCAACTGCTCCAACCGCTCGCGCAGGGAGCGCGCGCCGCCGGTGCGCACCTGGCGCCGCACGCCCTCGAGGCCCGAGGAGAGCGAGGGGGGAAGGTGGCGCGCGCACACCGGCTCGTCGTCATTGCACAGCAGCACGGCGCGCTCGATGCAGTTGCGCAGCTCGCGCACGTTGCCGGGCCACGGCGCGAAGCGCAGCAGCTGCTGGGCGTCCTCGGCCAGGCCGGTGGCCGAGCGGCGCAGGGTGCGGTTGAAGTGGGCGATGAAGTAGTACGCCAGGTCCAGCACGTCCTCGGGCCGCTCGCGCAAGGGGGGCAGGTCCACGATGAAGCTGTTGAGCCGGTAGAAGAGGTCGCTGCGGAAGCGCTTGGCGCGCACCTCCTCGGCGAGGTCGCGGTTGCTCGCGGCGATGACGCGCACGTCCACGCGGCGCACCTGGGTGCCGCCCACCGGCCGCACGTCGCCGCTCTCGAGCACCCGCAGGAGCTTGGACTGGAGCGTGGGGGTGGTGTTCTCGATTTCGTCGAGGAAGATGGTGCCCCCGTCGGCGAGCACGAACAGGCCGGGGTGGTCCGCCACGGCGCCGGTGAAGGCGCCCTTCACGTGGCCGAACAGCTCGCTCTCCAGGAGCGTCTCGGTGAGGGTGCCGCAGTCCTGCACCACGAGCGGCTGGCCGGAGCGGTCGCTGAGCCGGTGGATGACGCGCGCGAGCACCTCCTTGCCGGTGCCCGTCTCGCCCTGCAGGAGCACCGCCACGCGGTGGGGGGCGGCCACGCGCACCATCTCCAGCACCTGGCGCATGGCGGGGCTGCGGAAGCCGGGCTCGTTGGCCACGCCCAGGTCGGCGGCGAGCCGGGGGGCTTCCCGCGCGCGCTCGCGCAGCAGGTTGCGCTCGAGCTCCAGCGCCGCCCGCCGCTGCTCGGTGCGCAGGCCCAGCTCGCGGCTGGCCTGGAGCACCGCCTGGCGCAGCGCCACGGGCTCGCATGGAGGGGTGAGGGCGCGGAAGATCTTCCCCTGGTTGAACAGCTCCACCAGGCGCGTGGGCATGGCCGGAGCGCAGTAGAGGATGCGGGGGGACAGGTCGCTCGCGGGCCCGGCGCCGGTGGGGTCCACCTCCGCGCGTCGCATCGCCAGCCGCTCCACGAGCGCCACCGCGCGCGCCTCGTCCCGTCCGCACACGAGCAGCGCGCTGATGTCTCCCCGGCCCAGGAGCGTGTCCACGTCCTCGGCCGAGGACGCGAAGCGCAGCCGCACGTGGCTCTCCAGCGCCGCGCGCAGCCCCTTGAGCTCCGCCTCCTCCGCGTACACCACCGCCACGTAGAGCTGATGATCCAGCAGGTAGCGCTTGAGCTTCACCCCATCGGCGCCCTCGAAGCCGTGGAAGCTCACGCCCAGGGCCGTCACCCCGCCCTCGTCCCGCTCCAACGGATCATGCCGCCAGCGCACCACGCCGCGCACCTGCACGCGCGCGCGCGAGTCGGGCAGCGTGAAGGCCATCTCCACGTCCTCCCCCTCGCGCGGCCCCTCCTCGGGGCCCGAGGGGGTGGCGATGAGCCCGATTCCCGTCTCGCTGATGTTGACCGCCCAGCACCCCTGGAGCGCGGGCTGGGTGACCACCTGGACGTGGAGGGGTTTGCGTTCGCTGGGCGGGGGGGCGGAAGGGTCGCTCGGAGACGTCATGCGGGGGGCTCCATCGCGTCGAACGTGAAACCCGGGTGGTGATTCCAGAAAAATCAAGAAAGACCAACATTGTCCAGAGAACCACAGTCGAGGTGGGCAGGGGGCTGGCTGTCCGTGAGGACACCTCGGGAGGGCACGCGTGGAGGGGGTGGAGCTTCCGCGAAGTGTAACGTGGTGGGCGCTGGAGGTGGGCGAGGGGCAAGGGAAGATGGGGCGTGCTGGAAAAAGCGTGGAGGAGCGAGGGGGGGGCCCCCTGTCGGTTGGGAGAGACGTGGTTAGGGTGGGGTGTCGAAGGCGTGCGACCTGGCGTCCTTTGGCGGGAGGGGTGGTGTCATGCAGACGAGTGCCTGTGCGGTGGATGTGGGTCCGGTGCGAGTGGAGGCGGCCGAGGACCTGGCGCGGCGCCTGGCGCTGGCGATCCCCGGGGACACCGTGAGGGGCTCGCTCTTCCTGGGGACGCTGGACGCGGTGCGCGCGTGGGCGGGGGAGGCGGCGATGCTGCGCTGCGTGGATGCGGGGGGCGAGCCGCGCTTCAAGGAGTTCTTCAACTATCCGTTGGGCGCCTTCATGAGGGTGAACGCGGCGGCGGCGTGGGAGCTGGCGCCGGGGTGTGGGGGTTGGGACGCGGCCCAGCGGCTGTTGGGGCAGCGGGCGGCGGCGGATCTGCTCGCGTCGGCGGCGGGCAAGGCGCTGCTGTTGCTGTCGCGGTGCGAGACGAGGCGGCTGGTGGGCAACCTGCCCTCGGCGTACCGGGCGGCGGTGAACCACGGGGAGCGCACGGTGGCGTGGGAGGGCTTCAGCCGGGGCCGCGTCATCATGCGGCGCGACTTCATGCCGTGCTCCTTCCACGAGGGCCTGCTGCGGGCCGTGCTGGAGTCCACCCATGCGCGCGGGGTGGAGGTGGTGGGCTCGCGCGTGGACGTGCTGGACAGCGAGTACGTGCTGTCCTGGGAGTAGGCCGTCCGAGCCCCCTCGCCGGGGATGAGAGGGGGGAGCTTGGCTTGACGTGGCGGGGAGGGGGTGTGAAGGGGCGCGCATGAACAAGCGCCTCGCCCTGCTCTCGAGTCTCCTGCTCCTGCCCGCCTGCCAGACGACGCACACGGTGACGCTGGTGGGGATGACGGACTACCACTCGCACGCGGAGCCCTTCTACTCGGAGGGGGAGCCGGGCCAGGGAGGGGTGGCGCGGGCGCTCGCGTACTTCCGGGCGGCGAAGGCGAGGCCGGACACGCTGGGGGTATCCGGGGGCGACTGGGTGAACAAGGGCGTGCCCGCGTGGAGTGACGAGTACGGGTGCGTGGAGTGGCCGTGGTTCAACGGGCTGGTGGACATGATGGCGCTGGGCAACCACGACCTGGACTACGGGGCGGAGGCGTTCGCGCGCTGCCGGGCGGCGGTGGACTACCCGGTGTTGTGCGCGAACCTGGTGGGAGCGGACGGCGCGCCGCACTTCCAGGTGGAGGGGCGGCCCTACCTCGTGCGGGAGGTGGGGGGCGTGCGGCTGGGCTTCTTCGCGGTGGCGGGGCCGGACATGCAGCGGCTGGTGAAGGCGGAGCGGCTGCCCGAGGGGACGCGGTGGACGGACGCGACGGAGGCGGCGCGGGCGGTGGTGGGCGCCCTGCGCGAGCGTGAGCAGGTGGACGCCGTGGTGCTCATCGGCCATCAGCTGCGCGAGGACGACGAGGCGCTCGCGCGGGCGGTGCCGGGCATCGATCTCATCCTGGGCTCGCACTCGCATGCCCGGGAGGACCTGCGGGTGGTGCCGGGGACGAGGACGTACACGGTGTCCTCCTACCAGTACCTGGCGTACCTGTCCGAGGTGCGGCTGCGCTTCCAGGGACGGCGGCTGGTGGGGGTGGAGGGAGGGCTGGTGAAGCTGGACGGGACGCGGCCGGAGGACGCGGAGACGGCGGCGAGGGTGGAGGAGTTGGGGCGCGCGTTGAGGGAGAAGCGGCCGGAGCGCTTCGTGGGGGTGGGCCGGCTGTCGAGGCCCCTGGGGGACGAGGGGCTCACGACGGGGGAGGCGGAGGTGGGCACCTGGGCGACGGAGGTGTGGCGGCGGGCGGCGGGGGCGCGGGCCTTCTTCGCGATGGCGGCGGGGTTTCGGGCGGGGCTGCCCGCGGGGGAGGTGACGCGGGAGGAGTTCGAGGGGGCGTTTCCCTACCGCAACGTGCTGGTGACGGCGGAGATGACGGGGCAGCAACTGGCGGACTGGGTGGCGCTGAGCGAGTCGAAGCGGGGGACGGACGGCTACAGCCAGCGCAGTGGGGTGAGCTACCGGGTGCGCGAGGGGAGGGTGGAGGAGCTGAGGGTGTTGCGCGACGCGGCGGATCCGGGGGCGGGGGAGGAGCCCGTGCGGCCCGAGGGGCGCTACCGGGTGGCGACCACGGACTTCCAGGCCTTCGTGGCGGGGGGCTACAAGGAGGCCTTCGCGGGGGCGAGCGAGGTGCGGCGCACGGAGCTGGACACCCAGGCGCTGCTCCAGGCGGCGCTGCGGGAGGGGGAGCGCTCCACCTCCGGGCGCTGAGGGACGCGCCGGGGCGGTGTGTGGGGAACAAGGCCTGTCACTCGGGGCTGGCGGGGAGGCGGGCGCGGTGTACAAGGACGTTTCACGCGCGAGCGCTCAGGGAGAGACACACCGCATGGCACGCGACATCGTCATCTGGCCGAACAAGGTTCTCAGCACGCCGACCAAACCCGTGACGGACTTCGGGGAGAGCCTCACGAAGCTGCTGGACGAGATGTTCGCGGCCATGAAGGAGGCGGAGGGCATTGGCATCGCGGCCAACCAGATCGGGGTGCCCTTGCGCCTGTCGTGGGTGGGCCGGGAGGACGGGTCGTTCTTCGAGATCATCAACCCCCAGATTCTGGAGAAGTCGGGGCCGGTGACGCTGGAGGAGGGGTGCCTGTCGGTGCCGGACCTGTTCGAGAAGACGCCGCGCTTCCACAAGGTGAAGGTGAAGTACCAGGACCGGACGGGGGCGTGGCACGAGCTGGAAGCGGAGGGGAAGCTGGCGCACGTGCTGCAGCACGAGATTGGCCACCTGGACGGCTTCGTCTTCGTGGATCTGCTGTCGGGGCTCAAGCGGGGCCTGGCCATGGAGAAGATGAAGAAGCTGCAGAAGGCGCTCGCGCGCCGGAAGAACGCGGACGAGTAGGCGAGCGGGGCTGGGAGGACCCCCCTCTGGCGTGAGGAGGGGGAGACGTGATGGATTGGGCCTCCGCCTGCCTACCCAGGAGTGGCTTCACCGTGGAAACCGTGGTCCTGTGCGCTGTTCTCGGCGTGGCGGGCGTATGCGCGCTGGTGCTGGGGTGCTACCGCCGGGCGCGAGAGGGCGAGGCGCTGGTGCTGGTGCGCGGAGGCGAGCCCACTCGGGTGCGCTTCGGGGGCACGTGGGTGTGGCCGGTGGTGGAGCGCGCGGAGGTGTTGGACCTCTCGGTGCGCAAGGTGGTGGTGGAGCGCCGGGGGGGACAGGGCTTGTCATGCCGGGACGGCATCCGGGTGGACCTGCGGGCCACGTTCCTGGTGAAGGTGCCGCGCGACGAGGCGGGCGTGCTGCGGGTAGCGCGGGAGGTGGGGTGTGCGAGGGCGAACCAGCCCGGCGAGGTGCATGCGCTGCTGGAGGAGCGCTTCGCGTGCGCGCTGGCGCAGTCGGTGAGCACGTTCAACTTCGACGAGCTGGTGGCGGACCGGGGCCTCTTCATCGACCACGTGGGCGTCGAGGTGGGCACCGAGCTCCTGGGCTTCCGGCTGGAGCGGATGTCGCTGGGGCGGCTGGAGCAGACGCCGTTGGATCAACTGGATCCGACGAACGTGGTGGATGCGCGGGGCATCCAGAAGCTGACCGAGCGTGCCTCGCAGCAGGCGGCGGACTCGGTGGGGCCGTGGTCCTCCGAGCTGGGGGAGGCGGCGGTGCGTCCGAGGGGGGGCGACGAGGAGGAGCTGATGCGCGAGGTGGAGCGGGCGCTGGCGGACCCCACGCGGCGCAACTGAGCGCAGACCTGGGAGGGCTTCCGAGGGGGACTAGCCCTGGAAGCGCGAGCAGTCGATGTCGTACTTGGAGACCTTGTAGTTGACGATGCGCTCGGTGGTGCGCAGCAGGCGGGCGGCCTTGGCGCGGTTGCCGCGGGTCGTCTTGAGCGCGTCGAGGATGAGATCCTTCTCGAACTGCTGGACGGCGTCGGCGAGCGAGGTGTTGGTGACGGTCTCGGAGGCCTCGGCGGTCTGGAGGGTGGGGGGCAGGTGGTGGCCGTGGATGGCGTTGCCGTCGCAGACGAGCACGGAGCGCTCGATGATGTTCTCCAGCTCGCGCACGTTGCCGGGCCAGTGGTAGCTCACGAGCATGTCGATGGCGGGGGTGGAGATGCGGCGGATGTTCTTGCCGTGCTCGTGGGCGTACTTGGCGACGAAGTGGTCGGCCAAGAGCAGCAAGTCGGATTTGCGCTCGCGCAGGGGCGGGATGAAGAGGGTGAAGACGTTGAGGCGGTAGTAGAGGTCCTCGCGGAAGCTCTTCTCGGCGATGGCCGTCTCCAGGTCCTTGTTGGTGGCGGCGATGAGGCGCACGTTGGTCTTGAGGGTCTCGATGCCTCCGACGCGCTCGAACTCGCGCTCCTGGAGCACGCGCAGGAGCTTCACCTGGGTGGCGAGGTTGATTTCGCCAATCTCGTCGAGGAAGAGGGTGCCGCCCTCGGCGAGCTCGAAGCGGCCGCGCTTGCGTGCCTGGGCGCCGGTGAAGGCACCCTTCTCGTAGCCGAAGAGCTCGGACTCGATGAGGGTTTCGGGCAGGGCGGCGCAGTTGACCTTGATGAAGGGCTTCTTGGCGCGGGTGGAGTTGTAGTGCAGGGCGTGGGCGATGAGCTCCTTGCCGGTGCCGGACTCGCCGCGGATGAGCACGGTGGTGTTGGTGCGAGCGACCTGGTGGATCTGCTCGTACACCTGCCGCATGGGGCCGCTGGTGCCGATGATGTTGGAGAAGTCGTAGCGCTCGCGCAGCTCCTGGCGCAGGGTGGTGTTCTCCTCGAGCAGCTTCTTGCGCTCGTCCTCCAGGAGCTGGTGCGCGGCGAGCGCCTGACCAATCATGGAGGCGATGACGCTGAACAGGCGCGTCTCCTCGGTGAAGTCGCGCTCCTTGTCGTAGACGAGGTCCACGCCGAAGGCGCCCACGGGCTTGCGGTGGAGGAGGATGGGCACGCAGATGAAGGAGTACTCCTGGGCGCCGCTCTTGCGGCCGCCGAACGCCCGGTGGAGGAAGAGCGGCTCGCGGCTGACCTCGGGCACGACGACCGGCTTGCCGCTCTGCACCACGCGGCCGGTGATGCCCTCCCCCAGTTGGTAGCGGGCGTCGCGGCCCTCGGAGCTCAAACCAATGGACGCCTCGATGTAGAGCTCCTGGGTGTCCGGGTCCATCAACGTCACGGTGCCGCGCACCACGCCGTGGTAGCGCTCGATGCGCTCGAGCACCCGGTGCAGGGCGGCCCTCAGGTCATGGGCCCCCGCGAGCGCCTGGCTCACCTCCAACAGGCTCGCCAGGGCCGCGTGTTCGCCCGTCTGCTCCTCCGTTCGCTTCGCCATGCACGCCCCTCTTCCGGAAAAAGCCGCCTCTCCGGAAAGCCTTCCTGATCGACTGAAGAGTCAAAAGACTCTTTCCTACATTTTTGTCGGCCCGAAAGCCAAGAGCTACGAAATTGTAGGTAGGGGAAGGGCGCTCCTGGAAGGAGGTTGCCCACATCTCTGTCCGTCAGCGGGCGTCAGCAGGGCCGAGCGCGTCGGATTCTAATCAAGCGAAGAAGACCGGACCGACCGAGCGGTAGGTGGAGGCTCGAGGATGTGGGAAGAGGAGAGGGATGGAGGGGCGCGGGGCTTCTTGGGGGCCGAGAGTTCCGACAATTTTGTAGGAAAGAGCCGGGGAGCCGACAAAAACGTAGGAATCCAGGGGAGAGGGGAGGGGTTGAAGGGGTTCATTTCCAAGGATTCAGCGGACTTGCCTCGATTCAGGGGCGGGGAAACCGGCTGGCATCACATCTGCAATGAAGCTCAGGCAGCAGGGCCCTCGCGGGTCCAGGAGCAAGAGGCCCCCCGACAGGGCCGGAGGAAGTCCGAAATGCGCAAGGTGATGGCGGAGTACATCTGGATCGACGGTCAGAAGCCGACGGCGAAGCTGCGCTCCAAGATGAAGGTGGTGGAGCTTCCGGAGATCAAGAGCCTCTCGGACCTGCCGGACTGGGGCTTCGATGGGTCGAGCACCTACCAGGCCGAGGGCAAGAAGAGCGACCTCCAGCTCAAGCCGGTGCGCTACATCCCCAACCCGCTGCGCCCGGGCACGCCGGACGTGCTGGTGATGTGCGAGGTGATGCATCAGGATGGCTCGCCCCATCCGAGCAACACGCGCGCGCCCCTGCGCGCGGTGGCGGAGAAGTACGCCTCGTTCGAGACGTGGTTCGGCCTGGAGCAGGAGTACACGCTCTTCGAGGGCAACCGCCCGCTGGGCTGGCCGGAGAAGGGTTTCCCGGCGCCGCAGGGCGGCTACTACTGTGGCGTGGGCAGTGACGAGGTGTTTGGCCGCAAGCTGGTGGAGGCGCACGCCGAGGCGTGTCTTCGCGCGGGCCTGCACCTCAACGGCACCAACGCCGAGGTGATGCCCGCGCAGTGGGAGTTCCAGATTGGCCCGATCACGGCGCTGGAGATGGGCGACGAGCTGTGGTTCGCGCGCTGGCTGCTCTACCGGATGGGCGAGGACTTCGGCATCAGCGCCACGCTGCACCCCAAGCCGGTGAAGGGTGACTGGAACGGGGCGGGCTGCCACACCAACGTGAGCACCAAGGCGATGCGCGAGCCGGGTGGCCTGAAGGTCATCGAGGCGGCGTGCGAGAAGCTGCGCGCGCGGCACGAGGCGCACATCGCGGTGTACGGCGCGCACAACGTGGAGCGCCTGACGGGCCTGCACGAGACGGCGCCCATCAATGTCTTCCGCTACGGCAACAGTGACCGCGGCTCGTCCATCCGCATCCCGATGGGGACGGTGAACGAGGGCAAGGGTTACTTCGAGGATCGTCGTCCGGCCGCCAACTGCGACCCGTACGAGGTCTGCCGCATCATGCTCGAGACGATCTGCAGCTGAGATCGGCTCCAAAGGACTCCTTGGGGTAAGGAGGCGCTGGCTTGGCGGACGGGAGGTGTCGGGCTTCCCGTCCGTCAGGCCCTGCGTTAGCCCCCGTGGCGGCCGAGCGAACGAGCGCCCGACGGTTGTCCCCCATGTCCCTGGGTACCTAGCTTCTTCGTGTCGAGGCGAAGTCAGTCCTGTACGCCAACACGAGGAGGCAGCCATGGGTGAGTGGACGGACAAGACGAAGGGGAAGGTGAAGGAGACCGTCGGTGTGGCCACGGGAGACCGTGAGCTGGAAGCCGAGGGCAAGAAGGACACCTTCAAGGGCCACGTGAAGGAGAAGATCGAGGACGCCAAGCGCGTCATCAAGGACGCGGTGGAGGGTGAGCCGCGGCGCAACGAGCCGTAGCGATTGGACGGCATCCGACAACCAGGGCTTCGGGGAGCAGGCTCCTCGGAGCCCTTGGCTTTTGCGGGCTCGCGCACCCGGACGCCCTCCTTCTCGGACGCCTTGTGACGATTCATCTCACCTGGGGTTGAAAAGGGCGCTGGAGTGCGCTGTTGGGAAACTCTTGGTTACAGCCTCCGACAATCGGGTGCATCGGCGCATGTAGCACGCGTCCTTCACTCGAGAGGCAGGACCATGAGCACGTCGAAGATCAATCCCTCGCAGAGGAATGGGACTTCTGGCCTCAAGGACGCAGGGGGAGGCGCCGGAGGGGCTCGTCCGGCGAACACGGTGCTGCCCGGGGGAAAGACCGAGGGGAAGGCGTTGGTGACTCGGGCGGCGTCGGATGCGTCGCCGCGCGCGGTGGGGGGCCGGGACACGTCTTCGTTCGAGGCGCTGTCGAGGAAGGGCGGGAGCGGGGTGGGGGCGGCGGCGGCCGTGGCGGTGAACAAGGCGCCGCGGAGCGTGCCGGTGAAGCGCACGGTGACGCTGGTCTACGACGCGGGTCCGCACAGCAAGCTCACGAACCTGCAGGTGAAGGGGAGCTGGGACGCGAGCGGGAAGTACAGCGCGCAGTGGAACGAGCGCCCCCTCGCGATGAAGCCGCTGGGGGAGGGCAAGTGGGGCGTGACGGTGGAGCTGAGCGACGATGGCCTGCCCCACGACTGGGAGTGGGGGGTGATCGCGGATGGCCCCTCGGGCAAGGGCCAGTGGGCGGTGATGGGGGAGGACAACCTGAAGCTGGACGTGACGAAGCCCACGGCCAGCTATGCGCCGACGACGTACCACAAGATGGGGGCGCGGCGTTCGGGGGAGGACGCGGCGTTCACGTTCTACGCGGGCAACGCGAGGAGCGTGCAGGTGAAGGTGACGGACCGGCAGGGGCGGGTGGAGCGCTTCCCGATGACGCGGGACGAGGAGGGCAACTGGTCGACGCAGGTTCCGGGCCGGTGGAAGGAGCTGCTGGGCAAGTCCTACGTCTACGAGGTGGTGGACTCGGCGGGCGCCACGAGCGAGCGGCCGGACCCCTACGCGCGGGAGATGATGGGGGAGCAGCGGGGGCTGGACCGGATGTACCTGGATGCGAGGACGGGGCAGGAGGTGAACCGCTACGCGTCGGGAGCGCGGGAGCTGATGCGCTTCGACATCGACGATCATGGGGACGCGGAGCGCGCGTACCTGGTGTTGAAGGACGCGAATGGCAGGACGTTGAAGAAGGACGAGCTCCTGGCGCGGCTGGGCGACTTCGACACCACGCTGGTGGACAAGCTGCGGGCTGGGGGGGCCAACGACTTCTGGTCGAAGAACATCGAGGCGGACGGGCGCATCCGCATGACGAACCAGGGGGGCGCGTGGACGACGCTGGTGAACGACCCGGCGAAGCTGGTGGGCCTGCGCTACGAGTTCCAGGTCTACGAGAAGGACGCGCAGGGGCGGTTGAAGCTGCGCCATGACGGCAATGGGGATGGGCGGCTGAGCGACGCGGAGCGCGTGGGCGCGCCCATCAACGATCCCTGGAGCGACCGCATCACCGAGGGCAGTGGCGTGACGTTCCGGGGCTCGGTCATCACGGACCCGACGAGCTTCGAGTGGAAGCACGACAGCGTGCCGCGGGAGAAGGACCAGGCGAAGTGGGTGGTGTACCAGCTGCACGCGGGCAGCTTCCTGGGGAAGGCGGGCAACGCGAACCGCTCGACGCTGGAGGACCTGACGGCGAAGCTGGACTACTTCAAGGAGCTGGGGGTGAACACGCTCGAGCTCCTGCCAGTGAACGAGGTGGAGGGGGCGCGCAACTGGGGCTATCTCGGGGTGAACAGCCTGGCGACGGAGAGCGCGTTGGGCTTCGAGGACGAGAACGGCAGGTGGGTGAGCGGGCCGGAGGCGATGAAGCGCTTCATCGACGAGGCGCACAAGAAGGGGCTGAACGTCATCTCTGACGTGGTCTACAACCACGTGTTCGGCGACTACAACGGCCTGTGGAACGTGGGGGGCGAGGACAACCCGTACTTCAACTGGGAGCAGGACTCGGGCGGGTACGAGCAGCGGGAGACGCCGTGGGGGGCGGTGCCGGCGTATTCCAACCCGAAGGTGAAGCAGTTCTTCGTGGACCACGCGGTGGCGCAGATGGAGGAGCTGCACTTCGACGGGCTGCGCTTCGACTTCACCGAACCCATCAAGGGGACGGGGGGCGAGGACGGGTGGGAACTGCTGCGGGAGATCAACCGGCAGGTGCACTTCTACAACCCGGACGCGTGGACGGTGGCGGAGCAGTTCGACTACGACCCGAGCATCACGCAGCCGGCGCGGGCGGACGGCACGGGAGGGGGCTTCGACGCGCAGTGGTACACGGAGTTCCAGCACCGGCTGGTGCGAGACAACGACAAACCGGGAATCATCCAGGCGGCGGCGAGGGGGATGAAGACGGACATGGACGCGTTCATGTCGATGATGACGAACCCGCGGGGGCTCGACGGGTGGAAGATCGCGCTGTCCATCATCTCGAACCATGACGAGGTGGGGAACGCGGAGCGGACGATGAACACGGCCGAGGGGGCCACGCCCACGGAGTTCCCGGACCAGTGGTCGCGAGGCGCGACGAGGTTCGCGGCGGGAATCGGGATGGCGGGGCCCGGCATCCCGATGTTCTTCCAGGGGGACGAGTTCGGAGCGCAGAACGACTTCCGCTGGGGCAATCCGTCCACGTGGGACAGTGACTGGGATTGGGAGTCGTTGGGGAAGGACTGGAACTGGGAGAAGGTGACGTTCAACGACGCGCGCAAGAAGGACTACGAGCGGCTGTTCACGCTGCCGCCGGAGACGCGAGCGAAGGACGCGGCGTACCAGGGGTTGTCGGCGGAGGACCGGAAGGTCTTCGAGCGCCTGGCGGCGCTGCCGGCGAATCAGCGGACGGACGCGATGTTGGACATCACGAAGAAGCAGAGCTTCCAGTTCTATCGGGACGCGATCGCGTTGAGGCAGTCGAGTCCGGCCTTCCGAGCGGATGCGGAGGTGAAGCGGGTGTACACGCACAACGACGACTCGGTGATGGCGTTCACTCGCAAGTCGGGCGGGGAGGAGTACCTGGTGGTGGGGAGCATGAACCGCCAGAACCTCGAGGGCTACGCGCTGCCGCTGCCTCCGGGGAACTGGAAGGAAGTGCTGAACAGCGACGCCGCGGCGTACGGCGGGGGGAACTTCGGTAATGGCGGGGGCAGCCTGGGGGGCGGGAACGCGAAGGTGAACATCCCTGCGGCGGGATACGTGGTGCTCAAGCGAGTGGAGGCTTGAGCAAGGACCTGGCGGCCTGGCGGGCCTCGCCAGAGTTTATGAACGGGGGTTGGCACGGAGCTGGGGGCTGCATTAGCTCTCTGTCGTGAGGGACGGAGCCTCCTCCTTTGGGCGAGACCCATGAGGGGCCGGTGCCTCCCAGCCCCGCGCGGACAGGCAGGAAGAAAAAAAGCGGCGGAGCTTGTTGACTCAAGACGCGGCGGTGGTAGAAGCCGCGCCCCCTCGGACAGGAAGGCGAAGCCGCGCTGGCGGTGGGACACCTGGGCGAGAAAGACGAAATAGGGAGTCGACGAAGTGATGTTGACTCGAGACGCGGCGGTGGTAGAAGCCGCGCCCCCACGAACCGGTGAGACCGCTCAGGCGATCGAGGCGGCGAAGTGGGAAGAAAGAGTCGACGAAGCGGTGTTGACTCGAGACGCGGTGGTGGTAGAAGCCGCGCCCCCACGAACCGGTGGCAACAGCGGTGAGCGGGGATGAAGAAGTGGATGAGGGCAGTTGACTTCATCCAGGGCGAGGCGATAGAAGCCGCGCCCCCTCGGACGGGAAGGCGAAACCGCACTGGCGGTGGGGACCTCTGGACGAGCGCAGCAGAGAGAGACGAAATAAAAAGTCGACGCAGCGAGGTTGACTCGAAACGCGGTGGTGGTAGAAGCCGCCTCCCCCGAAGCCGAAGAAGTCGCGCAGGCGACCCGACGCGGTGGGTGGGAAGAAACGAGTCGACGAAGCGGGTTGACACGACGGGCGGAACGGCAGTAGGTTCCGCGCCCCACGAAAGAGAAAAGCAGCTCTCCTTCGCGGTGAACCGGAAAAGCGAAGCGGCAACGGCCGCTTGACAGCCGAAACGGTTCAGAATAAAAGGGCCGCCCCGCTGAGTCGAAGCGGTGAGGTCGAGCAGGACAGTAGCACAGCAGGACAGCCGGTACAAGCGGCTCGGTCTTTGAAAACCAGATAGCAAACCCAAGAAGACAGATTGCGGAAACCGCAGTCAATTCTAAGACGGGTTCTTCAGCGAGTCGGCGGGAGTCGATTGGCGAGAAACCGATGAACAGCGAAGTCAGGTGTCCCCTTAGCCGGGCCCTGGCCAAGCCGGTTCAACCCTTCAAAAATTCAATTGGAGAGTTTGATCCTGGCTCAGAACGAACGCTGGCGGCGTGCCTAACACATGCAAGTCGAGCGCGAATGGAGCAATCCTAGTAGAGCGGCGCACGGGTGCGTAACACGTGGATAATCTGCCTGGGTGTCTGGGATAACCAGTCGAAAGATTGGCTAATACCGGATAAGCCCCCGGGAGCTTCGGCTCTTGAGGGAAAAGGTGGCCTCTGTATACAAGCTATCACATCCAGATGAGTCCGCGGCCCATCAGCTAGTTGGCGGGGTAATGGCCCACCAAGGCGACGACGGGTAGCTGGTCTGAGAGGACGATCAGCCACACTGGAACTGAGACACGGTCCAGACTCCTACGGGAGGCAGCAGTGGGGAATTTTGCGCAATGGGCGAAAGCCTGACGCAGCAACGCCGCGTGTGTGATGAAGGTCTTTGGATTGTAAAGCACTTTCGACCGGGACGAAAACCCCTGGGCTAATACTCCAGGGCTTGACGGTACCGGGAGAAGAAGCACCGGCTAACTCTGTGCCAGCAGCCGCGGTAATACAGAGGGTGCAAGCGTTGTTCGGAATTATTGGGCGTAAAGCGCGTGTAGGCGGCTTTGCAAGTCGGATGTGAAAGCCCTCGGCTCAACCGAGGAAGTGCGTTCGAAACTGCAGAGCTTGAGTACCGGAGAGGGTGGCGGAATTCCCCAAGTAGAGGTGAAATTCGTAGATATGGGGAGGAACACCGGTGGCGAAGGCGGCCACCTGGACGGTCACTGACGCTGAGACGCGAAAGCGTGGGTAGCAAACAGGATTAGATACCCTGGTAGTCCACGCCGTAAACGATGAGAACTAGGTGTCGTGGGTGTTGACCCCCGCGGTGCCGTAGCTAACGCATTAAGTTCTCCGCCTGGGAAGTACGGTCGCAAGACTAAAACTCAAAGGAATTGACGGGGGCCCGCACAAGCGGTGGAGCATGTGGTTTAATTCGACGCAACGCGCAGAACCTTACCTGGTCTTGACATCCTCGGAAGGCCTCAGAGATGAGGCGGTGCCCGCAAGGGAACCGAGAGACAGGTGCTGCATGGCTGTCGTCAGCTCGTGTCGTGAGATGTTGGGTTAAGTCCCGCAACGAGCGCAACCCTCGCCTTTAGTTGCCGCGCAAGCGGATCTCTAGAGGGACTGCCGGTGTTAAACCGGAGGAAGGTGGGGATGACGTCAAGTCCTCATGGCCTTTATGACCAGGGCTACACACGTGCTACAATGGCCGGTACAAAGCGTTGCCAACTCGCGAGAGGGAGCTAATCGCATAAAACCGGTCTCAGTTCAGATTGGAGTCTGCAACTCGACTCCATGAAGGCGGAATCGCTAGTAATCGCGGATCAGCACGCCGCGGTGAATACGTTCCCGGGCCTTGTACACACCGCCCGTCACACCATGGGAGTCGATTGCTCCAGAAGTCATCTCACCAAGAGGTGCCCAAGGAGTGGTCGGTAACTGGGGTGAAGTCGTAACAAGGTAGCCGTAGGGGAACCTGCGGCTGGATCACCTCCTTTCTAAGGAGACCGGGTACACGGTGAGCGCTTCGGCGCCACAGGGTGTACCAGCCACTTCGGTGGCCTTAGGTCAACCAGGTCAACGTTTCTGCAACTGTCGAGGGTTTGCTGTCTGGTTTTGAGAGGCCGAGCGAAGGTGGCTCGGTTCTTTGAAAGAGACGGTAGCTGGAAATCCACTGGGCCTATAGCTCAGCTGGCTAGAGCGCGCGCCTGATAAGCGCGAGGTCGGTGGTTCAAGTCCACCTAGGCCCACCAATTTCCCACCGGGGAGATTGGGGACGCGACGACAGCCGGCAGGTGGAGGGACAGTGACACATTCAGGGGCTGTAGCTCAGTTGGGAGAGCGCCAGCTTTGCAAGCTGGATGTCGTCGGTTCGATCCCGTCCAGCTCCACAGTTTACTGACGAAGTTGGAGTCAGGACGTTCTTTGACAAGTTCATACGAAGGGTAGAAATCAATTTCTGCTGAGAAGTTCTCAGCGTCGATTGAGGTGACAGCTCGGCTGCGATAGCGGCCTGGCGGTGAACCTCACGACGCAATCAAGTGAATTCTTTCGGGTCCGCGGCGAAGAGCCGGGGCCTGGACCTTGGTCTCGAGTTTCAAGGCCACTCGCCGGGAGGCGGGCTGGTGAGGGATTAAGGTAAGTAAGCTACTAAGGGCGTGCGGTGGATGCCTAGGTGCCAAGAGGCGAAGAAGGACGTGGGTGGCTGCGAAAAGCTCCGGGGAGTTGCCAACCGAACGTTGAGCCGGAGATGTCCGAATGGGGAAACCCAGCGCGGTGAAAGCCGCGTTACCTCAGCCTGAATCCATAGGGCTGAAGGAGCGAACCAGGGGAAGTGAAACATCTCAGTACCCTGAGGAGAAGAAAACAACGAGTGATTCCCAGAGTAGCGGCGAGCGAAATGGGAGGAGCCTAAACCGGTGTCATGAAAATGGCATCGGGGTTGCGGGTCCGCGGTAGGACTCTGGTTTGTTAGCGGAATCACCTGGAAAGGTGGACCAAAGGGCGTGACAGTCGCGTACGCGAAAACGAACTGGAGCCGAGCGGGGTACCCAAGTAGGGCGGGACACGTGCAATCCTGCCTGAATCTGCCGGGACCATCCGGTAAGGCTAAATACTCCTTGGCGACCGATAGTGAACTAGTACCGCGAGGGAAAGGTGAAAAGAACCCCAGTGAGGGGAGTCCAAAGAACCTGAAACCGCATGTCTACAAGCAGTCCGAGCACTACGGGGCAACCCAGTGCGAGGGCGTACCTTTTGCATCATGATTCGGCGACTTAATGTACGTAGCGAGGCTAAGCCGATAGGTGGAGCCGGAGCGAAAGCGAGTCCGAAACGGGCGAATGAGTTGCGTGCATTATAACCCGAAGCGGGGTGATCTACACATGGCCAGGTTGAAGTGAGGGTAACACCTCATGGAGGACCGAACTCATGAAAGTTGAAAATTTCTGGGATGAGCTGTGTGTAGGGGTGAAAGGCCAATCAAACTCCGTGATAGCTGGTTCTCCCCGAAAGATATTTAGGTATCGTCTCGAGTAATTCAATGCTGGAGGTAGAGCACTGGAACGGCTAGGGGTCTCACCAGATTACCAAACCGTACCAAACTCCGAATGCCAGCAATTGTTAGCTCGGGAAGCAGTCAGTGGGTGATAACGTCCATTGGCAAGAGGGGAATAACCCAGACCGACAGCTAAGGCCCCCAAGTCTAGTCTAAGTGAACACTAGAAAGGATGTGGCAAGTCATTGACAACCAGGAGGTTGGCTTAGAAGCAGCCATCCTTTAAAGAAAGCGTAATAGCTCACTGGTCGAGACAGGCCGCGCCGAAAATGTAACGGGGCTCAAGACTAGCGCCGAAGCTTCGGATTGCATGCGTCAGGCGCATGCAGTGGTAGGGGAGCGTTGCAACAGCAGTGAAGCCAGACCGCAAGGGCTGGTGGAGCGGTTGCGAGTGCTGATGCCGAAATGAGTAGCGATAAAGGGGGTGGGAAACCCCCTCGCCGTAAACCCAAGGTTTCCTGGGTCAAGTTAATCTTCCCAGGGTTAGCCGGGACCTAAGCCGAGGCCGAAAGGCGTAGGTGATGGCAAGCAGGTTAATATTCCTGCGCCATCTTGTAGACGTTGAACCGAGGAAGGACGGAGAAAGCTAGGCGAGCTGACCGGTGGTTGTGTCAGTCCAAAGGCGTAGGGGTGTCGCGTACGACTAAAGGCGCGGCAGCCATCCCCGAGACCCCATGGCACCCCTCACGGGGTAAGTCGCTGATGCTCGGCTTCCAAGAAAAGTTCCGCGGGGAGTCTACAGGGTGTCCGTACCGCAAACCGACACAGGTGGGTGAGGAGAAAATCCTAAGGCGCTTGAGAGAACTCTCCTCCAAGGAACTAGGCAAATTTCCACCGTAACTTCGGAAGAAGGTGGGCCTCTGCCAGGTGTAGGCGTACAGCCGAAGCCGAGAGAGGTTGCAGAGAAATGGCGGTAGCGACTGTTTACCAAAAACACAGGACTCTGCGAAGGCAAGAAGCCGACGTATAGGGTCTGACTCCTGCCCGGTGCTGGAAGGTTAAGGGGATTCGTCAGCCGCAAGGTGAAGCGATGATCCGAAGCCCCAGTAAACGGCGGCCGTAACTATAACGGTCCTAAGGTAGCGAAATTCCTTGTCGGGTAAGTTCCGACCTGCACGAATGGAGTAACGACTTCCGCGCTGTCTCGGAGAGGGACTCAGCGAAATTGAAATAGCTGTGCCGATGCAGTTTACCCGCAGCAAGACGGAAAGACCCCGTGAACCTTTACTACAACTTGACAGTGACACTAGGGTTCGACTGTGTAGGATAGGTGGGAGCCTTTGAAGCCGGGCCGCTAGGTTCGGTGGAGGCAACGGTGAAATACCACCCTGTCGGATTCTGGTGTCTAACCATGCTCCCTCACCGGGAGTTGGAACACTGTCTGGTGGGTAGTTTGACTGGGGCGGTCGCCTCCCAAAACGTAACGGAGGCGCGCGATGGTTCCCTCAGCCCGATTGGAAACCGGGCGGCGAGTGCAATGGCATAAGGGAGCTTGACTGCGAGACGGACACGTCGAGCAGGTGCGAAAGCAGGTCATAGTGATCCGGTGGTCCTGAATGGAAGGGCCATCGCTCAACGGATAAAAGGTACTCCGGGGATAACAGGCTTATCTCCCCCAAGAGTTCACATCGACGGGGAGGTTTGGCACCTCGATGTCGGCTCATCGCATCCTGGGGCTGGAGCAGGTCCCAAGGGTTTGGCTGTTCGCCAATTAAAGCGGTACGCGAGCTGGGTTCAAAACGTCGTGAGACAGTTTGGTCCCTATCTGCTGTGGGCGTAGGATACTTGAGAGGCTCTGACCTTAGTACGAGAGGACCGGGTTGGAGACACCGCTGGTGTACCAGTTGTCTCGCCAGAGGCATCGCTGGGTAGCCATGTGTCGATTGGATAACCGCTGAAAGCATCTAAGCGGGAAACCGACCTCAAGAACAGGTATCCCGGGCGCAAGCCCCCGAAGACCCGTCGAAGACGACGACGTTGATAGGCCGGGTGTGTAAGCGCGGTAACGCGTTGAGCTAACCGGTACTAATAGGTCGAGAGGCTTACTTTACCTCAATCTCTCAGCAGCCCCACCGGGAGCGGTGGGTGGTACGAGAGTCGAGGCCAGGGTCGAGGCCCCGAGCGAGCGCGACAGCGCGACGCCGGGCCCGGAAGAAGGCACGAGCACTTCGCAGTGGAAGTTGGTTTCACATACCCTTCGTATGAACTGTCCTGTTTTTCCGGTGGCAATGTCGGAGGGGTCCCACCCGTTCCCATCCCGAACACGGAAGTTAAGCCCTCCAGAGCCGATGGTACTCCGCGGGAAACCGCGCGGGAGAGTAGGTCGCTGCCGGATTTTTTTCTGAAGGCCCCGAGTCCGCACCGTCAGGTGTCGACTCGGGGCCTTCGCCTTTGCGGGCTTCGCCGTGTGTTCTTTTCCGCTCAGGGGTCATCCAATCGTTGACTCTTCGGCCCCCCGGTCCCGAGGCCACCTGTCATCGGTCCCGGATGGGCCTATAGTCCTCCTGACCGTGGCCACTTCTCCCGACACCCTACGGGCGCGGCTCGAGGACCGCGCGGATCTGCTCGAGGCTGCCCGCCTTCGTTACCGGGCGCTGCGGCTGATGCTCCGGGGTTTCTTCTGGCGGGATACGCTTCGCACCAACCTCGAGCTGCTGCGGGAGGTGGTCTGCGACCAGTCTGAAGTGGACATCACGCTGGCCTCTGTCTGTCGGCGGGCGGCGGCGGAGGAGTGGCCCGAGGACTCTGCTTCCATGGTGCTGCTGGCCGACGTGTCCCGGTTGCGCGAGGAGCTCGTTCAATTGGTCGCCCGGAGGCTGCGTACTCCCACCAAGCCCACTGTCCTCGCGGGGGCCCTGCTGCTCCTGGAAGAAGAGCTGCTCGCCGAGGGTCCGTTGTTGGGGCGGCGCTCGTGGGCTCAGGCGGTGGATCTGCTTCCGCGCAACCTGCCGGAGCTTCGCGCCGCCTGCGTGGCCGCGGAAATCTTCGAGCGTGTCTTCAAGCGTCCCGCCCCCGAGGGGGCCTTGCCCTTCAGCCCGGCGGAAGCCGATGAGGTCCGACGCGCCCTGCCCCTGGCCGACACGGCGATGGAGGCCTTGTGGAGTCGCGTGCATCGCTTCGATCCCTCGGGACGTCTGACGGACTTCCTGGAGAAGCGAGCCAGGCGTGTGCCCGTGCACACCCCGCGCAGTGGTCCCGAGTTGTTCCTCCATGCCGTCTTCTGGACCGATCTGGCCAACTCCCGGTTGCACACCCTCCTCGATGCCCGGTTCTCACCCGTCCGCCCCCCCGAGCGGGAATGGCCCGAGCTGCTGGGCTGGCTGGTGGAGCGCGAGGGGTCGCCCGACGCCCGGTTGAGCGCCTCGGACGTGTTGAGCGAGGGGCGGGCCGGATTGCTCGAGGTCGCGGCGGAGCTGGCCTCCCTGTCCCACTCCCGCCCGGTTGGCGCCTGGAACGAGGAGGCCGCCTGGGCTCGACTGGAGCGCGCCGCCCACCGCGCGAAGGGAGATCAGGGACCTGACATGGAGTGTCTGTGCGACGCCCTGCACCTCTTCATCCGCCTGCGGGGTCAGCGCGAGACGCCCGCGCGCTTCTTCTCCGTGGGCCGCGAGCGCTCCCTCTCCGGTTTCACGCCTCCCTCCCTTGCCGAGGAACTGGCGGATCTCCCCGGGCTGGTCCTCCTGGCCCGGACCGCGGCCGGACGCCCTGCCGCCGAACGTCGCCGGAGATAGGCTTTCACCTGGACGCTCACCTGAACGGATGGGAGAAAGGTCTCCCGTGCGCCTGTTGGCACTCCATGTTCAGGACTTCCGTAACCTCGGCCAGGTCTCCCTGTCGCCGAGCCCGCACGCGACCATCGCGGTGGGGCAGAACGGCCAGGGAAAGACCAACCTGCTGGAAGCCCTCTACTTCCTCGCCACACTCAAGCCCCTGCGCGCGGGCCGGTTGTCGGAGCTCGTCCGGTGGGGCTCTCCGGCCGCGCGGGTGACGGGCCGCTTCCTCCTCAAGGGTGCCGAACGCGAGATCTCCGTGGAGGTGTCCGGTGGCGTCCGTCAGTCCTTCGTGGATGGGAAGAAGGCCCCCAGCCTGGAAGAGTACTTCGGCGGCGTCTCGGTGGTGGCCTTCACGCCGGATGATCTGGAGGTCGTCAAGGGTGGCCCGGATTCGCGCCGGGGCTTCCTGGATCGCGCTGTCTTCAACCGCTTCCCCGCCTTCCTGCGTGAGAGCCGTGAGTACGCTCGGGCCCTGAAGAATCGCAATCGTCTGCTGCGCACGGGCCCGGTGGACTCCGTCTACCTCGAGGCCTATGACGAGACCCTCGCCAAGGCGGGCGCCCGCGTCTATGCCCGGCGACGGGCCCTCATGGCCGAGCTCGCACCCCGTGCCCAGGCCACCTTCGCCTCCATCGGGCGCACCCCCGACCCCGCCTCTTATGGGTACCGCCCCGCCCATCTGGGCGACCTCGACTTCGCCCAGGCCGATGAGACGGCCCTGGCCAATGCGCTCCGCGAAGCGCTCGCGTCCCGCTCCCGAAGAGACCTCGATCGGGGCTTCACCTCCGTGGGCCCCCACGCCGATGATGTCTCCGTCACCCTGGGCTCACGCAGCGCTCGCGCCTACGCCAGTCAGGGCCAGCAGCGCGCGCTCGTGCTGGGATGGAAGATCGCCGAGATCGAGAACCTCGAGGCGGCCACGGGCTTTCTGCCCCTGCTCCTGCTCGATGATGTCTCGAGCGAGTTGGACCCTGAACGCAATGCCTACCTGATGCGCTACCTCGCCGAGAGCGGCGCCCAGGTCTTCCTCACCACCACCGACGCCAGCCTCGTGCGCGCCGCCGCCGCCCAGGACACCCTGTGGATGGGCGTTCGCGCGGGTGATGTTTCCCTCGCTCCTCCCGGAGAGGCCCCCGCCGGCCTTCCTCCTCCCCCAGACGGCGAACCCGGTTGACACGCCCGGGGGCTACTCGTCGCGCCTCCGCATCATCCAGAAAGCACTGGGCACGAAGCTCGCCGCCACGAAGACGCCCAGGTACATGCCAAGCGCCCAGAGCGGCCCGTGCCCCGCTCGCGTGAGCAGCAATGGCAGCCCCACCGCTCCCCCCACGCTCAACCACCTCGCGGTGGGATTCTGGATGCGCCGCAAGAGCCCCACGCCCAGCGAAGGCTCGAACACCGGGGGAATTCCCTCTTCCTCCTCCTCGGTGTGCCACGTGGGACGCTCGGCCGGCATCGTCTGGCGCACCCTCATCTCCTCCCTCTCCCGCTCCTCCGCCCGCGCGCGCTCGCGCCCGCGCTTCTCGTCCTCCGCCCGCTGCTCAGGTGCCCGCAGATCCGCTCCGCACGTCGTGCACACGACGGCGAATCGGCCATTCTCCGTCTCACAGCGAATGCAGCGCGAGAAGTGCTGTCCGCTCGGGGGCCCGTCATCCATCACCAGCGGCGTCTGCCCCTGTTGCTTGAAGCGCTCCAGATGGGCTTCTGGCACCGCCGGGGAGGGGAGGGCGCCCGCCTCGCCGGGCGACTCGAAGCGTCCCCCATCCCGGAGCGACACCGGCCCGTCCGCCGACTCCTTCTCTCCTCGCGGATGCTCGATGTGCAGGAAACGGTTGAATCGAGAGGACATGGGCTACTCCTTTCGTGCTTCACCCGCCAGCGACGCCGGACGCGTTCGTCCCCGCGCCCACTCGCGCAACCGCAGAATCTCATCCCTCAGCGTGACCGCGAGCGGGAAGGTCTCCTGAATGGCTCGCATCAGGTGACGCTGCTCCAGCTCCACCCCCTCGCCAAACGCCTCGTAGAGCGCGGCGATCACCGCCTGCTCCACCTCCGCCCCGCTGAAGTCCACCGCCAGTTCCGCCAACGCCCCCAGGTCGTAACCCCCCGCCTTCCTCCCCCTGCGCTCCAGATGGATGCGGAAGATCTCCCGGCGCTCGGCCACTTCCGGCAAATCGATGAAGAAGATCTCGTCGAACCGCCCCTTGCGCAGCAGCTCGGGCGGCAGTCCCTCGATCCGGTTGGCCGTCGCCACCACGAACACCGGCGCCGTCTTCTCCTGCAGCCACGTGAGGAGCGCTCCGAACACCCGCGCCGTGACGCCTCCATCCGTCGTCCCCGACGAGGCCACCCCCGACAGGCCCTTCTCCACCTCGTCCACCCACAACACCACCGGCGCGATGCTCTCCGCCACGTGGATGGCCTTGCGCAGGTTCTCCTCCGACGAGCCCACCAGCCCACTGAAGATTCGCCCCATGTCCAGCCGCAACAACGGCAGGTTCCAGTGCGCCGCGATCGCCTTCGCCGTCAGGCTCTTGCCGCACCCCTGTACCCCCAACAGCAACACCCCTCGCGGCTCGGGCAACCCGAACTGCCTCGCCCGCTCGCCAAACGCCGCCGTGCGCCGGTCCAGCCACTGCTTCAACTCGCGCAACCCCCCCACGCTCCCCAGGTCCTCCCCCGGCGGGTAGTACTCCAACAGCCCACTCTTGCGGATGACCTGCCGCTTCTCGTCCTGCACCCGCCGGATGTCCTCCGCGCTCAGCTTGCCGTCCTTCGCGATCGCCTTGGCGAACGCGTTCTCCGCCTCCGACAACGTCAGCCCCTGCGCCGCCTTGATGAGCTGCTCGGCCTCCTCGCGCGTCAGCTCGATGCTCGCCTTGTTGCCCCGCCGCACCACCGCCACGATCTCCTTGAGCAGCTGCGTCAGCTCCTCGAAGCCCGGCAACGGCACGTCCAGCACCGACACTTCCTTCTCCAACTCCTCGGGCAACCGCAGCGTGGGCGATAGCAGCACCACCGTCGTGAACGTGCTCTTGAGCGAGTGCGCCAGCTCGCGCAACGCCCTCACCAGCGGCTTCTCCTCCAGGTAGGGCGGGAAGTCCTCGAGCACCACCAGCGCCGGCTCGGACAGCTTCTCGATGGCGGCCAGTGCCTCCAGCGGATTCCGGGTGTCCTCGGGCAGCACCGGACCCCGCGTGCTCCCCACGTGCCTCAGGCCCCGGCGCACCGACCAGGTGAGCAGCACCTTGCCGTGTGCCCTCGCCACCTCCCCGAGCAGCGTCTCCACCCGGTGCTCCTCCCACGACACCAGATAGAGCAGCGGATAGCGCGCGCGGATGAGCAGATCGAGCTCCTCCAACCACGCGGCGAACGGGGCGGAGCGCGGAATCGCGGAGCGGGTCGTCATGCCCGCCCCAGCCTACCAGCCCCCTCTACTTGAGGACCACCGGGTCCACCTCGGCCAGCAGCTTCGTCACCCGCGCCTCGTCGATGCGCGCCGTCAGCCGCTGCTGCTCGTGCTGGTCTCGCACCGTCTTGGACAGCGTGAACGTGGAGCCCACCGTGAAGAGCAACCCCATGCTCAGGAAGGCCTTCTGCCAGCCGTCCACCGGCAGGTGGTAGATGCCCACCGCCGTCACCGCCACCGACAGGATGAACGACACCCACGTCTGGATGACCCAGGCTCCACTGTGATCCTGCGAGGTATTGGCTGATGGGCGGGACATGGTGCGCTCCGTTCGTTGGGGGGCGCCCCGTGTTGGAGCGCCGCATGAGCAACACCCTACCGGGCTCCATCGCAAACCGCATGGAACGAAGAGCCCGAGCATCGATAAGCTGCCGTGTATGATTCAGCTCCAGCGCCTCGAGGGCTTCTACTGGGTCGCGCGATGTGAAGGGTACGCCCGCGCGGCCCGCGCCTTTCCCTACCCCATCACCCAACCCGGCGTGCATCAGCAGGTGCGACGGCTGGAAGCCGAGCTCGGGGTGCGCCTCTTCGAGCGCATCGGCAAGGATCGCGTCGTCCTCACCCCCCAGGGCCGCATCCTCTACGACGCCATCGCCCCCTTCTACGAAGGTCTGCCCGCCCTGGAGCGCTCCCTGCTCTCGGGAGAGATCGGTGGACGCTTGCGCATCCATGCCTCGGGTCATGTGATGCGCCACCTCCTGCCCCCGTGGCTGCGCCGCCTGCGCGGACAACGACCCGACATCGAGGTCGCCCTCTTCGAGGCCAAGACTCCCGCCGTCGCCGCCCTGCGCTCCGGTGAGGCGGAGCTCCTCGTGGACCATCTGCCCGAGGTTCCCCAGGACCTGGAAGCACGGCAGGTGGGCCAGACCCGCCCCTTCCTCGTCGTTCCCTCGCTCCCCCGGCCCCACCTCAAGGGCCCCGTCACCCCCGAGCCCTGGCGCGACGAGCCCTTCATCTCCTACAGCTCCGACACCTACCTGCGCGACCTGCAACTCGCCGCGCTCGCCCACTTCGGCGTCGTCCCCCGGCGCATCTACGCGGCCGACTCCGCCGAGACCATCCTCGGCTTCGTGGCCGCCGGGCTCGGCTACTCGCTCCTGGCCTCCGTGGAGCCCCGCGGTCCCCGCGTTCCCGGCGTCACCGCGCTCCCCCTCTCCGAGCCCGCTCGCCAGTTCCCCCTCTACGTCGCCTGGCGCCGCGCCCCCCAACCCAATCCCCTCATCACCGCCCTCCTCGCGCTCGCCCCCTCGTCCTGAACCCAGACGCCTCCCCCCCCACGATGACGCGCCATGTCAGACAGGCGTGTCACGTTGGGTCCACAGCGTGGGACCACCGCGTCCCGTCGCCTGGAGGTGTGCCGTGAAGATGAGGTCGTCGCCGCTACTCGCCGTGCTCTGTTTGCTGGGGACCACCCACGCCGCCGCCTCGGACTACAAGTGCACCGGCAATCGCGTGGAGAAGGCGGGAGTCACCCAATACACCGTGCGCAGGTCCGGCATGGACGTGGCCATCGACAAGGGGGGCAACCCCCGGGGTCGCGCCGTGCGCCGGGGCAATGGCTACGACATCGAGGTGAATGGCCTGCGGGTGGCCACCCTGGAAGACGGGGTCATCTACCGCGGCGCCTCCCGCTGGGCCTCCGTGGCCGACGCCCAGCGGCTCTCCGACTGCCCGGACCCCATCGCCGTCACCCTCTGGGTGCTCGGGCAGACGGGCGGGTTGTAGCCTCGCGCCTCACGGCCGGCGCGAGCCGAGGTGCCTCGAGTCGTGGCCGGCCCGCCCTCCCGCTTCCTGGGGCAGGTGCTGGAAGAAGGCGAAGCGGAACTCCGCCCACAGCACCATGTAGGCCACACCGAACAGCGCCGTGGCCACCACCCACCACCACGACACCGAGAAGGCCAGGCTCACCAGCGCCGCCACCAGGCATGCCACCCCTATACCCAACGCCACGTCCCGCCGCCGCGGGCTCTCCGACATGGCGAAGCCCATCGAGATGAGCGACAGCCCCAGCAGGGGCCATGCCAGCCCGAACGCCTCCCGGGCATAGAGCAGGGCAATCGATAACAGGAACAATCCCAGTCCAAAAATTCCCAATCCGCCGTCCATCGGGGGCCTCCCGCGTCGTGCTCGGGGTCGAGGGTTCATCTCTCAACATCGGCACGCTCATCCCCCGCGGAACACCCTCCTCGGCGGGCCCCCGCTATGCCCGCTCGCCCCCCTCTTCTGCTCAGGAATGAACAGCTCCCCCGCCCCTGCAACTCACCGGGTCGGAGGGGGGTGCCTACCCTGGCGTCGTGAGGTCGAATCGAGTCATCCTGTCAGCACTGTTGCTCGTGGCGCTCGGGTGCCACCGCGGTGTGCGCTTCGAGGATCAGGTGTTCTCCAAGCCCGGCGTGCGCTACCGCGTCGGGGCGCTCCCCCCCGTCTGGTCCCAGGTCAAGCTCTCCGAGAATGATCTCGCCTGGTTCACCGAGGACACCGGCCACGCCCTGTCCGTCAACTCCACCTGCCGCGAGCACGACGACGCCTCGCTCGAGGTGCTCACGCGTCACCTGCTCGAGGGCTTCACCGAGCGCGTCTCCTTGATGCAGCGCGCCGAGGTCGTCGACGAGCGCGAGGCCCTGCGCTCGCACTTCCAGGCCAAGCTCGATGGGGTGCCCGTGGAACTGCTCCTGGTCGTGCTCAAGAAGGATCGCTGCGTCTACGACTTCACCTATGTCGCCCCCCTGGGCCACCTGCAGGACCGGGTCGAGGATCTGGATGCGCTCGTGGGCGGCTTCCACGTGGAGAACCCCTCATGAGCACCGACGTGGACCTCGCGCCCGCCGCTCCTCCCGCGCCCGATGCCTCCTCCGGTGAGGACGACTCGCTCTGGGGCCGCTTCCTCGTGCGGCTCGAGCGCCTGGGCTCGCTCGCGGTGATGACCGGTCAGGTGTTCACCCGCGCCGTCAGCCCGCCCTTCTCGCCCACCGCCTTCATCTACCAGCTCGAGGCGCTGGGCGTGCGCTCGCTGCCCATCGCCCTGCTCACCGCCACCTTCGCCGGACTCGTCATCTCGCTCCAGTTCGGCTTCTTCCTCGCGCGCTTCGGCGTGCAGTACACCGTGGGCCGCGTCGTCGTGCTCACGCTCTTCCGCGAGCTGTCCCCCGTGCTCATCGCCCTCACCGTGGGCGCGCGCGTGGGCTCGGGCATCGCCGCGGAGCTGGGCTCCATGACCGTCACCGAGCAGGTGGATGCCATCCGCGCGCTCGGCGCCGATCCCCTGCGCAAGCTCGTGGTGCCGCGCGTGCTCGCCTGCTTCGTGCTCGGCCCCACGCTCACCATCCTCGCCGACGTCATCGGCATGCTCGCCGGCGCGCTCGTGGTGAAGGCCCAATACGGCATCGGCTTCAATCTGTTCTTCAAGGGCGCGCTCGACGTCGTCCTCATGAGCGACTTCGTCTCCGGCGTCTTCAAGGGCTTCGTCTTCGGCGGCATCATCGGCATCGTCGGCTGCTTCAAGGGGCTCACCGTGCAGAACGGCACCGAGGGTGTGGGTCGCGCCACCACCGAGACCGTCGCCATCACCTCCGTTACCGTGTGTCTGGCCGACTTCTTCATCACCAAGCTCACGCTCTCCCTCTGACGCACTGCTTCCCACGCCATGTTCTCCCGCCCGTCCCCCCGTCTTCGCTTCCAACCGCCCAAGGCCGGCGAGGAACTCATCCGCTTCGAGCACCTGCGCAAGGCCTTCGGCTCCAAGCGCATCTATGATGACGTGATGCTCTCCGTGTACGCGGGTGAGACACTCACCGTCATTGGTGGCTCGGGCACGGGCAAGAGCGTGCTGCTCAAGTGCCTCATCGGGTTGCTGCGCCATGACGCCGGGCGCATCTTCTTCCAGGGGCAGGATCTCACCGAGTGCGGTGAGGAGGACTTCATCCACCTGCGCCGCCACGTGGCCATGGTGTTCCAGGGCGCGGCCCTGTTCGACTCGCTGAGCGTGGGGGAGAACGTCGCCTACCCGCTGCACGAGCACTTCCCGGAGATGACGCCCGCCCAGGTGCGCGAGCGCGTGGCCGAGAAGCTCGCGCTCGTGGGGCTGCCGGGCATCGAGAACATGCGGCCCGCGGACCTGTCCGGTGGCATGCGCAAGCGCGTGGGCCTGGCGCGCGCCATCGCCACCAACCCGGAGGTCATCCTCTGGGACGAGCCCACCACGGGATTGGATCCCGTCACCACGGAGACGATCGATCAGATGATCCGCTCCATGCAAAAGCAGCTCGGGTGCACGTCCATCGTGGTCACGCACGACATGGTGAGTGCCTTGTCGGTGTCCGACCGGATCGCCATGCTGGCCAACCGGCGCATCGTCCAGGTGGGCACCACGGAGGAAATCCGGCGTTCCAAGGTGCCCGAGGTGCGGGCCTTCCTGGACGCCCGGGGGCAGGAGTTGGGGAGGGCGGCGTCGTGAGCATCTTCACACAGACATCCAAGGATCAACGGCTCGCCCTCCGGGTGGGCGCTTTCGTGGCGATGGCCTTCGTGCTGGCGGGCATCGTCGTCTTCTTCATCGGCCAGAAGACGCACCTGTTCGAGAAGCAGGTCAGCTACCGCGCCTACTTCGCGAGCGTGGAAGGGCTCTCCAGTCACTCGCCCGTGTGGCTCAACGGCCTGGAAGTGGGCCGGGTGGAGGCCGTGGGCTTCCCCTCCAAGCCCGGCGAGAAGCGCATGGAGGTGCGCCTGCGCCTGAGCACCGAGTACGCCCAGCGCGTGCGCGCCGACTCCGTCGCCCGCCTGTCGAGCCTCGGCGTGCTCGGGGACAAGGCCGTGGACATCTCGCTCGGCTCCCTGGACCAGCCCGAGGTGCCCGAGGGCGGTGAGATTCCCTCCGAGACCAGCGGGGACGTGAGCGCGATGATGCGCAGCGCGAGCAAGGTGCTCGATGACGCCGTGGCCGTGAGCGGCGAGCTGCGCAAGGCGGTCACCGTGTACGCCGACCCCAAGATGGCCCAGGACGTGGCCGCGGGCGTGCGCAGCCTGCGCCTGATGCTCGAGGAGATCGAGAAGGGCAACGGCACCCTGCACGCCCTCATCTATGACGAGCAGACCGGCCGCGACGTGCGCGCGCTCGTGGCCAATGCCTCCCAGACCGCCATGCGCATGGACAAGGCCGTGGCCCACGTCGAGTCCCTGCTCGGCGAGGTGGAGCATGGCAACGGCACCGCCCACGCCCTCATCTACGGCCAGGACGGCGCCAACGCCCTCAAGGAGCTGGGCTCCGCCGCGGGCCAGCTCGCCGGGTTGCTCGAGGACGCGAAGAAGAACCCCGATGGCGCCGTGCACCAGCTCGTGTACGGCAGCGCGGGCGGCATGCTCGCCGACCTGGGCAGCGCCGCCGCCGACATCAAGCAGATCACCTCCATGGTCGCTCGCGGCGAGGGCTCTCTGGGCGGCATCATCACCGACCCCACCGTGTACGAGGACCTGCGGCAGGTGGTGGGCAACGTGAAGCGCAACCGCGTGCTGCGCGCGCTCGTGCGCTTCGCCATCGACAACAACGACAACGTCCAATACGTGGGCGTGCCCCTCAAGCAGCCCAAGGACGAGGGCTCCCAGCGGGCCATCGGCGGCGCGGGTCCGGACTCGCCGTCCCCCGGTGACGCTCCCCCGGTGCCGGTGGTCGCGCCGCTGCCGGGCAAGGCGCCTTGAGCGGAAGCACGGCCCTTCCCTCGCGAGGGGCCACCGCGCTTCACTGCCCTCCGGGTTCCCTCGTGACCTGGAGATGCCGATGAAGTCGATTGTGTCCTCGTGCTGTGCCGTCCTGGTGCTGCTCGCCTCCGCTTCCCTCGCCGATCCGCCGAAGAAGGAGAAGGCTCCTCCCGCGCCCGCGGGCAAGGTGAACGTGGTGCTGCGCACGGAGAAGGGAGAGATCGAGCTGGAACTCGACGAGGCCCATGCTCCCACCACCGTGCGCAACTTCCTCGGCTACGTGGACTCGGGGCTGTTCAAGGGCGGGGTGTTCCACCGCACCGTGACGCCCGGCAACCAGCCGAACAACCCGGTGAAGATCGAGGTCATCCAGGGTGGCGCCGATCCATCCCGCAAGGCCGAGCTGCGCGCCCCCATCGCCCTGGAGCGCACGAGCGTCACCGGCCTGCGGCACAAGGACGGCACGGTCTCCATGGCCCGGGACACGCCCGACTCGGCGGTGTCCGACTTCTTCATCTGCATTGGCGATCAGCCCGAGCTGGATTTCGGTGGCAAGCGCAACCCGGATGGGCAGGGGTTCGGGGCCTTTGGCCGGGTGGTGCGGGGCATGGACGTGGTGCGCGCCATCCAGCAGGCCCCCGCCCGGGGTCAGCAGCTCACCCCGTCCGTGAAGATCCTCGAGGCCACGCGCAAGAAGTGAAAGCGCATCCCCCGGGCCCGTGCCGGTGTAGAACGCGCCTCCATGGAGCTGGAACTCAAGGGCAAGAGCGCGCTCGTCACGGGCAGCAGTCGGGGAATCGGACGGGCCATCGCCCTGTCCCTGGCACGAGAGGGCGTCCGTGTCTGTCTGAGCGCTCGAGGAGCCCCGGGGCTGGAGGCGGTGGCGGCGGAGCTGCGTGCCTCCGGCGCCGAGGTGGCCTCCATCGCGGGGGACGTGGCCACCCCCGACGGGGCCCAGGCGGCGGTGGACGCGGCCGTGCGGGCGTTCGGCTCGCTCGACATCCTGGTGAACAACGTGGGCGGCAGCGGGGGCGCGGGCTCCTTCGACGTGGCCACGGCCGGACAGTGGAAGGACGTGCTGGACAGCAACCTGCTCGCGACCGTGTGGTGCAGCCAGCACGCCGTGGCCCGGATGAAGGCCCAGGGCGGCGGCTGCATCGTGCACATCAACTCCATCTTCGGCCGCGAGTACGCCACCAGCGCCCCCTACACCGCGGCCAAGGCGGCCGTCACCGCGCTCACCAAGGAGATGGCCGTGGACCTGGCGCGCCACCGCATCCGCGTCAACGGCGTGGCCCCGGGCGCCATCCTCTTCCCCGGCGGGAGCTGGGATCGCCGCCGTCAGGCCAACCCGGAGAAGGTGGAGAAGATGGTTCGCGAGGAGCTGCCCTGGGGCCGCTTCGGCACCCCCGAGGAGGTGGCCGACGTGGTCGTCTTCCTGTGCTCGGCGGGCGCACGCTGGGTGACGGGCGCCACCCTCCCCGTCGATGGCGGACAGGGCCGCGCCTTCTGATGCGCCGGGCGTGTAGAGTGCGCCCGTGCTGAGGCTCTACAAGAAGGAAGGCGACACCCTGCGCTACTGGGAAGCCTGGGTGCATGAGGAGTCGGTCACCGTGCACTGGGGCATCGTCGGACAGACGGGCGAGGAGAAGGTGTTGCCCCTGCCCGCCGACGAGGATCCGGACATGGTCATCGCCCAGCAGGCCGAGCCCCTCGTGGACGCGGGCTATGACGAGCCCGAACTCGATGCCATGACGCCGCTCGTCGTCCAGTACGCCCTGCACGGCAAGGGCAGTGGCCAGGACTTCGAGAAGCGCCACACCGTCGAGTCCGTCATCTCCGACACGCTCGGCTGGACGGGCAACGGCGAGGTCGAGGGCGCCGAGTCCCAGCCCGGACGCATGAACATCTTCTTCCGCGTCATGGACGTGGACATCGCCCTGAGCACCCTGCGCGAGGCGCTCGAGAGCGAGGAGCTGCTCGAGGGCGCCATCTTCGCCACCGCCCCCGAGGAGGGCGAGCCCCGCGTGCTCTGGCCCCCCGTGCACGCCGTGCCCTTCCGGCTCTGAGCCGGGGCTTCACGGGGCGGGGGCCTCGGCCTCCGGCTCCCCGACGTGATTCTCGCGCCGGTGCAGCGCGGGGCCGATGCGGTGGCTCTCGAGGTTGAACGCCGTGTTGACGAGCCCCACGTGCGAGAAGGCCTGGGGGTAGTTGCCGAGCTGGCGCTGCAACGAGGGCTCATACTCCTCGGCCAGCAGCCCCACGTCGTTGCGCAGCCCGAGCAACCGCTCGAAGAGCGCCTCCGCCTCCCTCCTGCGGCCCTGCAGGACGTAGTTGTCCGCGAGCCAGAAGGAACAGGCGAGGAAGAGTCCTTCCCCCGGCGGCAGTCCGTCATCCGTCTCGTGGGTGTGGTAGCGCCGCACGAGCCCCCGGTACATGAGCTCCTGCTCGATGGCCCGCACGGTGCCCACCATGCGCGGATCCCTCGGTGACACGAAGCCCACCAGGGGCAGCAGCAGCAGGCTCGCGTCCAGGTTGTCCGAGCCGTAGGCCTGCGTGAAGGTGCGCCGCTTCGGGTCGTAGGCGCGCTGGCACACCTCGCGGTGGATGGCGTCGCGCACCTCGCGCCAGTGCTCCACCGGCCCCTCCATGCCGTAGCGCTCCACCGTCTTCACCGCGCGATCGAACGCCACCCACGCCATCACCTTCGAGTAGGTGAAGTGCTGGGGAGGCCCGCGCACCTCCCACAGGCCCGAGTCGGGCTGCTTCCAGCCAGACTCGAGGAAGTCCATGAGCACGAGCGCCACGTCCCAGGAGCGCGGGTCATCTCTCAGCTCCATGCGGTGCGCCTGGTGGATCGCGTCCATCACCTCGCCATAGACATCCAACTGGAGCTGACTGACCGCGGCGTTGCCCACGCGCACCGGCCGCGAGTGCCCATAGCCCGGCAGCCAGCCCAGGTTCAGTTCCGGGAGCCGCCGCTCACCGCCCACGCCGTACATGATCTGCAGCTTGGACGCATCGCCCGCCACCGAGCGCATGAGCCAGGAGCGCCACGCCTCGGCCTCCTCCCGGAAGCCCCCGAGCGACAGCGCATACAGGGTGAAGGTGGCGTCGCGCAGCCAGCAGAAGCGGTAGTCCCAGTTGCGCTGACCGCCGAGCCGCTCGGGCAGCGACGTGGTGGCCGCCGCGACGATTCCCCCCGTGGGCGCGTAGGTGAGCGCCTTGAGCGTCATCAGCGACGTGCGCACCGCCTCGCTCCAGGCTCCCTGGTAGGTGCAGTGGCTGAACCATTCCCTCCACCAGTCCTCGGTGTCCGCGAGCGCCTCCAGGCCATCCAGGGGCGTGGGCGCGGGCTCGTGCGAGGGGTGCCAGCGCAGGACGAAGGGGATGCGCTGACCCTCGGAGACGGTGAAGTCCGCCACGGTGGTGAGGTGGTGGCCGTGCACCGCCACGGGCGTGTAGAGGCTGAGCGCGTCCGGGCCCGCCACCGCGCGCCACTCGCCCGCCTCGCGCGTCACCCAGGGCACCACCGAGCCATAGTCGAAGCGGATGACGAGCTGCATGTGCATGGGCACCCGGCCCCGCACGCCCTCCACCACGCGGACGACATCCGGAGTGCGGTCGCGCGGCGGCATGAGGTCCACCACCCGCACCACCCCCTCCGGCGTGGTGAACTCCGTCTCCAGCACGAGGCTGTCCGGACGGTAGCGCCGCCGCACCCGGGGTACCCGGCGGCCCGCGGGCGCGAGCTTCCAACGGCCATGCTCGGGATGCCCCAGCAGGGCCGCGAAGCACGCGCCCGAGTCGAAACGGGGCAGACACAGCCAGTCGATGGAGCCGTCCCGGCCCACCAGCGCCGCTGTCTGCGTATCTCCGATGAGGGCGTAGTCCTCGATGAGCCAAGACATTGGCTTCAAGCTTGGTTGCCGTCGGGCCCCTGGCAACGCGGATGCGCGGATCGCCTGCCTGCCTGGACCCGGGTCCGATGAGCGTCCTGCCAGGAGGCCGCCGCGTGTGCAGTGTGAAGGACAGCACCCGTCAGACGGTGAGCGTCCGGGCGGCCTGGAAGCGGGGAGGACTGCGATGGAATTGGGAATGATCGGGCTGGGCCGGATGGGCTCCTCGATGGTGCGTCGGCTGCTCGGGGCGGGACACCGCTGCGTCGTGCACGACGTGCGCCGCGAGAGCGTGGAATGGCTCCAGCGCGACGGCGCCGTGGGGGCCTCCTCCCTGAAGGAACTGGTGCGCCAGCTTCCCGCGCCGCGCTCGGTGTGGCTGATGCTGCCCGCGGGCGTGGTGGACAGCACGCTGCGCGACCTGGCGGCCCTGCTCGAGCCGGGAGACACGATCATCGAGGGTGGCAATTCCCATTACCGGGATGACCTGCGCCGGGCGGCGGAGCTGCGAGCGAGGGACCTGCACTACGTGGACGTGGGCGTGAGCGGCGGGGTGTGGGGCCAGGAGCGGGGGTACTGCCTGATGATTGGTGGCGAGCCGGGCCCCGTGCACCGGTTGCAGTCCGTCTTCTCCGCGCTGGCCCCGGGAGTCGCCTCCGCGCCCCGCACGCCGGGCCGCGAGGGCCCCCCGTCCTCCGCGGAGCAGGGCTGGCTGCACTGTGGTCCCAATGGGGCGGGCCACTTCGTGAAGATGGTGCACAACGGCATCGAGTACGGCCTCATGGCCGCCTACGCCGAGGGGCTCGCCGTGCTCCACCACGCCAACGTGGGCCGCCATCCCCCCAAGGCCGACGCGGAGACCGCCCCGCTGCGCGAGCCCGGCGCCTATCTGTACGACTTCCACCTGCCCGACGTGGTCGAGGTGTGGCGGCGCGGCAGCGTCATCGGCTCGTGGCTGCTCGACCTGACGGCCCAGGCGCTGGGCAAGAATCCCGAGCTGAGTGACTTCTCCGGCCGCGTGTCCGACTCGGGAGAGGGGCGGTGGACGCAGCAGGCCGCCATCGACGAGGGCGTGCCCACGCCGGTGCTCGCCAGTGCCCTCTATTCGCGCTTCACCAGCCAGGGGGAGGCGGACTTCGCCAACAAGGTCCAGTCCGCCATGCGCTTCGCCTTCGGTGGCCACCTGGAGAAGAAAGGAGGCGGGTGAGTCATGGCCGCTCAGCCCTTGTCCGATGCCCTCGTGTTCTTCGGCGCCACCGGAGACCTCGCCTTCAAGCAGATCTTCCCCGCGCTCCAGGCGCTGGTGGCGCGCGAGAACCTGTCCGTGCCCATCATCGGCGTGGCCAAGGCGGACTGGAACCTGGAGCGGCTGCGGCAGCGTGCCCGAGAGAGCATCCAGGCGCATGGCCAGGACGATCCGGCCTCGCTCGAGCGCCTGTGCCAGCTCCTGCGCTACGTGGATGGGGATTATCGAGACCCCAAGACCTTCGCCCTGGTGCGCGAGGCGCTCGGCAAGGCCCAGCGTCCGCTGCACTACCTGGCCATCCCCCCGAGCATGTTCGGCACGGTGGTGGAGGGGCTGTCGAAGTCGAGCTGCCTCCAGGAGGCACGCGTGGTGGTGGAGAAGCCCTTCGGGCGCGATCTGGCCTCGGCGCGCGAGCTCAACGCGACGCTGCTGCGCTACCTGCCCGAGTCCTCCATCTTCCGGATCGACCATTTCCTCGGGAAGGAGCCGGTGCAGAACCTGCTGTTCTTCCGCTTCGCCAACGTCTTCCTGGAGCCCATCTGGAACCGGCAGCACGTGCGCAGCGTGCAGGTGACGCTCGCGGAGAGCTTCGGCATCAAGGGCCGTGGGGCTTTCTACGACGAGGTGGGCGCCATCCGGGACGTGTTGCAGAACCACCTGCTGCAGATCGTCGCGCTGCTCGCCATGGACGCGCCCTTCTGCTCGTCCGCGGAGGCGCTGCGCGACGAGAAGGCGCGGGTCTTCAAGGCGATGCGCTCGCTCACGCCGGACAGCGTGGTGCGGGGCCAGTTCCGCGGCTACCGGCAGGTGCCCGGGGTGTCACCCACGTCCAATGTGGAGACGTTCGCCGCGGTGCGGCTGTTCATCGACTCGTGGAGATGGGCGGACGTGCCCTTCTTCATCCGCGCCGGCAAGTGCCTGCCCACCGACGCGACCGAGGTCTTCGTCGAGCTCAACCACCCGCCGCGGCCGATCTTCGAGGAGCCGACGCAGGCGTCGCCCAACTTCGTGCGCTTCCGGCTGGGCCCCGACGTGCGCATCTCGCTCGGGGCGAGGGCGAAGAAGCCGGGCAGCACGATGGAGGGCGAGGACGTGGACCTGGTGGCGAGGGAGCTGCCCGAGGTGGTGGTGAAGCCCTACGAGCGGCTGCTGGGGGACGCGATGCGGGGGGACGTGTCGCTCTTCGCGCGCCAGGAGAGCGTGGAGGAGGCGTGGCGGGTGGTGGACCCCATTCTCGACGATGGCAGCCGGGTGTACGAGTACGAGCCGGGCACCTGGGGGCCGAGCGAAGCGGACGTGCTGGCGCCCCAGGGCTCGTGGCGTACGGTGCTGCGGGACTCGGGGGGAGTGAGCGTGGTCCGGGACTCGCGCGACGAGCACCCGCGCAGCCGCGAGGGACACGAGGAGGGCACGCCCCGCGTCAAACCGGCCCGGCCGTGAGCGCAGAGGAACTCCGCAGGAACCCGTTCGTCACCCGGGCCGGGAGCCGGTTGCTTCCTGGGAATCCTCTGGCGTGCCCTATGGGCTCTCTGATTCTACTGCTTCCTGCCTTCACGCCTGTCCGGCGGAGGAGTGGGAGGTGTTCGTGGGTGTCTGCATCAGGAGTCTGATCAGGCTTCGGGCCGCGTGTTGTTGGGTGGTCCTCCTTCTCGCGTGGATGCTTGTCGGCTGTGCCACGACCTCTGGCACTCAGTTTCTTCCTGCCCGAATCGTGGAGGGGGAACACTTCATTCCTTCATCGATACCCGCTGCGTCGCCGCGACTTCTGCTGGCTATGAGCGAAGGCTCGGAGGCAGGTGGCGAATCTTCCCGTCCGCCGCCAGCGGGCTACAACGTCCCTGGACGCAATCCGAACTCAGAAATGCCTTGGGAGTTCTTCCTCGGCAACGCCGCGCACAGGCTGATTGCATATATGTACGGGGTACATTACCCGCAGAATCGCGCATTCTATAATACAAAGACAATCGATGCCATCCTCGATGAAGCGAGGCTTGGGGACAAGTACCGGCTGCTCCCGAATGAGCGCAAGCTCCGCCCGGACATCACCGATGTCACTGCTTTGTATGTCTTCGAGATCAAGCCCTGGAATGAGCAGGGTCTCCTGGAAGGCCGACAGGAAGTGCAAATCTATCTGGCCGTGCTGAACCGGGCCGTTTCTCCAGAAGCGAGCTTCTTGGGGGGAACGGAGTTCCAAGGCGAGGTCCTGATACGTTTCGAGCGAGGGCAATACATCTGGCGCCTGGAGTGGCGGACCAACGAGCCAGGGGTGGTCCAGTACCGATGGACTCGTAGCCAGCAGCGCTTCGAGTCCGAAGTCGCGGCATATGATGCTGGGCAGTGGGTGGTGCTCACCGAACAGGAGATGAGGCAGTACGGTGGGTGGGTTGGACAGGCCGTGGAAGGACTGGTCAGCCGGCGCGAAAGGCTCGCTACCTTGAGCGGTGTGGTCGGCATCGTCATTGAGGTCGTCGGCACTGCCGCGACGGGGTTCTTCTCGAGTGCGATTCTGGGCCGGATGAGTTCGGGCCCAGGGACTCAACAGCCCCCGCACCAGGGCGGTGGACAGATCGTCCCTTTTCCAGCGCGACCGACACCTGCTGCGACCCCATCGCGAGTGCCCGCCGCCGCGAGCATGCCTCTTTCTCGCTGATGACCCGGTTTGATAGGACGCGCGTCATGACGCCCGGACCGCATGCTTCACTACAACTGCCGTTCTTCCTGCAGGGCACCTTCTCATCGGTGCAGCAGAAGACGCGGAAAGAGGGCCTTCGGTGTGGCGAGCTGTACGGGAAGGACGGCTCTTTTCCTGTTCCTCTTCGGATGTTGGAGGTCCCACTCGGCGATGTGGTGCTGACGCACGAGGGAGCGGATCTACAGCACGAGCGCTCAGCCTGGCGGCTGCACATGGTTTCCCATGTCATGAGCGGTTTGTCCGAAGCACTGGAGGGGCAGAACCCATTTCCCGCCAGAGATGCGTACGAGGCGCGCTTCCTCGACACCTCCTGGGGCGCGCTGTACTTCGCCACTTCGGCCATGGTCCCGGTGAGTGCTGAGCGCACGGCATTGCGCCTCCTGGCGGTGCTGCGTTTCTGGGAGCCACTCCAGGGGGCGCGCTACCTCTTCAAGACTCTTGGTGCTCCGCTCACCTTGGAGGACCTGATGGGGGCGGCTTGTGACTGGGCCATGGATGCATGGTGCCCAGGAGGAGAAACCTCCGTGCGCGAGCGCCTGGCGACAGCGGCGGAGCGCATGGCACGGGCGACCCGGGATGACTGCATCGAGGCCATCTTGCGGCAAATGCCCCATGCACTCTCCTTCGCACGCAACCTGAAGCATCGGGATGTGGTAGCCGATCCTGCTTTCCAGCGCGAACGTCTCGCCGAGCTCCCTCCACCTGCGTTCGAGCGCGTGTCCGGTGCGTGCACGTCGGATCTGCTCGCGCTGCTGTACTCATGGGATCGTCAATCAGGACGGCAGTAGGTCATTCGCGCCCGGGGGACATCTCCATGAACTACTTCGTCATCACCGAACGGCAGGCGGTCATCACAGCCTCGGCATTTACCCTGTCGATGAGGTCGCGCTGGCCAGTGGCTACCCTCAAGGAGGTGCGAAATCCCGCGAGCAGTCATGTGTTGGAGTTCAGTGTCCCCATGCTTCATGGGGAAGTCACGGGCTCGCTCAATCGCGAGGGATGCTCCATCGCATTCATCGGAGACCTTCAGGATTGTGCCGACTTCACGCTGTGGTGCCGTGAGCTTCTGCCCCCTGGCGAACCCGCCACCTTCTGTGACGAGAGCATGACAGGATCTCGTGATCTCACTGCATCAACCACCCTCGCGGATATTTTTCGTGCTTTTGGTCATTGAAGAAAGAGGGGGCTTTGCATCCATCCCATGGGGCGTCGAGCTGGAGACCGAGCGAGGCGGACGTGCTCGCGTCTCCCGCGTGGAGCTTCAGTGTTTCTGGCGCCCCGCGTCGGCGATGGCGCGGGCCTTGTCGTTCGCGTCCTTCGTCTTCGTGGGCACCTCGCCGTCAATCGACGTGTAACCCTTGAGGCCCTTCACCACGAGGTACTCGCCCAGCTTCTTGCCGTGCTTGGATACGCCATCACGCTCATCGACCGCGTAGCACGTCACGCGCTGAATCACCGCGAAGGGCTTTCCTCCTTTCATGCGCCACTCCAGCTTGGGGCCGAAGCGGGCCGCCGGGCACGTCGCTTTCGACGGACGCAGGGAGACGGAGAAGTTGGGGTCTCCCTTCATGCGGATGTCCCGGAAGTAGTCAAAGAGGTTGTAGGACTCCACCAGCGAGTACTCGCCGCCAGGGCCCCTGCATTCGATGGGCGGATCATCTCCTTCTGGAGCCTCGTCCTCCCCGGGCTTGAGCTCGACCTTCTCGACCACGCGGGGACAGGTCTCCATGTCGGTGTATTCGTAGGTGACTTCCTGCGCGTGGGCCGGGCTCGCGAGCGCGAGGCAGAGGGCGGGCAGGGCGAGGGCTTTGTGCATGGGCGAAGACTCCGGTGCGTGCGGCGGATGGCCGGCACGCACCGGACTTCTACTCCAGACACGCGCGGGATTGACAAACGGGGATGCTGTTGCAATATGTCCTGGTCATGAAGCCCGTCTCCACCATCCTGGGTGTGTCGTCCGAGCGCGTCTCCGCGCCGACGGTGGACGTGCGTCTGGCCCCCCGCAACAAGGTGCTGCTCGACATTTGATCAGGCGGACTCGGTGCTCCGGGTGTGCGGGTGGCTGGTTCCCGCGAGCCCTGGAGTCTGAGTTCCGCCCCTGATCCCGCCGGGCCCTCGTGTGTCCGCACGTCGTCCTGAGCCGCCCCGAGGGGTCGCTCCGGGCATGCGTGCGTCCACTCGCCGGGTCCGCTGCTCCCTCCATTTCCAACCAGTGTCTGTCTTCAACCCGCGGAGGCTTCCTCCGCCGGGAACGGGAAACCTTTATGTCTCGCAACACCCGAATCGAGCGCTATCGCAACATCGGCATCATGGCCCACATCGACGCGGGCAAGACCACGCTCACCGAGCGCATCCTCTTCTTCACCGGCCGCATCCACGCCATGGGCGAGGTGCACACCGGCTCCACCGAGATGGACTGGATGGTGCAGGAGAAGCAGCGCGGCATCACCATCACCTCGGCGGCCACCACCGCCTCCTGGACGCCCGTGCGCGGGCCCTTCTCGGGCCAGGCCCATCGGCTCAACATCATCGACACGCCGGGGCACGTGGACTTCACCATCGAGGTGGAGCGTTCGCTGCGCGTGCTCGATGGGGCCGTGGCCGTGTTCGACGCCAGCCAGGGCGTGGAGCCCCAGTCCGAGACGGTCTGGCGTCAGGCGGATCGCCACGGCGTGCCGCGCATCGCGTTCATCAACAAGATGGACAAGGTGGGCGCGGACTTCGACATGTGCGTGGACTCCATCCGTCAGCGGCTGGGGGCCCGGCCCGTGCCGGTGCAACTGCCCATCGGCGAGGGCGCGGACTTCCGCGGCCTCATCGACCTGGTCCGCATGCGCGCCTTCTTCTTCGACGAGGAGGGCGGCGAGACCCGCGAGGGACAGGACATCCCCGCTTCCTCGCGCGAGTGGGCCGAGGCCCTGCGCCTGCGGCTCATCGAGGCGTGCGCCGAGGAGGACGGCACGCTGCTGGAGAAGTACGTGGACGGGCGTTGGGACGACATCACCGAGGAGGAGCTGGAGCGCGCGCTGCGCTCGGGGACGCTCCAGAGGAGGCTCGTGCCCGTGCTGGGTGGGGCGGCCTTCAAGAACAAGGGAGTGCGCATGTTGCTGGACGCCATCGTCAACTACCTGCCCGCGCCGTCGGACCTGCGTGCGTCCGCCGAGGACGAGCCCGTGAGTGCGCTCGTCTTCAAGCTCATGCACGACAAGGCCGTGGGGACCATCGTGTTCCTGCGCGTCTACTCGGGCACGCTGCGCACGGGCATGGCCGTGCTCAACACCCGTCAACAGCGCCGCGAGCGCGTGGGACGTCTCATGTTCATGCATGCCAACAAGCGCGAGGAGGTGGACGAGGTGCACGCGGGCGACATCTGCGCCGCGCTCAACCTCAAGGGCGTGCGCACCGGCGACACGCTCTGCTCCCCCGAGTCCCCCGTGCTCCTCGAGTCGCTCCACGTCCCCGAGCCCGTCATCCAGCTCGCCGTGGAGGCCGCCTCGCGCGCGGACCAGCAGCGCATGGAGGAGGGGCTCGCCCGGCTCGCGGCGGAGGATCCCTCGTTGCACGTGGGCGTGGATGCCGAGTCCGGACAGCAACTGCTCTCCGGCATGGGAGAGCTGCACCTGGAGATCATCGTGGACCGGCTGAGAACCGAGTACGGCGTGGAAGCCCGAGTGGGACAACCCAAGGTGGCCTGGCGCGAGACGCTGCGCCGCCGTGTGCGTCAGGAGTACCGTCATGTCCGGCAGAGCGGTGGCCCCGGCCAGTACGCCCATGTGGTGCTCGAGGTCGGTCCGGCGCCTCGCGGCGCGGGGCTCGTCTTCGTGGACGACACGCACGGTGGCGTCATCCCCAGGGAGTTCATCCCCGCCATCGAGAAGGGAGTGGAGGGGGCCATGCGGCGCGGGGTGCTCTCGGGCCACCCGGTGGTGGACGTGGAGGTGCGGCTGCTCGATGGGAGCACGCACGTGCGTGACTCCACCCCGCAGGCCTTCATGATGGCCGGCTCGCTCGCCTTCCAGGAGGCCGCGCGCCACGCGGGCGTGCAGTTGCTCGAGCCCGTGATGGACGTGGAGGTCACCACGCCCGAGGAGTTCCTCGGTGACGTGCTCGGGGACGTGTCCTCCCGGCGCGGACGGGTGGTGGGGATGGAGGGCCATGGGACCACGCGGAGCGTCTCCGCGCGGGTGCCCATGGCGAACCTCTTCGGCTATGTGACGAGCCTCCGGGGCCGCACGCAGGGTCGCGCCTCGGCCAGCCTGCGCCTGTCCGCCTACGAGCCCGTCCCCGATGCGCTCCAGGACTCCGTGCTGGCGGCGCAGGCGTGACCTGAAGGGGAACGGGGGCCTCGGGAGCCGCGTCTTCCGAGGCCCCGCGCTCTCTTCCCGGCGGCACATGCCCGCTCGTCATCCGGGCCGAGGAGCCATCCGCCTCCTGGGTGCCCTCGGGTGTCCCTTGTCGGCCTGTGGACCGACTCCCAGGTTCGAGGCACAGCCCCACCTGCCTTCCGGAGAGCGCCCCCCATGGCCACCCCCGACTCCTCCCCCGAGACGTCTCCCCGCCGCCACCCCTGGAGTCCGAGCGCGTTGTGGACGGGCCCCTTCGTGATGGGGATGCTCGTCATCCTGCTCGGCATGCTGGCGCTGGGCAGTGTCACCCTCACCAGCCTGCTGTCCGTCTTCTTCTATGGCGCGGTGCTGATGGTGGCGGGGGTGTTGGAGATCGTCCACGGCCTGCGCAACCGCGACACCGGTCCCTTCCTCTTGTTCGTCCTCGGGGGCCTGCTGTCGTTCCTCGTGGGGGGGTTCCTCCTCACCCAGCCGGACGCGGGGCTGGTGTCGCTCACGTTGCTGCTCGCCGCGTATTTCTTCGCCAGCGGCTTCTTCCGCGTCATCACCGCGAGCATGGATCGCCACCCGGGCTGGGGTTGGGACTTCGCCCAGGGCGCGGTGTCGGTGATGCTCGGTGCCCTCATCTTCAGCCGGATGCCCTCCGCGTCCCTGTGGGTACTCGGCGTCGTGGTGGGCGTGGAACTGCTCACCCGAGGTCTGTCCCTGCTGGCCGGCGCGCTCGTGGTGCGTGGCCTGATGCGTCGGACCCCCGAGGGATGATTCCTCCCCGTTGGCCCCCACTCGCCGGGGGCTGTTCACGGGTGGATGTTTCCACCCCCATGGGGTCCCGTCCTGGCCCCGGGCAATTCGTGCGCTGGTGCACGGATGGAATAGCGGGACAGGCGCCAACGCCCTCTCGCGTGGTCATCATGGCCCCAGGCGAGGGGACTGGTGATGGGGATCGTTTTGCGCATGTTTCCACCGGCCGGTGCCATCGAGATTCCGAGCGCCGGGGAGCTCCCGTCGCGCGATGCTTCCCCCGTGGCGGCCCCCACGGGCACGGTCGCGCTCGTCTTCACGGACGTGCAGGGCTCCACCCGGCTGTGGGAGCGTTGCCCCAACGACATGGGCCGGGCGCTGGACGTGCACAACGAGGTGCTGCGCGCCCTGCTGGACGTACACGGGGGCTACGAGGTGAAGACGCAGGGGGACTCCTTCATGGTGGCCTTCGCGTCGGTGGTGGAGGCGGTGCGCTGGTGTCTGGAGGCGCAGCAGGCGCTGGTGGAGGCGCCCTGGCCCGAGGCGCTGCTCGCCGAGCCGGACGCGCGGGTGGAGCGGGGGCCTCACGGGGTGGTGCACCGGGGTCTGCGCGTGCGCATGGGCGTGCACCTGGGCGAGCCCGAGTGCCGACTCGACGAGCGCACCGGCCACATGGACTACTTCGGGCGGATGGTGAACGCGGCGGCGCGCATCGCCTCGGCGGGCCATGGCGGCCAGGTGCTGGTGAGCGCGAGCGCGTGGACGCGCGTGGCGGACGCGTGGGAGGCGCTGGGCGGCCCCATGGTGCGCTCGCTGGGCGACTACCTCCTCAAGGGCATCGAGGAGCCCATGACGCTGGTGGAGGTGCTGCCCGCGCGGCTCGCGGAGCGACGCTTCGAGGCGCCGCGGGTGCAGAAGGCCCGGCGGGGCAACCTCCCGGGAGAGACGGGGGAGCTGATTGGCCGCGACGAGGAGCTGAAGGAGTTGCGCCGCTGCTTCGCCGGGGGCCACTCGCTGGTGACGCTGTTGGGCCCGGGCGGCATGGGCAAGAGCCGGCTGGCCATGCGGTTCGGCAACCTGGAGGCGGAGTCGTGGGACGGCGGGGTGTGGTTGTGCGAGCTGTCGGACGCGGTGACGGTGGATGACATCTGCCATGCCGTGGGCCGGGCGCTCGGCGTCGCGCTCACGCGCTCGGGCGAGGACAGCGAGCCCGCGGACCGGCTGGGCCGCGCCCTGGCCGGACGTGGGGACGTGCTGGTCATCCTCGACAACGTGGAGCACGTCATCCAGCACATGCCCGCCACGCTGGGCCGCTGGCGCGAGCTGGCGCCCCGGGCCCGCTTCCTCGTCACCTCGCGCGAGGCGCTCCAGTTGCCCACCGAGCGCGTGGTGGACCTGGAGCCCCTGCGGGTGCCCGAGGAGGGCGAGACGCGGCTGCCGGTGCTGCTCGCCTGCGGCGCGGTGTACCTGTTCGTGCAGCGCACGCGCGCGGTGCGCGGGGGCTTCGAGCTGACGGAGGCGGAGGCCCCGCTGGTGGCGGACATCGTACGCAAGCTGGATGGCATCCCCCTGGCCATCGAACTGGCGGCGGCGCGCACCAACCTGCTCGGGGTGAGTCAGATCCAGGATCGGCTCTCGCGCCGCTTCGAGCTGTTGCGTGGCGGGCGGCGCGACGTGTCGGCGCGGCAGAACACGCTGTGGGGGGCGATCGACTGGTCGTGGAACCTGCTGGAGCCCGCCGAGCGCGCGGCGCTGGCGCAGTGCTCGGTGTTCCGCGGCGGCTTCACCCTGGAGTCGGCCGAGGCCGTGCTGGTGTTCCCCCCGGGCGGGCCGGACGTGATGGAGATCATCCACTCGCTGCGCTCCAAGTCGCTCCTGCGCGTCTTCACGCCGGATGGGCTTCCGGGGGAGCTGCGCCTGGGCATGTACGAGAGCATCCGGCAGTACGCCTCGAGCCGCCTGGCGGAGCGGGGAGAGGGGGCGACGGTCGCGGCGCGCCACGCGGCGTGCTACCTGGCGCTCGCGCGCCGCTTGAGCGAGCGGGGCGGGGGCGGGGCGGGGGAGATGGCCTTCCGTCGGCTGGTGCTCGAGCGCGAGAACCTGCTGGCGGCGTGTGACAACGCGCTGGCGGTGGCGCCCGTCACGGCGAGCACGCTCGAGCGGGCCCTGGGCGCGCTGGTGGCGCTGGAGCCGGACGTGATGGCGCGCGGGCCGGTGGGCCTCACGCTCGCGCGCCTGGACAAGGCGCTGGAGCTGTCGGTCAACGTGGAGGTGGACCCGCTGCCGCGCGCCGAGGCGCTCGCCGTCCGGGGCCGGGTGCACCACATGGAGGGCCGGATGACGGCCGCGTGGACGGACCTGGGCGAGGCGCGCGCCATCTACCGGGAGCTGGGCGCGGGGGAGCGGGAGAAGCGTGTCCTGGTGGATCTGTGCATCGTGGCCCGGGAGGAGTGCGACACGGGCGCGGCCTGGACGCTCATCCAGGAGGCGCTGGAGCTGCCCTCGGGGGGAGACCGCTGGCTGGACGCGTACGCGGTGGGCAACCTCGGCCTGTTGGAGCTGGGACGGCGCGGGGTGGAGGCGGCGCTGCCGCACCTGTGCTCGGCGTTGGAGCTGTTCCGGGCCATCGGCGACGTGGCGTTCGAGGTGGGCTTCCTCGTCAACTACGCGCTGGCCATTGGCGAGCACGGGCGCACGGCGGAGGCGGTGGCGCTGCTGGAGGATGCCCTGGAGAAGGCGGTGCGTGTGGGAGACCGGTCGGGCCAGGCGCTGGCGCTGGTGAACCTGGGCTGCTTCCTGCTCGACGCGGGCCGTGCGGCGGATGCGCGCGAGCAGTTGGGCGAGGCGGTGCGGATGGGGCGGCAGCTCGGCATGCGGCTGGTGGAGGGCGTGGCGCTGGGCGAGCAGGGCAGGGCGCTGGTGGCGCTCGGCGCGCTTCCGGCCGCGCGGGTGAGCCTGGAGGACGCGGTGGGGCTCTTGGCCCGGGTGTCCCGGTGGCACTCGCTGCGCTTCAGCGCGCACCTGTCCGCGGTACAGGCCACCCAGGGCAACCTCGTGGCCGCGCGGCAGGGCTTCTCCGCGCTCGCCCAGGCCCCGGAGCTCCAGGACGACCTGGTGCTGCGCGAGCTCACCTCGGTGCTGCGCGTGGCGGTGGACCTGGCGGAGGCCGAGAGCGCTCCGCACACCGAGCAGGGGCAGCGGGCGTTGATGGCGGCACGGCGGCGTCTGATGAACGCTCGCAACGCTCCCGCGGAGGCGGCCTCGTCCGACCTGCGCGAGGCCCTGCGCCTCTTCGACCAGCGCGTGGTGGAGCTGGAGGGCGGCGTCCTGCGGGCGTGAGGCGGGGGGGAAGACCGCGTCCGAGTGAACAAGCCACGAGTGGGAGTCTCTTGCTCTACCCCTGAGCTATCTCCCGGTGCGGCGTATCGGGAGAGCCGGAGTCGAACCGGCGACACGGAGAGTGTGGGCTTGTGGGGCCTGTTCGGCCGGACGCGAGAAGCGGGTGTGAAAGGGGACGGAACGCCCGAGTGGTGAAGCCTTGGTTTGGTCTCTGGGAGAGAGGGCCTTTACAGGTCCCGGGCGTGTGAGGCCTTTCCGGCCGGGCGTTCCGATGAAGACAGGGACGGGACCCGGCGCGGTTCCTGACGGGCCCTCTTCCAGACTTTTTTTCAGGCTCCGGCGCCGCCGGCTCGCGAGACGTTCACCGGGGAGCGTTCCAGGACCGGGGGGGTTGCTTCCTGGCGGACGACACGGGAGGGACCCGCTATAGGCTTGTCCTCGGGTCCAAGGCGTGGAGTTGCGAGCATGTACATCCAGCGATCCCTCTTGCGTGAGGACGAGGTGCCCCGGGCGGGCGTGCGCCTCGGGACGGGTGCCGGCCAGGGTTGGAGGCCGGGGGCGCCTGGATGACGACGCCCCTGCGCGTCCTGCTGGTGGCGGGAGAGCCGAACGACGAGGCTCGGGTGGTGGAGGCTCTGCGCGAGGGCGGCCACGGTGAACTCCAGGCGTGCGTCGTGCGCACCGCCGGGGAACTGGGCGCGGCGCTGGAGCGGGGGCCGTGGGAGGTGCTCGTGTGTGGCGAGGGCTCCCCGGGCCTCGACGCCGTGACGGTGCTGGACGCCGTGCGCGAGCGCGACCTGGAGGTTCCGCTCCTGGTCCTCTCCGAGCACCGGGACGAGCGCGGGGCCGGTGAGGTGATGAAGGCGGGGGCGCGGGATTGCTTCTCCCGGGCGTCCCTGGGCCGGCTGCCGGCGGTGGTGGCCCGTGAGCTGGAGGTGTCGCGCCTGCGCCGCGAGCGCTCGCTGATGGCGCGCGTGGGCGAGGTGTTGGCGGGCTCGCTGGACTTCCAGGAGACGCTGCAGCAGGTGGCGCGGCTGATGGTGCCGGAGCTGGCGGACTGGTGCTCCGTCTACGCTCCCGACGACAAGGGACAGCTCGAGCTGGTGGTGCTGGCGAACGAGGATCCCGAATGGGTGGAGCGGGGCCGTGACCTCGACCGGCTCTTCCCGCTCGTGCCGGAGGCCAGCTCGGGCTCCGCGCTGACCTGGCGCACGGGCCAGGCGCAGTGGGTGCCGGAGCTCCGGGCCGAGCATCTGCTGGCCTGGGCGCGCTCGCCGGAGCATCTGCGCGTGGTGACCGGGCTGCGCTTGCATTCGGCCGTCTGCGTCCCCCTGCGGGGGCGGCGGGAGAGCCAGGGGGTGATGACCCTGTTCGCCACGGGAGATCGGGCGGCCTTCACGGCCGCGGACCTGGCGCTCTTCCAGGACGTGGGGCGCCGCGCCGCGCTCGCGTTGGAGAACGCGCGGCTCTACCACGAGGCGCAGGAGGCCATCCACCTGCGCGATGACTTCCTGGCCGTGGCCGCGCATGAGCTGCGCACGCCGCTGACCACGCTGGGGTTGCAGCTCGGCTCGCTGGTGCAGCGCTCGCGGAGTGAGTCCCCGGCCCTGTGCGAGCGGCTGGAGCGGGGGCTGCGTCAGGTGCGGCGCCTGGGCTCGCTGGTGGAGTCGCTGCTGGACGTGTCGCTGTTGTCCACGGGCGAGCTGCCCCTGTCTCCCGAGCGGGTGGACCTGGGCGAGCTGGTGGGCGAGGTGATGGAGCGCTTCCAGGCGGAGGCCGAGGCGGTGGGCTGTGGCCTGCGGGTGAGCGTGGCGCCGGGGCTGGTGGGCCAGTGGGACCGGATGCGCGTGGAGCAGGTGGTGTCGAGCCTGGTGGCCAACGCCCTCAAGTTCGGTCCACGCCAGCCGGTGGAGGTGCGCGGCGAGGAGGCCGGGGACCGGGCGCGCGTGGTGGTGGAGGATCAGGGCATCGGCGTGCCGGCGGAGCACCTGGAGCGCATCTTCGAGCGCTTCGGACGGGCGGTGTCCTCGCGCTCGTACGGGGGACTGGGGCTGGGGTTGTACCTGGCGCGCCGGGCGGCCGAGGCACATGGTGGCCGCGTCTGGGCGGAGCAGCGCCCGGAAGGCGGCGCGCGCTTCATCCTGGAACTGCCCCTGGAGCCACCTGCCCGGCGCGGCGCACCCAGTTGACCCACGTCCCGAGGTGCCGGTAGCCGACGTGCTGGTACATGCCGACTCCCTCCTCGGACGACTGGAGGACGGAGGCGGCGCGGCCGCGCGCGAGCGCATCCGCGTGCAGGCCCTCCATCACCAGCGCTCCCAGTCCCCGGCGGCGCGCGTCGGGGTGCGTGGCGACCATGTACACGCCCGCGGTGTCGTCCAGATCGAGCGCCAATCCCACGGAGAGCACCCGGCCCGCCTCGCGCACGAGCACCCCGTGCAGCGGGACGTCCGGCGGCGATTCACCCTCCCAGACGCCCAGGAAGTCCATGATGCCCGGGGGGTAGCACCGCCTGTTGAGCGCGATCACCTCGCGCGGGTCCTCGGAGCGCTCCACGGTGAGCCCCGGAGGGAGGCGGGAGGACGGAGTGGGCGCGAGGCTCAGGCCCATGGCGGGCATGCCGCCCTCGGGCGCGTAGCCGGCGGCGGCCAGGGCGGACTCGGCGTGGGAGTCCCCCGGGGTGACGAGCACGCGCCAGGCGGGCACGTGCTGGTCGCGGTACCACGCCTCCAGCCGGGGCAGGGCGGGAGCGAGCGCCTCCGGGTGGGTGTACAGCACCTGTTGCTGGAAGAGGGGAATACCCCGGCCGGGCAGGCACAGGGCCCGGACTCCTGGCAGCTCGAGCCCCCGCAGGGCCGTGGTGCGCGTCTGCAGGGCCTTGAGGGCCAGCAGATTGGCGCGCAGGCGCGCGGTGAGTTCAGCGTCCGTCATGGGGGCTCTCCTGGGGCGCGGGGGCGCTTCCGGGTGGACAGTGCGGGAGGTGGGAAAATACCCGGCGGGCCCTCGGGGAGGGTAGGGTGCAGGCTGCTCGCATGGAGCCCCGCTTCTACGCCTTCGATCCCCGCCTCTCTCGCCGTGCCCTGTTCCTGGGCGCGTGCGTGCTGGCCATTCTCAGCGCCTGGGCCCTGGCGGATGCCCGCTCTCTGGGCTCCCCTCCCCTGGCCGTGGCCCGGGCGGGCGTCACCGGAGGATTGATGCTCGTCTTCGCCTTCGCCTGGCATCGCTTGCGGCCACGGCCCGGCTGGGGCGTTACACTCAGCTCCCGGGGTGTGGAAGTGGCTCGTCCCTTTTCCACCGGCCGGATCCAACTGTCCTGGGGGCAGATCGACTCCGTGCGGCGCATCGGCCGTCACGGCGAGGTGCTTGGCCTGTTCCTCGACGAGGGGGGACGGGTGCTCGTCTCCCGGCACCTCTTCGCCTCCCGGAACACCTATGGCGAGCTCGCGTCCGCCCTGGAGGAACGCAAGCCCGCCCCCCGGTTCGACGCCTAGCGTCATTTCGGGACATTTCATGAATCTTTTCCACGCCTTGCGTGTTCTCCACATTCTTGTCCGGGGTATCTTCCAATGGTAGGCACCCGGGCTTCCCGACCTGTGATTTCCGAAGGATCTCCGCACATGGAAAACCTCCCCACCCCCGCCACCCCGGCGGCTCCGTCGTCGTCGTCTGGGGACTATGACGCCGGTGCCATCACGAAGCTGGAAGGCGCGGAGGCCGTCCGCAAGCGGCCGGGCATGTACATCGGCGACACCGTCTCCTACGGGCTGCACAAGCTCGTCTACGAGGTGGTGGACAACTCCGTCGACGAGGCGCTCGCGGGCCACTGCACGGACATCGAGGTGGTCATCCACGTGGATGGCTCGCTGTCGGTGCAGGACAACGGCCGCGGTATTCCGGTGGGTCCGCACCCGGATCCCAAGTTCAAGGGCAAGGACACGCTGGACGTGGTGCTCACCGAGCTGCACGCGGGCAGCAAGTTCGGCAATGGCGCCTACAAGGTGTCCGGCGGTCTGCACGGCGTGGGCGTCACGTGCGTGAACTTCCTGTCCGAGTGGTTCAAGGTCCGCATCCAGCGCGGCGGCAAGGTGTACGAGCACTCCTACGCGCGCGGCGTGCCGCAGGACGCGGTGTCGGTGGTGGGCGAGACGGACAAGCTCGGCACGCTCATCTGTTTCAAGCCGGACCCCACCATCATGGAGGTGGTGGACTTCAACTTCGAGACGCTCAGCCAGCGCATGCGCGAGCTCGCGTTCCTCAACGCCGGCCTGCGCATCGTCATCCGCGACATGCGCATCGGCAAGGAGCACGAGTTCAAGTTCGACGGCGGCATCGTGTCCTTCGTGGAGTACATCAACAAGGCGAAGGAGGTGCTGCACGACAAGCCCATCCACTTCAGCACCGAGCGCGAGGGACTGGCGCTGGAGATCGCCCTGCAGTGGAACGATGGCTACGACGAGCGCATCTTCACCTTCGCCAACAACATCAACACGCACGAGGGTGGCACGCACCTGTCGGGCATGAAGGCCGCGCTCACGCGCACGCTCAACTCCTACGCGGAGAAGAGCGGCGTGTGGAAGGACCTCAAGGAGACGCCCACCGGCGAGGACGCGCGCGAGGGCCTGTCCGCCGTCATCTCCGTGAAGCTGTCCAACCCCCAGTTCGAGGGGCAGACGAAGACGAAGCTGGGCAACAGCGAGGTCAAGGGCCTGGTCGAGCAGATGGTGAATGACCAGCTCGCCACCTTCCTCGAGGAGAACCCCGTCGTCGCCAAGAAGATCGTCATGAAGATTGGCGACGCCACGCGCGCGCGCATCGCGGCGCGCAAGGCGCGCGAGACGGTGCGGCGCAAGGGCATCCTCGATGGCGGCTCGCTGCCGGGCAAGCTCGCCGACTGCCAGAGCCGCGACCCGAGCGAGAGCGAGCTGTACCTCGTCGAGGGTGACTCCGCAGGCGGCTCGGCCAAGCAGGGCCGCGACCGGCGCAACCAGGCCATCCTTCCCCTGCGCGGCAAGATCCTCAACGTGGAGAAGGCGCGCTTCGAGAAGATGCTCACCAGCGCGGAGATCGTCACCCTCATCACCGCGCTCGGCACGGGCATCGGCCGTGAGGACTACGATCCCACCAAGGCGCGCTACCACCGCATCATCCTGATGACGGACGCCGACGTGGACGGCAGCCACATCCGCACCCTGCTGCTCACCTTCTTCTACCGGCAGATGCCGGAGCTCATCCAGAACGGCTACCTCTACATCGCCCAGCCGCCGCTCTACAAAGTCACGCGCAACAAGAAGGACCTGTACGTCAAGGATCAGCGCGGCCTCAATGACTACCTCTTGCGCATCGCCTCGGATCACTCGCGCGTGGTGACGCCGGGCGGGGAGCTGGGCGGCGCGGAGCTGCGCTCGCTCCTGGAGAAGGTGCTCACCTACGAGGAGCGTCTGGAGAAGCTGGCGGCGCGGCGGGACGCGCGCGTGGTGGACGCCCTGGTGCAGGGCAGCAGCCTGAACGTGGCCACCCTGTCCAACGAGGCCGTGCTCGGCGAGCAGGTGGCGCAGATGCGCGCCTACCTCCAGCTGCGCATGCCGGACACGCTCGGCCGCCTGGACACGACCATCGTGGACGACCCCGAGTCCCAGGCGAAGAAGCTGGTGGTGAAGACGGACATCAACGGCGGCCTGCGCCAGTCCGTGTTCGACCACGGCTTCCTCTCCTCGCCCGAGTACCAGGAGCTGGTGAGCCTGCACGACTCGTTCGCCTCGCTGGGCAAGGCGCCCTACAAGGTGAAGGTGGGCGACGGCGAGGTGCTCGCCCTGTCCGTCCAGGAAGTCCTGGAGGCCGTGCGCAAGGACGCCCAGAAGGGACTCGGTCTGCAGCGCTACAAGGGTCTGGGCGAGATGAACCCCGAGCAGCTCTGGGAGACCACCATGAACCCCGCCACCCGCACGCTCCTGCAGGTGCGCATCGAGGACGCGGTGGAGAGCGATGAGATCTTCTCGCTCCTCATGGGCGAGGCCGTCGAGCCGCGGCGCGAGTTCATCGAGCGCAACGCCCTCAACGTGCAGAACCTCGACATCTGAGCCACCCGGGCCCCCGCTTCCCTCCCTCTCGAGGGAGCGGGCGGGCCCCAAAAAGACATGTGGGCCCGGTGCCATGAATGGCTCCGCGCCCACGTGCCTTTCCCGTCCTTGTTGAACCTGATCGCCTCACCGCCGCGAGCAAGCCCTTACGGAAGGAATCCTTCGGTTTTTAGGGGGACCCGGTGATCCAGGCCCTTCCCTAGAGTATGCACCGTTCCGTTGAAAAACGGTGCTCAAAGTATGCTCGGCTGGTGGGCTTTTGGACGCTCGTGTCGGATGGCGCCGGTGCTTGTCCGTCAGCTCCCTACCTCGCCTCGGGGGAGGCGGCTCAGCGCAGGGGGCCGCGCAGGGCGTCGGCGCGCTCCTTGCGGGACATCTCGGTGACGTCGACGATGTCCACCTCGAAGGCGCCCGCGTTGTCTTCCACGCGGACATCCGGGAAGGCGCAGCGCAGGGTGTCCGCGCCCGTCACCTGGAAGCGCTTGCCCGACTCGAGCAGGCGGTGCGAGCGCCGGGCGGACTTCTGGTTGCTCTCCACGCACAACACGTGGCGGGTGCGGCCGGTGGGGCCCACGCGCAGCTCCGCGACGTCATCGCGCACGGTGAGCATGTAGATGGCGTCCGGGTTGAGCCCGCGCAGGACGAACTGCTGCTCGGGGGCGAGCACCAGCGCGTCGCGGGTGGCATCGAAGGTGAGGCTGCGGGGCGCGACGAACTGGGACTGGCGCAGGTTCACCCGCACCGTGCCGCTGTTGTCCGCCAGGTCATCGTCCAGCAGGAAGACATGCAGCCGGCGCACGCCCTTGAGCGTGCGAGTGGACGGGCCGAGCAGTCCGAAGGACTCGTCCGCGGGCAGGTCATCGCCCTCGGCGAAGTAGGCGAGCGTGCCCGTGCCCCCGCCCCGCCCGGCGGCCAGCGAGGCGCTGCCGTCGGTGCTGACCGCGTAGGCCACCCGGGGGTTGAGCTCGAGGGAGGCCGTGGCGAGCCCGTCCACGACGAAGGCGTTGTAGCGCGGGCGCAGGACGAACAGCCGCGTCGGGTAGTCCACCTCGTTGCGCGACAGATCGGGCTGCTCGGGCGCGGCAGCGGGCTCGGGGGGCGGCGCTGCCTGGGGTGGGGGCTGCTCCTCGAGTGGCTCGAACACCGCGTTCAGGGTGGGTTTGTCGATGGCCGTGGGCGTGAAGCGCTTGGTCCACGTCCGGTAGCCCGGCAGCGTGAGCACGAAGGTGCTGGCCTCGTAGATCGGCACATCCGGCACGAAGAGCGGCGTGACGCCGGGCACGTCCTTGCCGTTGAGCTTCACCGTGGCGCCCGGCGGCGTGGAGGTGAGCCACAACGGGGCCCTCATGGCGGCTTCCTCTTCACTGGCCTTCTTGGGCGAGAAGACGAGGTAGAGCAGGCCGAGCAGCGCCAGGGCGAAGAGCGGGATGCTGAGCTGGCGCACCATGCGCCGTTGCTTCTCCTCGCGCTCCTTCTCCTGGCGGGCCCGTTGCTCGCGCGGATCGCCCGGGGTGCCCTCCAGGGCCGTGATGTGGGTGACCGACGGCACCTCGATATCGAGGGGGGTGTTGTCGTGCGGCTCGTTCGGGCTCTCGAGGACGCGGGCGTCCGTCAGCGGGCCCGCCATCGTCTCGGGGGCCGGTGCCTCGCGGGGGGGGGATGCGGCGGGGACGCGCACGACGCCCGCGCTCGACACCCTGCGCCCCGTGGTCGAGCTGATGGGGCGCACCCCCCCTGGCTGCGAGGCGCGGGCCACGCCATTGGAGCCGGAGCGCGACGACGGGGGGCGCGCGCCGGGGTTGCTCAGCATCGGCCCGCTGATCTCCCCGTCGGACGCGGGCCTGGAGCGGGGACGGCCGGTGCCCGCCGAGGCCGGACGGGGCCCCACGCTCGTCTGTTGCTGCCACTCGGCCAGCTGCTCGAGGAAGGCGGGCGTCACCTCCACCCGGCGGCCCTCGGCCGCGAGATCCTCGGCGAACAGGTGGCCGAGCAACTGCGACGCCATGCTCGGCGAGAAGCGGGGCCAGGCGGAGTAGAGCTGCTCGCGCAGCGCCTCGGAGAAGGCCTGGGCGGTGGGGTAGCGCTGCTCGCGCTCGAGCGCCATCGCCGTGGCGAGGACCAGCTCCACCTCGGGGGCGATGGCGGGGTTGAGCGAGGAGGGCCTGGGGTAGTCGCCGGCGAGCAGCTTCGGCAGCACGGTGACGAAGTCGCCGTCATAGGGGCGGCGGCCGCACAGCATCTCGTAGAGCACCACGCCCACGGCGAACGTGTCCGAGCGCGCGTCCAGGTCCTGCTCGCCCCGGGCCTGCTCGGTGGAGAAGTACGGGTACTTGCCCTTCACCATGCCCGGCGAGGTGTTGCCCTCCACCACGCTCGTCGCCTTGGCGATGCCGAAGTCGATGACCTTGACCTGGCCCTCGTAGGAGATGAGCACGTTGTCCGGGGACACGTCGCGGTGCACCAGTCCCAGCGGCTCGCCGTTGTCGTCCAGGTGGCGGTGCGCGTAGTCCAGCCCGTCGCAGATCTGCGAGGCGATGTAGAGCGCCAGGGGGATGGGCAGCGACGGGAGTCCCGCGCGCTGGGCGCGGCGCAGCACCTTGGACAGCGGCTGGCCGTGCACGAACTCCATGGCCAGGAAGTACTGGCCGTCGATCTCCCCGAAGTCGAAGACCTGGGCGATGTTGCCGTGGGTGAGCGCCGCCGCCACGCGCGCCTCGCTGATGAACATCTCCACGAAGGCGGGGTCATCGGCGAAGTGGGGGAGGATCTGCTTGATGACCACCGGCTTGGTCACCCCCGCCGCGCCCCTCATCGTCGCGCGATAGGTGACCGCCATCCCGCCCGACGCGAGCTTCGACACCAGTTCGTATCTGCCAAAGTCCCGGGCTGCGTTGGGGGCCACGTTGCGCGTCGTGTCGTTGAGGGGGAATCCGGAGGTCCAGCATACCTCGCTTCGCTCAAATAATCGCGAAACGGGAAAGGCCCCCGGGCCCGGGCGGGCCGGAGCGGGGCCGGGACGGGGCGGGGGACCCCCGGGGCCCGCCTGCTCCCCCGCCTGCCCCCGGGCCCTCACTTCGGCACGGCGGGGGGGACGACCTGGACCACGGGCCCGCTGGGGCTCGGGACCAGGGCGAGCGCGGGGACCTCGCCCGGCTTCCGGGTCTGGCGCAGCGCCGCCACGGCCGCGTCCACCACGCTCTGCCCGACGATGTTGCTGAGCGCGAGCCCCAGGCAGATGCTCTTCATCGCCGCGTCCATGTCCTGCTCGCGCAGCCGGGAGATCTCCTCGCCCAGGTTCTGCTTCTCCTCCATCGTCACGTTCTGCATCATCGTGAAGGCCAGTTGGGGGAGCGCGATGGAGATCTGGCTGAACTCCAGGTCCTTCATCGTCTTGGCCATCCGCTCGGCGCGCACGGTGGCTCGCGCGCGGTCCACGGCTCGGTCCGTGGCGGAGAGGATGATCTGCAACAGCGCGCTCGGTCCGATGGAGATGTCGTTGTTGCCCGAGCGCAGGGTGAAGGCCGAGGAGCGCAGGATGCTCATGGCGCCGAAGCCGGCGAGCAGCGTGTAGCCGATGCGGTGGGCCGCGTTCTGATCGCCGAGGGGATCCTTGTTGTTCACCGTGTTGAGGGCCAGCAGGGCGACGACCGAGGCGAGCACGTTGATGACCGTGTAGAGCACGGCGTGCCGGTTGCGAATGGCCTCGTAGGGGTTGTCCTGATAGCGCGAGACGAGCTCTCCAATGCCCACGCAGGCGCCGATGAGGGCCACCGCGAGGTACTGCAGCGATATTTCCAGCACTCGCACCCAGTCCACGGTTTCTTCCTCCGGTAGGGGGCCCGTGCGGGGGCCGGAGGGAGATCCTAGCGCGTGCCGCGTGGAGTCCCATGCGACGCCAGGGTGGGGTCAGTGGGGCCCTCTGGATAGGTCATCCGGCGCGGCGCCGCTGGAGGGCGGGCGAGCGAGCGGGCCGGAGGGCCGACAAATCGGCCTCGCAGCGTACCCCCTTGATCTGACACTGCACATCTGTGCAGATAGGGGCCTCACGCAGCACGCGAAGGGAAGCCCCGACCATGTTCGACGCGACGGAAAACGATCCTATCTCGCCCGCGATGAGGGCGCTGCTCGAGGTGTTCTCCACGGAACTGTCCGAGGTGAAGTTTCCGGACGTGGACACGGAGGTGTTGGAGGAGGGGGCGAGCCGGGTGAGGGAGCAGGCGGAGGCGGTGGCGCGGGCACAGGCGGCGCTGGAGGCGGCGCGCCAGGCGCTGGCGGACAGCCAGGACGCGCTGTTGCAGAAGGGTCAGCGGGCGCTGGCGTACGCGCGGGTGTTCTCCGAGGAGGACGCGGAGCTGAGCGCGAAGCTGGAGGCGATCAGCCTGCCCAAGCGGGGCGTGCGGGTGGAGACGGGCGTGGCGCCCGAGGCGAGCGGGCAGAACGAGGAGAACTCGCCGCGCCGCCGGGGCCGTCCGCCGAAGACGCGTCCGAGCGCGCCGCTGTTCTCCGAGGGCAGTGCGCCCGAGGCCGCCGTGGCGGCCGAGCCGAGCGTGAGCGCGGCGGCGGTGACGCCGCGTCCCGTGGCGGCGTGAGGGTGGGCTTGCGGGCGGTGTCCGGATCGTCGGGCCTGGGACTCCTTGGGAGCCCGGGCCCGTTTTCTTTTTGATGGGGGAGGGAGAACGCCCGTAAGAGGAAGGGGTCGTTGGGCCTTGCGCGCGAGGAGGGAGCCCGGATGCTCGGTGAGCTGATTCTGGAGGAGGTGGGGCCCAGCCCCCGGCTCGAGTTCTCGTTCGGGCCTCGCCTGAACCTGCTGACGGGCGACAACGGCCTGGGCAAGAGCTTCGTGCTCGAGCTGGCCTGGTGGGCGCTGACTCGGAGTGGAAGACCGGTTCCAGCGATGCCTCGCGCTGAGCGGCCCGGAAGGGTTTCCGCCCGGATTGGCGGGGGCATGGGGCCGTCCTTTGCTATCCAGCGCGATGTTCCTTGGCGATGGCGGACGCCCTCCTTGGGAACTCCCGTGGAATTGTCCAGCTCCGCCCTTGCGGTCTATGCGAAGGTCGATGGGGGCTGCCGTGTCTGGGACCCCCTCCGCAGAAACCTGGTCCCATCCTACGACTTCTCGCAGGACGCCATCTGGGACGGATTGGAGGACTCCGATGGACGTGTACTGTGCAATGGACTCATCCGGGATTGGGTCTACTGGCAGTTGCGGCACGCGGATTCATTCACTCGCTTGTGCGAGGTGCTCGAAATCCTTTCTCCGGATGCCCAGGAGCCGTTGAAGCCCGGTGAACCCACTCGCGTGGGGCTCGACGACGCGCGGGATATTCCGACCCTGGCTATGCCCTATGGCCTCGTCCCACTTACCCAAGCCTCTGCAGGTGTCCGGCGCGTCGTCAGTCTGGGCTATCTCCTGGTCTGGGCGTGGGAGGAACATCTGCGTGCCACGAAGGTGCTTGGCGAGGCACCGACGGATCACATCGTCCTCCTCATCGATGAGGTGGAGGCACATCTGCATCCGCGCTGGCAACGGCTCATCCTCCCCTCGCTGTTGAAGGTGGTTCAGTCGCTTCGTCCGGACGTGAAGGTCCAGATCATCGCCGTCACCCACTCGCCGCTCGTGCTCGCCTCGATGGAACCGCTCTTCGACACGGACGAGGATGCCCTCTTCATGTTCGACCTCGTGGGCAGCGAGGTGAAGGTGTCCAAGGCCGACTGGCGTCCTCGGGGTGATGCCAACGCGTGGCTGACCTCCGAGGTCTTCGATCTCAAGGAACCCCGTTCCGTCGAAGCCGAGCGGGCCATCACCGAGGCCCGGGCCGCGCTCAAGAATTCGCAGCTTCCCATCGAGGAGGTGAAGCGGATTCACAACGACCTGTACCGTTTGCTCAAGGACACGGATCCGTTCTGGCCTCGCTGGCTCGCCCGGGCCGAGGCGGCGGGAATCGATCCGTGATTCATGTCGCTCCTCAACTCGAGCCCTCGGACTTCTCCGCGAGGGTTCGCGAGCCAGGACAGGCTCTACTCGCTTCACCAGAAGGTGAACTGAAGCCCCTCTGGCGGCACTGCGCGACGCAACTCTGGGCCGCCTACCAGGGGGTGTGCTCCTACTCGTCCCTCTACATTCCCCGGGGCACGGGTGCTCTCTCCGTCGATCACCTGCTCCCCAAGTCGAAGCGGCGCGAGCTGGCCTACGAATGGAGCAACTATCGGCTCGCCTGCACGCGGATGAACGCGCGCAAGAACGATCTCGAGGACGTGTTGGATCCGTTCGAGGTGCGGGACGAGTGGTTCGCGCTCGAGCTGTCCACGCTCCAGGTCATTCCCGGTGATGACCTGTCCGAGCCGTTGCTTTCCCAGGTCCAGCAGACCATCGACCGGTTGAACCTGAACGACGAGGAGTTCATCGAGGCCCGGACGGCCTACTACTCGGCCTGGAAGGACGGGGACACGACGCTTCGCCACCTGCGCAAGCACTGCCCCTTCCTCGCGAAGGAACTGCTCCGTCAGGGGCATGTCCGGGACGAGCGGTAGCCCCCTCTTCGTTCCCGGCCGGGAAAAAACGCCGCCCGGAGGCACGCCGATCCCCCGGAGCCCCCTCCGTGGGATGTTCGTGCATCCGGGCGATGGGGGCCGCCGCGCGAGGGCGGCCCCGGGTGCTGCGAGGGACTGCTCAGTTCTCCGGGTACGCGGTCCAGCCGGCCAGCCAGTTGTCCGCGCCCACCGCGCCCACGAAGCGGGCCGAGGCGTCGAAGAAGCCATCCGCGGGCGGCGTCGCGGCGTTCGCCGTATCCAGCGCCAGCGAGCCCGTCTGGGGCGCGAAGTTCGGCGCCTTCAGGTCCTGCGAGGCCGTCAGCTTCGGGTCCACCACCTGGTTGCGCAGGGCCGCGGCGAGGAACTGCTCGGGCTCCTTGAAGATGGTGTCGTTGGCGAAGCGCGACGCATCCTCGTTGGTGACGGTGCCCGCCGAGTCCTTCACCGGGTTGGCGGCGTAGGGGATGGACGTGGTGTTGCCCCGGTTGTTGTAGAAGAAGGTGTTCTCGATGGACAGCGAGCTGGCCGAGAACATGGCCACGGACGCCTTGCCGTCCACGTCCACCGCCTGGTCCGCGAAGTTCACCACCAGGCCGTTGCGCAGCTTGACGCCCGCGCCGGTGTTGAAGACGAGGCCCTCCTGCTTGGTGCCGCTCGTGGCGACGGCGCGGCCGGAGCCGATGAACGAGGCGTTCCAGATCTCCGGCATGGAGCGCGGGTTGGCCGCGTTGTCGGAGCTGTTGCCGCTCGCCTCGATGCCGCGGTTGCCCACCTTGCTGTTCTGCTGCACCACCAGGAACTGCACCTTGCCCCGGTAGCCCAGGTCGTAGTCCAGGCCGTCGTCGTCCGGCTGGGTGATGACGATATGCTTGAGGTTGGCCGTGCCGCCGAACATCTCCACGCCGTCGTCCGCGCCCTTGTGCACCTGCACGAAGTCGATCTCCGTCTTCGAGCCGCAGCCGCCCGTGGTCAGGCCGTTGAGCTCGTTGTTCGGCGCGAGCTGATAGCCGGCGAACTCGATGCGCGCGTACTTGAGCTTGCCGCAGTCGTGGGTGTCGTCGGTGCCGCCGTACTTCGTGTTCTCATCCTGGCTGTTGGTGACGAAGCCCTCGATGCTGTTCTGTCCGCCCGCGGAGTTGATGGTCGCCCGGCCCAGCAGCACCACGCCACCCCAGTTGCCCGGCTCGCGCTCACCCTCGGCGCGGGCGCTGGTGAAGACGATGGGCTTCTCCTTCGTCCCCACCGCGTTGAGCTTCGCGTTGCGCGTGATCACGAGCGCGCTGCCATCGTTGCCGAGCACCTTCGTGCCCGCCTCGATGGTGAGCGTGCCACCCTGCACGAAGATGTACTTCTTGAGCGAGTAGACCTTGTCGGCCGTCCAGGTGGTGTCCTGGGTGATGGCCTCGGTGACCTCCACGGTGGTCGAGGGGGTCGGGCCGGGGCCGGGCTGCGGCTCTTCGACGCCGCAACCGGCGAGCAGGGACATGCCGAGGGTGATGCCAAGCGCGAGACGCTTCATGGGGTGGCTTCCTTTGACTGCTGGGGAAAGAGAAGGGGCTAGAGCGCCCAGCCGAGTGACGCGGAGAAGGCGATGCCCGGGCGGTAGTTGACGACGGAGACGCCGCCCTGCTGGATGCGCACGGCGGAGTTGAGGAGGTTGGAGCCGGTGAGCTTGAGCTGCGTGCTCGCGCCCAGCTTCTGGCTCACGGTGAGGTCCACGCGGTGGAAGGGCTGCTCGTAGACGTCGGGCAGTCCCTGCACGCCCACCTCGCTGATGCGCGGGCCGTACACGTTGTAGAGCAAGGCCACCTCGGTGCCGCTCTCGGGCCGGTCGTAGCCGAGGTTGAGGTTGACGACGTAGGGCGACTGGCCCTGCATCGGCCGGCGGCTGTTCGTCTGGGAACCCAGCTTGATGGGGTCCGTCAGGATGATGTTGGACTGGATGAGCGTGAGGTTGGCGGCGGCGCGGAAGTTGGCGAGCACGGGGGTGATGCGGCCGAGCGAGGCGCGCGCCTCCAACTCCAGGCCATAGCTGGTGGCCCCGTCGGCGTTCTCGAAGCCGAGGTCTCCGGCCTGGGGGTTGTTGATGACGCGCTCGATGGGGTCGCGGAACTGCTTGTAGAAGGCGCTGGCGGCCAGCACCTCGTTCTCCCCGAGGAACCACTCCGCGCGGGCATCGACGTTGTGGATGCGCGTCTCCACCAGGTTGGGGTTGCCGGACACGTTGCGCCGGCGCGCGAAGTCGTAGAAGAGGAAGGGCGCCAGCTCGCGGAACGTGGGCCGCGCGAGCGTGTAGCTGTAGCCAGCGCGCAGGTTCACCTCGGGGGTGAGCGCGTAGATGGCGTTGAAGGAGGGCAGCACGTCCAGGTAGTTCGCCTCGCTGCTCACCGTGGGAGTGGTGTCGAAGGGGCTGTGCGCGGTGAGCTGCTGCCGCGAGTTCTCCAGGCGCACGCCGCCCACCAGGCGCAGGGGCTCCACGGGCTTGGCCTCCGCCGTCAGGTAGCCGGCGAAGATGCCGAGGTAGGCGTCGTAGGCGTCATCCGGGCGGGTGGTCTCGCGCATGCGGATGCCCGTGCCCAGGATGTCGGGGCCGAAGAGCGTCTCGGGCGGAAGCGAGGCGTCCACCGGCTCGTCGGTGAGCTGGTAGCGGAAGCGGCGGTTGGAGAAGTCGCGGAAGGACACCTGGGCGAGGCCGCCCGCCTTCAGGCGCACCGCGGACAGGGGCACGGTGAGGCTCGCGCTGCCGCCAGTGGAGTTCTCTCCCAGGATGACGTTGAAGCGCTCGCCGCTGTTGGGCTGGTTGGGGAAGGAGTACTTGCCGCTGGGGCTGCCCAGGTCGTCGGCGTAGAGGGTGTCACGCGTGTCCGGCTCGTCACGATCCACGCGGCTGAAGTTGGCCTGCCAGTCGATCTCCGCGTCGCCCAGTCCATTCAGACGGTGGAAGCCGCGCACCTGGTTGAAGGAGAGCACGCGCGAGATGAATTGCAGGCGGGTGCCCTCGTAGGTCTCCGAGCGCTCGTTGTTCACGCCGCGCGAGGTGAAGCTGGAGATGTCCGTGCCGCGCGTGTAGAGGCTGAAGAGGGTCAGCTCGTTGTCGCGGTTGAACTGGTAGCCGGCGCTCGCGAGCGCGCTGAGGTTGGCGCCCTCGGTGCCGAGCTGGGTCTGGGAGCCATCGCGCTCCTCGACCTGGTCCAGCGTGTTGACGGCGCGGGCGTACTGGGCCAGGCGCACGCCCTCGCGGTGTCCGTAGTTGACGGCCGCCAGGTAGCCCAGGCGCTGGTTGCCGAAGCGCAGCGTGTCGCCCACGGACGCGCCCAGGCCCAGGTTGGGCAGCGCGGTGCTCTGGCGCGCGGACCAGACGTTGGAGAAGCTCTTCCAGGTGTCCACCGACGAGCCCAGCCGCTGGTCACGCGGCACGCTCGCGGGCAACTGGCGCCCGGGGCCCGTGAAGCCCAGCGTCTCCAGGAAGCTGCCCGGCTGGGTGTTGCGCGGGCGGAAGGTGGAGATGCTGTCGCCGGACAGGGTGAGGCGGGGCTTGAACTCGAACTTGCTCGGGTAGGTGTTGGTCTCGATGAGCAGCGTACCGCCGCCGAAGGTGCCGGGCAGGTCCGCGGTGTAGCTCTTCACCACGTTGAGGTTGGCCAGCAGCGTCGTGGGGAAGAGGTCCAACGGCACCGAGGGCTCATCCGGCTCGGGGCTGGGCAGCAGCGCGCCGTTGAGCAGCGTCGTCGCGTAGCGGCCACCGAGTCCACGCAGGAGCACGAAGCGGCCATCCACCACCGTGGCGCTCACCACACGCTTGACCGCGTCCGAGGCGCTCGAGTCCGGCGTGCGGGCGATCTCCTGCGAGCTGATGGCGTCCGATACCGTGACGGCCTTCTTGCGCTCCTGCAGGAGCGCGCTCTCGGCGCGGCGGTCCGAGCTGGCCTCGACGACCACTTCCTGCACGGCGGCGGCGTCGGCGCTCAGCTGCACGTCCAGCTTCGTGGCCTTGCCCGCCTCCACGCGCACGCCCGTGACACGGCGGCCCTCGTAGACGTCGTAGAAGACGCGCAGGTCATACGTCCCGGGAGGCAGCGCGAGCTGATAGTTGCCGTCCACGTCGGTGAGCACGCTCTTCTGCGCGCCCGAGACCACCTTCACCGTGGCCTCGATGAGGGTCTCCTTCGTCTGCGCGTCGGTGACCTGGCCGTAGACACCGGTGAAGCCCGCCGGGGGCGTGGTCGAGGCCTCATCCATCGACTCGTCCATGGCCTCATCGGCCACCTGCGCCGCGGGCTCCTCGGCGGCCGGGGCCGGCTCGGCGGGGGCCGCTTCCACGGGGGCGGTCTGGTTGGGCAGGACGTCGGTGGTGGGCGGGGGCGTCACGGCCCCCTCGGGAATCGGGGCCTGCGCCAGCACGGGCGAGGCCATCAAGAGCAGCGCCATCAAGGGGGCGCGGAGGATGTCGGGATGGAAAGACAACACGGGTCTCCTCACCGGCGGACTCGCGCAGAGAACGCGAGGTCCGTGGCAACCAGAGGAAGGGAAGGTGAAAGGGGAGCGAAGCGGAGATGAACTTCAGGTCACGGAGCGGCGGGCTCCGCGACGGCGTCCGGGGCGACGGCGACGGTGATGTTGCCGCCGCGCGCGAGGTCCAACACGTCCATGGCGCTGCCGTAGGGCACGTCGTTCTCCGCGTCGAAGAAGACGATCTTGTCCGGACGGGCGTTGAGCATGCGCTGCAGCCGGATCACGAGCTGGTCGCGCGGCACCTCGTCGCGGTTGATGCGCAGCGCGCCACTCCTGGTGAGCGTGAGCACCAGCGGAGGCAGCGCGCCCGGAGGAGGCGGCGTCTCGATCTTCTCGTCCGACTTGCCGGGCACGTCCATGGTCATCTGCTTGGTCATCAGCGGGGTGACGACCATGAAGATGATGAGGAGCACGAGCACCACGTCCACCAGGGGCGTCACGTTCATGGCGGGGCGGATGCCGCCCTTGCCACCACCGAGGTCGAAAGCCATGACAGTTGGTCCCTATTTCTTGAGGTCGATGACCTGCAGCGAGATGCCGGGGAAGCCCGCGTCCTGCAGCGTCTTGAAGACGTTGCGCACCTCGGCGTAGCGCACGGCGCGGTCGGCCTTGAGCACCACGCGCGCCTGGGGATCCTTCTCGATCACACCGCGCAGCTTCTCGACGAGCTGGGCCCGCGGCACTTCGTGCTTGTCGAGGAAGAGCGCGCCCTGGGCGGTGAGGCTCACCGTGGTGGGCGTCAGCGAGTTCTCCTCGCCCTTGTCCACGTTGGCCGCCGCGGGCAGGTCCACCGCCGCGCCGGCCTCGAGCTGGGGAGTGACGACCATGAAGATGATGAGGAGGACGAGCACCACGTCCACCAGGGGTGTCACGTTCATCTCGGGCACGAGCCCGGCGCCCTTACGCCGGGCGGACATCGTGACCCTCCCGGAGTGCCGCGCGCTCCACGTCCAGGGCCATGGCACCCTCGCCCCGAGCGGCCTTGGTGCCACCCGTGGAGTGCATGTCCTCCAGGTGATCCATGAACTCGCGGCGCGCCAGATCCAGCGACAGCACGAGCGCGTCGGCGCGGGTGGACAGCAGGTTGAACATCAACACCGCGGGGATGGCCACCAGCAGGCCGAGCGCCGTGACGACGAGCGCCTCGGAGATGCCCGCGGACACCGCGCCCAGGCCGCCCGAGCCCGTCTTGGCGATGCCGGCGAAGGACTCGATGATGCCCACCACCGTGCCGAGCAGTCCGACGAACGGGGCCACCGAGCCCACCGACGCGAGCACGCTCATGCCGCGGCGCACGTCCGCGCCCACGCGCTCGTAGATGCGCTCCAGCTCGCGCCGGGTGAGCTCCACCGCGCCGAGGTTGCCCTGGGGCGCCTCCTTGCGCACCAGGTACGTCTTCACCCCGCCACCCAGCAGCTTCGCCAGGCTGCTCGCGCGCGCCTTGGAGGCCTCGACGACGAACGCCTCGTGCTGCTGCGACTCGAGCATCCGGCCGCCCTTGGCGATGAACGCGCGATCCGCGCCCTTGGTGCGGAAGAGGAAGAAGAGCCGCTCGAAGAACACGATGAGCGAGGCCAGCGCGAACGCGACGAGCGTGTAGGCGATGCACCGGGCGAACAGGCCCATGTGGTGGTAGATGTCGATCAGATTGAAATTCATCTCGGGGGCTCCGGCGTGGAAACGGCGGGTACTGGCGCTGCGGGCGCTACGGCTGCGGGCGCTACTTGAGACGGAAGGGAATCTTCACGATGCGGAACACGGCGGTGGGCTGGCCGGCGACGAGCGCGGGCGAGTAGCGCCACGACTTCACCGCGGCGACGGCGGCGCCCACGAAGGGCTCCTCTCCGCGCATCACCTTGACGGCGCTCACCCGGCCGTCCTCCTCGACGACGATCTTCAGGATGACCAGGCCCTCCTGTCCCTTGGCGCGCATGTCGGCGGGGAACTCGGGGGCGATGTTGGAGTCCAGCTCGCGCGGAGGCGTGGCGGACTCGGGCAGGTTGATGGGAGCGGGGCGGCGCGCGCCACCGGAGCCGGCCACTCCCGCGCTGTCCATTCCCGTGACGATGGCCCCGGCGACGAGCGAGCCCGTGCCACCCACGGCGATGGGCGCGGCGGCCACGGCGTTGGCGGCATCGGCCTCGGGGGGCTTCTCCTGGGGAATCTCCTTGGGTGCGAGCATCGCGGCGGGCGCGGCGACGGTCGGCGGAGGAGGCGGGGGCCTGGCCTTCGGCTTGGGGGGAGGCGGAGGCGGCGGCGGAGGAGGCTTCACCTCGGCCACTACTGGAGGAGGAGGGGGGCGGAACACCACATCCACCTTCTTCTCCTTGAGGACCTCTTTGACCTGGGAGCCCACCGTCACCGCGGCGACGCCGAGCAGGGCGCACACGCCCAGGGATGCCACGGTGGAGAGCGCGAACCGGCGGGCGGACTGCACATCGGTGGCGCTATCGAAGGTCTCGAACATGACGAGCGTCGTATAGCGAGGGCATGTCGCGGGCCTGTACCCACGGCGTGACATTTCGTGGCTCGGTGTGTGACGGAAGGGTCACGTGGGGTGTCGAGACGACTTTTCGCGTCCTGTGGTCAATCGCCCCTCGGGGCAGCCAGCCGGACGGGCGGCTCCACCGGGGGGAGCGTTCTTGGTGCCCTGGACCGAACCGTGCGAGTCTTGCGCCTACCATGTCGGCCGCGGCGCTCCACCAGGAGGAAGAAGGGCAGGAGAGGATCGGCCCCTATTGCCTTCTGGGCAGGCTGAGCGCGGGAGGCATGGGCGTGGTGTATCGCGCCCGTCACGAGGAGACCGGCGAGCTGGTGGCGCTCAAGACGGTGCGCGTGCCCGAGGTGGCCATGCTCCGGGGCATCCGCCGGGAGATCCACGCGCTGCGCCGCATCCAGCACCCGGGCGTGGTGCGCGTGCTCGCCGAGGGCGTGCAGGACGGGCTGCCCTGGTACGCCATGGAGTTGCTGGAGGGCATGACCCTGCGCCGCTTCATCGACGTGCTGTGGCGGCGCGATGCGCGCATCACCCAGGAGGTCGTCACCCAGGCCGTCTCCGCCCCCACGCCCCTGGCGCCCGGGGAAGGACGGATGGTGTTCCAGGCCTACGGGCCGCCCCCGGAGGATCAGCGGCGGCCCGCCGCCCAGGAGCGTCTGGACGAGGTGCTCCTCCTGGTGCGCCGCTTGTGCTCCTCGCTCGCCTTCCTTCATGGCGAGGGGCTCGTGCACCGGGACCTCAAGCCGGACAACGTCGTCATCCGTCCGGACGGGACGCCGGTGCTGGTGGACTTCGGCCTGGCCTCCAACTTCGGTGGGCCGCTCAGCCGCGAGTCGCTCGAGGTGTCCGGCACCATGGAGGGCTCGTACGTCTACATGGCTCCCGAGCAGATCAAGGGCGGGCTGGTGGACGCGCGGGCGGATCTCTATTCACTCGGCTGCATCCTGTATGAGCTGGTGGTGGGCCAGCCGCCCTTCTCCGGGCTGGGCTGGGAGGTGTTGCGGCGGCACCTGAAGGAGGCGCCCCACGCGCTCTCGCGCTGGGTGCACGGGGTACCGCCGGAGCTGGATGCGCTGGTGTTGCGCATGCTGATGAAGGTGCCGCGCGAGCGCCTCGGCTACGTGGCGGACGTGGGCGCGGTGCTCGCCGGGCTGTGCTCCGGGGCGCTGCCCGAGGTCGCTCCACTGGCCCCGCGGCCCTACCTGTACCGGCCGGAGTTCGTGGGCCGCCTCGGGCTGCTCGAGGAGCTGGAGGCCCGGCTGGAGCGGGTCCGGGAGCAGCGGGGCGGGTGTCTGTTCATCGGTGGGGAGAGTGGCGCGGGCAAGACGCGGCTGGTGATGGAGTGCGCGGTGATGGCCAGCCGGCGCGGCTTCCGGGTCGTCACGGGAGGCTGTCTTCCGCTGTCGGGTGGAGCGGGGGGCGAGTCGCGCCATGGCGAGCCGCTGCATGCCTTCAAGCCCGTGCTCCAGGCCATCGCCGACGAGTGTCGGCAGCGAGGACTGCAGGAGACGGAGCACCTGTTGGGCGAGCGGGGCAAGGTGCTCGCCCTCTATGAGCCCGCGTTGGCGGAGCTGCCCGGGCAGGACGCGTGGTCCGAGCCCCCGCGACTGCCGCCCCAGGCCGCGCGCGAGCGCCTCCTGCGCTGTCTCGCCGAGACGCTCGCCGCCTTCTGCGAGAAGGATCCCGTGCTGCTGGTGATGGACGACCTGCAGTGGGCCGATGAGCTGTCGCTGGGCGCGCTGGACTTCCTGCGCGAGGGCTTCCTGCGGGGAGCGTCCATGCTGGTGATGGGCACCTACCGCACGGAGGAGCTGGGCACGCCGCTGCGCGGGTTGATCGAGTCGCCGCGGGTGGAGCACCGGGTGCTGGGTCAGTTCGACGCCCCGGTGGTGGCGTGCATGGTGGAGGACATGCTGTCGATGGCCTCGCCTCCGGCCTCCTTCGTCAACTTCCTCACCACGCGCTCGGCGGGCAATCCCTTCTTCGTGGCGGAGTACCTGCGCACGGCGATCGACGAGCGGCTGCTGTATCGCGATTCCCAGGGCCAGTGGCAGGTGGCCGCCCGGGACGACGCGCTGGCGCGGCTGCACGAGGCCCTGCCGCTGCCGGGCTCGCTGCACGACCTGGTGTGCCGGCGTCTGGACGGCCTGGGCACCGAGGCGCGTCGGCTGTTGGAGGTGGCGGCGGTGCTCGGCCGCGAGCTGGACTCGGACATCCTGGCGGCGGCGGCCGGACTGGAGGACCTGCAGGAGCTGGAGGCGCTGGAGGAGTTGCGCGCGCGGCACGTGCTGGAGGACGCGGGCAACGGACGGCTGCGCTTCGTGCACGACAAGCTGCGCGAGTTCGCCTACGAGGGCATCTCGCCCGAG